>JAGWTS010000286.1 GCA_028868875.1 Burkholderiales bacterium | reverse complement strand
GCGTGATGCGGCTGCACGGCATGAGCCGCGACGCCTTCGACCGCTTCACGGCCACCGTGCCGAGCTGGTACTACGAGATCGTCGCGCCCGGCTTCAAGTACAACCTGACCGACATCGCCGCCGCGCTCGGCATCCACCAGCTGCGCCGCGCGCGCGATTTCCAGCGCCGGCGCGAGCGCATCGCCGCGCTCTACGACGAGGCCCTGGCCGGCCTGCCCCTGCTCACGCCGCCTCGGCCCGCCGCGGGCGAGCTGCATGCCTGGCATCTGTACGTGCTGCGCCTGGCCGACGGCGCGGGCATCGCGCGCGACCGCTTCATCGAGCGCCTGTTCGAGCAGGGCATCGGCTGCAGCGTGCATTACATCCCGCTGCACCGCCACCCCTACTGGCGCGAGCGCTACGGCCTCGACGCGGCGATGTTCCCGCACAGCGAACACGCCTACCAGCGCATGCTGAGCCTGCCGATCTACACCCGCATGAGCGATGGCGACGTCGAGCGCGTGGTGGCGGCGGTGAAGGCGGCGCTGGGCTGAGGGCACGCGAAGGAGCCCTGCGATGAGCGCACGAACGCAGCCCGAGCTCACGCTGCAGGCCTATCTGGCCTGGGAGAACGAACAGCCGGAGAAGCACGAGTTCCATCGCGGCGAGGTGTTCGCGATGGTCGGCGCGCGGCGCATTCATGGGCGAGTTGTCGCGAATTTGGCGCGTGCGCTGGGCAATGGGCTCGCCGGATCGCCTTGCCAGGTCTTCGTCGAAAGCATGAAGGTCCAGATCGCCGAAGACACCGTTCTCTACCCCGACCTCTTCGTCACCTGCGACCCGGCCGATCTCGCCACCGAGCTGATCTTCCGCGCCCCCAGGCTCGTCGTCGAGGTGCTCTCGCCCGGCACCCAGGCCTACGACCGCAGCGCCAAGTTCGCCCTCTATCGCCGCATTCCGGCCTTGCAGGAATACTTGCTCGTCGACCCCGAGACGCGCCGCGTCGAGTCCTTCCGCCGCGGTGCCGACGACCTCTGGGTGCTGCACGACATGAGCGACGGCGACGCCGTGGAGGCCGCCAGCATTGGCGCCCGGATGAGCCTGGCGGACGTGTTCGCGGGCATCGACCCGCCCGCCGCCGCGGCAGCGACCTGAAACGCCGTTGGCCAAGCGCCTGTTCGACCTCGCCATTGCCGCGCCGGCGCTGCTGCTGCTCTCGCCGCTGCTCGCGCTGCTGGCGCTGTGGATCAGGCTCGACAGCCCCGGCCCGGTGTTCTTCCGCCAGCAGCGGGTCGGCCGCCACGGCGTGCCGTTTCGCATCCACAAGTTCCGCACCATGGCCGACCGCGCGCCCGGGCTGCAGCTGACCGTGGGCGCCGACCCGCGCATCACCCGCGCCGGCCGCTTCCTGCGCCGCACGCGGCTGGACGAGCTGCCGCAGCTCATCGACGTGATCCGGGGCACGATGAGCCTCGTCGGCCCGCGCCCCGAGGTGCCGCGCTACGTCGCGCTGTATCCGCCGGGCCTGCGCGAGCGCGTGCTCTCGGTGCGTCCCGGCATCACCGACCCGTCGTCGCTCGCCTTCATCGACGAGGGCGAGCGGCTCGCGCGCGCCGCCGACCCCGAGCGCGAATACGTCGAGGTGATCCTGCCCGCCAAGCTCGCCCGCGCCGCCGAGTACGCCGAGCATGCGACGCTGGCGAGCGACCTCGGGGTGATCTGGGCGACGCTGCGGCGCCTGGGCGGCGCGTAGCCGGCGCCCTGGGCTCAGCGCGGGATGTGCAACCTTGTCGACTTCGAGCCCATGGGTGCCGACCTGCTGAATCCTTGGCACTGAGGCGACCGCGGGTCGGCCTCGAATGCACTCCGTACAATATCAAAGTCATACTTTGAAATTGTACAAACTCGGTCCATGCTCCCTTCCATGATCCCGCGCCACGCAGCCGCCGCGCTCGCGCAGATGGCGCGCGGCTTCCCGGTCCTGGCCCTCACCGGCCCGCGGCAATCGGGCAAGACGACGCTCGCGCGCGCCGCCTTCCCCGACTTGCCCTGCGTCAACCTCGAGGACCCCGCCACGCGCGAGCTGGCGCAGGCCGATCCGCGCCGCTTTCTCGCCCGCCATGCCGAGGGCGCCCTTCTGGACGAGGCCCAGCGCGCGCCGGCCCTGCTGTCCTGCCTGCTCGGCGGGGCCGACGCCGCGCCGCCCAGGGGCCGCTGGGTGCTCACCGGCTCGCAGGTCCTCGGCCTGCTGGACGGCATCGGCCGGTCGCCGGCCGGGCGCGTCGGCATGCTCACGCTCTTGCCGCTGGCGCAGCCCGAGCTCGACGACGCCGGCCCCGCGGTGACGCTCGAAGAGCGCCTCTGGCGCGGCGGCTACCCGGCCCTGCACGCGGCGCAGCGCGAGCCCGATCCGCCGCACTGGTTCGCCGCCTACGTGGCCGCCTATCTCGAGCGCGACGTGCGCCAGTTGCTGAACGTCGGCAACCTGATGAGCTTCCAGCGCTTCCTGGCCCTGTGCGCCGGGCGCAGCGCCCAGCTGCTCAACCTCAACAGCCTGGCGTCGGACTGCGGCATCAGCCAGCCGACCGCGCGCCAGTGGCTCACCGTGCTGCAGGCCAGCCACATCGTCACCCTCGTGCCGCCCTACCATCGCAGCTTCGGCAAGCGGCTGGTGAAGACGCCCAAGCTCTACTTCCTGGACAGCGGGCTGCTGTGCCACCTGCTGCGCATCGCCAGCCCGGCCGATCTGCAGTTGCACGCCGCGCGCGGCGCCGTCTTCGAAACCTGGGCCGTGGCCGAGACGCTCAAGCACCGCTTCAATCGGGGCCTTCCCGCCGACCTGTACTTCTGGCGCGACAACCACGGGCTGGAGGTGGACCTCGTCTTCGAGCACCGCGGCCGCCTGCACGGCGTGCAGTGCCAGTCCGGCACCACCTACAGCGACGACTGGCTGCGCCCGGTGCGGCGCTGGCGCGAGCTGGCGGGCGCCATCGCGGCGCCGCCGCTGCTGCTCTACGGCGGGGACGAGAGCCACGAGCGGGCCGACCACGGCGTGCTGAGCTGGCGCGACCTCGGGCGCGAGGCCGCGCCATGACCGCCCCGCTCACGGCCTGGCACCGGCTGGACCTCTTCCTGGCCCGCATGCGGCCGCACCGCGAGCTGCTGTCGCAGGCGGCGGACGCCCTCGTCATCGCCGCCTGCTGGAACGTCACCTACCTGTTCCGGCTCGGCTTCGAGCGCTGGCTGAGCGCGCGCGCGGGCTACGACGGCTGGGTCATGCTGGGCGTGGTGGCGGCCTATCTGGTCACCTTTGCTGCACTGAAGGTGCCGCAGAACATGTGGCGCTTCTCGGGCTTCGGCGAGGCGCGGCGGCTGATGCTGGGCTGCGCCTTCGCCGGCTCGGTCTCGGCCGCGGTGGTGATGGGGCTGGGCCTGGCCCAGGTGCCGCGCGCCGTGCTCGCGCTGCATCCGGTGGTGAGCCTGATGGGGCTGGTGCTCGTGCGCATGGCCTACCGCATGCTCTACGAGCACGCGCGCTCGCGCATCACCGGCGGCGAGCGCGAGATCCGCCGCGCCATCGTCATGGGCGCGGGCGCGGCGGCGCGGCTGCTGCTGGCCGGCATCCACGAACAGGGCTGGATCGTCCTGGGCCTGCTCGACGACGACCCGGCCAAGCGCGGCGCCCGCATCGGCGGCGCGATGGTGCTGGGCGACCTCGAATCGATCCGCGACAAGGCCGTGCGCGGCGCCGCCACCCACATCGTCGTGGCCCTGCCTTCGGCGAACCAGGCGCAGCGCCGGCGCGCGCTCGAGCTCGCCGCCGAAACCGGCTTGCCGGTGGTGACCGTGCCCAGCGTCGACGAACTGCGCACGGGCAAGAGCCGGATCGAGCGCCTGCGCGACATCGAGCCCGAAGACTTGCTCGGGCGCGAGCCGGTGCAGCTCGACGAAGCCGGCGTGGCCGAGGCCCTGGCGGGCAAGACCGTGCTCATCACCGGCGCCGGCGGCAGCATCGGCAGCGAACTCTGCCGCCAGGTGGCGCGCTTCGGGCCGCGCCGGCTCGTGCTCTACGAGCTGTCGGAGTTCAACCTCTACACGATCGAGCAGGAGCTGGGCGAGAGCTTCCCGCGCCTGGAACTGGTGCGCCTGATCGGCGACGTGAAGGACCTGGATCACCTGCGCCGCACCTTCGCCGGGTGGCGGCCGCAGGTGGTGTTCCACGCCGCGGCCTACAAGCACGTGCCGCTGATGGAAGACCTGAACGCCGCCGCCGCGCTGCGCAACAACACCCTGGGCACCTACCACGCGGCGCTGGCCGCGGCCGAGGCCGGGGCCGAGCGCTTCGTGCTCATCAGCACCGACAAGGCGGTGAACCCGACCAACGTGATGGGCGCGACCAAGCGCGCCGCCGAGATGGTGATCTCGGCATTGGCGGCCGAACACCGGGCGACGCGGTTCATGGCCGTGCGCTTCGGCAATGTGCTGGGCTCGAGCGGCAGCGTGATCCCGAAGTTCAAGGAGCAGATCGCCAAGGGCGGCCCGGTGACCGTGACGCACCCGGACATCATTCGCTACTTCATGACCATCCCCGAGGCGGCGCGGCTGGTGCTGCAGGCGGCGGCGATCGGCGAGAGCGGACAGGTGCTGGTGCTGGACATGGGCGAGCCGGTGAAGATCGTGGATCTGGCGCGCGACCTGATCCGGCTGGCGGGGCATACGCCGCAGGAGATCGCGATCGAGTTCACGGGGCTGCGGCCGGGGGAGAAGTTGTACGAGGAGTTGCTGGCGGATGCGGACGACACGTTGCCGACCCCGGTGCCGCGGCTGCGCATCGCGCAGCTGAGCGAGGAACCGGACGGCATCCGGGCCTTGCTGGCCTGGGCTGGCGACACCTCGGGGGCGGAAGAACTGCAGGTGAGGGAGCGGCTGGCGCTGACGGTGGCGGAGTACCGGCCGCGGCGGGTGGGAGCGATGAACCCTGAAATTCAGTAGCCCCGCAACAGGAGGGTCAGGGTGGACGTGATGGTCACTGCTCCTTGACGGCCAGAACCGCTCCAGGCCGCGAAGACCATCGACTCTCAACAGCGCCGTCTGCTGGATCAGGCGGCCTACAGGTCCGTGAAGCTTCAGGACAGCCTGGGCGAGGTTTATTTGGCGGGATCGGTTCGATCGGGGGGCCGGGCCCGCTGAACTCAGCTGACTTCGCCAGCGGCCAGTTGCCGATACAGAGCGAGCACGGTGTTGATCGAGCGCTCCTGGGTGAACAACGCCTCGTAACGCCTTCGGGCGCCGCGGGCCATTTTCTCGCGCCTCGCGGCGTCGCGCAGGAGGGCGTCGATCGCGTCGGCGAGCGCTTCGGGCCGGCCCGGCTCGACGTTGATGCCGGTTTCACCGTCCGAATTCACCCACGCGACACCGGACCCCGGGATCCGGGTCGCGACCACCGCGAGCCCGTGTGCCATCGCCTCGATGAGCGCGACTCCGAAGGCCTCCGAGCGCTCGATCGAGGGCATGCAGAACAGGCTTGCCTGCGCCTGCAATGCCGCCAGGGTCGTGTCGTCCACCCGGCCCGCCAGCATCACGCGCCGTCCGGCACCGCTGTCTCTTATGCGCTGCCTCAACTCAGCCTCCAGCGGGCCACCACCGACGATCACTACAGCCGCGTCGGTCGACAGCCGAGTTGCCGCATCGATGAGTACCGAAAAGCCCTTGTAGGGTACGAGGCGTCCGACCGCCAGCACCAGAGGGCGGCCCAGCATGTGCTCGCGCAGCGCCGGCGGGAACGTGGCGGGCGGGACTGGATTGCCGGGCACTCTTGCGGGTACGTCGGGCACCCCGATCGGCACTACCACGACCTTGGAGGCGAACGGTCGCAGCGGTAGCGAAGCGTCGGCATAGGCTTGCGAAGTACAGATCACCTTGTCGGCGCGGCGCAGCATGGCGCGTTCGATCGGGCGAGTCAGCAGCGCCAAGGCTCCCTTGCCGACGACGTCGCTGTGCCAGTGCAGGACAACGCGTGGGCCGGCTTGGATGCGAGCCACCGCTAGCGCGGCCAGCATGTTGGGCAGATGTACGTGGACGATGTCGGCGTCGCGCGCCAGGCGGGCGGCCTCGTGCAGGTAGGCGAGGCACAGAGGCTGCGACGCGACCTTTATTGCACGCACGCGCCGGACTCTGACCGCACCGTCTCGTGCGTCTCCCCGTCCATGCTCCTCGAAGCACAGAACCGTTGTCGGCATTTCAGCCGCTGCAGCGCCGCGGGCAAGCGCCGCTGTCACCGATTCGATACCGCCGTTGTCAGGGGGGTAGAACTTGCCGAGGTGCAGGACACGCAGCATGTTTCGCTCGTTCATGCTAGGGCGGTTGCGAGCGTCACCATCGCGAGGTACGCACTCGCGGCGGTAATCCACACGCGGCCTCGCCGTATGCCCGCTGCCGCCATGGCCGCCGACTGCGCGCCGTAGAACAACAGCATCAGGACGCCGTGCGCGAAGACGAAGTGCTCGAGCGTCGGTCCGACTCGGCGCATGATCAGCCAGCCTACGCCCAGTGCCAAGGTCAGGAATCCAACGCTTACCGGGAGGATGCGGTGCATCACCTGGTGGCGCAGGATCATCAGGTCGTTGAGCGCAATCGCGGACCAGAGAATGGCTTGCGCCGCAATCCAGGCGCCGGGCAGCGGGTGCACGGTCCAGGCGTGCACGAAGGCCGACCCGAAAAGTCGGCCGATCCAGGGTGCGAGCAGCCAGAAGCCGAAAGCGCTCGCGGCGACGAGTGCGACGATGGTGGCCGCAGCGCGCTCGACTTGCTGCGCAGGCAACGTGAACAGGTTGCGAAAGCGAGCGACGAGGATGAGCTGGTGGGCGACGATGGGCAATGCCGCAGCGCGCGACAGCACGGCATAGTCGGCGGCCACCAGAGGGCCGGCAAGCAGGCCCATGCCGAGCCGGCCGGACGTCGTCGCCAGAAGCGTGACGACGCCGCCCAGCATCAGGGGCAGACCGAGGCCGATCGCCGCACGCCACTGGCCCAAGCTGCTGCGCGGCAAGCGCGTGAGCAAGCGCAGGTAGGCCGTGCCGAGTAGCGTGACGTAGACCAGCGCGGCGGCCACCACCCAAGGCATGGCGCGGCTGGCGCCTGCGAAATGGGCGAGACCCGCGGCGAGCGCCATCAGGCCAAAATGCCCGGCATCGAGAAGCACCGATGCCTCGCTGCGACCTTCGGTCTTGAGATGGGTACTTCCCAAAGACTGCATCACGGTCACGGCGCAGAACAGCGCCGCCAGGCCCCAGCTGTGGGCAGCGCCGGCGAGGACCGCAGCGATGCCCGTCGCCGCACACGCTCCAACCAGCGCCAGGTGGTGGGCGACGATTCCCGCCATCGTCGTCGCGCGGGTGTGTCCAAGCAGGACCAAGGGTACGACGCTCGCCGTGCCGAAAACCGCCACGTTGGCGAGCAGGGAGGCCGCTGCCTGTGCGGTCTCCAGCAGGCCGTAGTCGGCGCTGGTGAGCAGGTTGGCCAGCAACAGGGGTGCCGCGAACAGCGCGCCGCGTGCCAGGGCGAAGCTGACGATGTACGCGGCGAGCCGGCCCAGGCGGGTCAGCGTCATTTCGCGCCTGGTCGCTTGACGTAGACCGGCTCGCACAGACGCGGATCCTGGGCCCGCTGCAGGTCGTCCCGAACTTCCGGGTCGGGCGGCCTTTCGAGCCGGCGCAGCGCCGCCGACACGTACATGGCGGGCCCCTCGAGGCTGCGCGCGATCGTCGCTCCGGCGCCGACGATGACGCCGTCGGCGACCTGCACTCCCGCAGTGACGATGCAGGAACTTCCGATATAGACGTTGCTGCCTATCGTCACCCGCCCGTCGATGCGATAGCGGCCCGCGCCCGCGGTGTCGTGGACGTAGCCATGCGTCCAGATCTCGCTGCCCACGCCGGCGATGGTGGTGAAGCTGCCCAGCCGCACGCTGGTCGTGCAGTCGATGCGGTGGTCTGCGGTGAATGAAGACAGCTCGCCCAGGCGAAGCAGCGCTGGCCCGACGGTCACTTCGCCGAGCGGGCCGCGAACGATCTTGTTGCGGTTCCCGATGATCGAACGCGGCCCGAGCGCGATCGACAGCGGCCCGCGGATCAGGTT
>JAGWTS010000285.1 GCA_028868875.1 Burkholderiales bacterium | reverse complement strand
TTGAGCTCGTCCATCATCGGCAGCAGCGCTTCTTCGTAGCGCCCCGCGAAGGGGTTGGTCAGGACCGCGGCGATGGCGCCGCGGCGCAACGGCTGCGGAGGTGGCGGGCCGAATTCGTGGTGGATGTCTTCCACCTGGGTCAGGATGCGTCGTACCTCGATCATGTGCGGAGTCCTCTGGATGCTTCGATGAGCCGGCCCCTCCCGGGTGCCGGCCACGCCCGCGCGATGTCCCCGGCGGCCTCGGCGTCGACGACGAGGGCTCGGCCCTGGCAGGTGAGCACCGCGGCGACGATGAGGCCACGCGCCAGGCACTCGCGCGCCTTTCTCTCGCCCTCGGCCAGGGCGTGGACCACGGCCTCGGCCGGCAGCGCCGGCACGTCGACGGTGACTTGCAGGTCGCCGAGGTCGCTGTCGTCCCGGAGCTGGCTGGCGGGCCGGCGCAGGATGCGTGCGTCATCGGTGTCGACGGCGTTGGCGATCACGGTGGCCGCGGCATCGGCTTCGGCGGCGCTGCGCGCGAGCACGGTCACGCTGTCGGCGATGCCGAGCGAGAAGCTGCGGCCGCGCCAGCCGCTGGTCGCGATGCCGCGCACCGGCGAGGCGGCCGTGACCTCGAAGGCGCCGTCGCTGCGCAGGCCTTCGAGGATCTGGCGCGCGTCCAGGCGAGCCAGATCGGCATAAAGGCCGACCTGCAGCGCGCGCCCCGGTGCGAGATGCAGCGCGATGTCGCCGCCGTTGTTGACCCAGGCACGTTCGATGCCGGCGCGCTCGTAGTGGCCGATCAACTCCTGCGCCACCGCGCCGGCCACGGCCGCCATCGGCGTGATGAATTGCGACTTGTAGGGGCGGCAGGCCTGCCACATCCGGCGCGCCACCGGGCCCCGCATCGGACAGGGCCCGGCCAGGCGCTCGCGCAGCGCGGGCAGTTCGGCGACGAGTTCCTCCAGGATCCCGGCGAAGCGCTCCCAGGCGGCTTCGTGCGCCGCGGCCACGGCCGCGGCCTCGCCTTCTGCGCCGATCACGATGTCGATCGGGCCGTGCTGGAAATGCCAGCGGCCTTCCGACAAGGGGGCGCGTTGAGCAGGCATGGTGCGGCTCGGCCTCAACCCAGGAGGGGCGTGGTCGAAAGCGGCCAGGGGTTGCCCGCCGCCCCCACGGCCCAGCGCCGGCTCGTGGGCGCGCCGTCGTTGTGCCAGGCGCCGTGGCGCAACACGTCTTCGAGCGAGCGCACGCGGTCCATGTGGCCGCCCAGGGCCTGGTAGTCGGCCAGCCGCATCGTGAATTCGATCGGCGCGACGATGGCCGGCGTCGGCACCGTGCCGAAGCTCTGATCGGGCATGCGCATCACGTCGACCATCACCGTGATGCCGCCGCCCGGCCAGACATAGGCCGGCGCGCCGCCGCAGGTGACGTTGACCAGCGCCTGCTTGATCGAGCGCGTGAGCAGGATCGGGTTCTCGGTGACCCCGGCACGCAGGCTGCCGCCTGCGCCGCCCAGGAACAGCACCGTAGTGAGCGAGGGCTCGCAGTTCTCGCCGATGCGCTCGACCACGTGGCGGATGCCCTCGGGCATGTCCTGTTGCACCGGGCGCAACTGATCGTCCAGGATGTACCAGGCGGCATGCTCGCCGGTGGTCGAGGTCATGAGCAGGCGCAGGCCCGGGCGCGCTTTCTCGGCGTCCCAGCCTTCGATGATCGACAGCGGGTCGGCGATGTCGGTGCCGCCCCAGCCGGTTCCCGGGTTGGCGACCTGGAAGTAGCGCCCCGGCGTCGACTTGCGCCCGCGCATGCGGATACCCGAAGCCGGCATGTCGAGGCAGCGGCCGGCCTGGTGTTCGGTGAGCACGCCGGTGATGTGGTCGTCGACGACCACCACCTCGTCGACCTGGCCGCAGAGCTGGCGCGCGAAGATGCCCACGGTCGCCGAGCCGCAGCCCACGCGCATGCGCTGCTCCTCGACGCCGTTGACGATGGGCGCGCGGCCGGCCTGGATCTGCAGCTGGGCGCCGCCGTCGATCGTGAGATCGACCGCGCGCTTGTTGCCCAGCGCCTCCATCATCTCGACGGTGGCCCGGCCCTCCTTCTTGCTACCGCCGGTGAGGTGGTGCACGCCGCCGAGCGACAGCATCTGCGAGCCGTATTCGATCGTGCTGACATGGCCCACCACCTCGCCCTTGCAGCGCACGTTGGCCTGCTCTGGGCCAAGGTAGCGGTCGGTATCGATCTTCACCTTCAGGCTGCAGTAGCTGAAGATGCCTTCGGTGACGACGGTGACGAGGTCCACGCCGGCCGGCCTGGACGCGACGATGAATGGCGCGGGCTTGTAATCGGGATAGGTGGTCGACGAGCCGACGCCGGTGACGAAGACCGAATCTGCGCCGACGAAGTTGCCGCTCCACTCCGCTGCCGGCACGGCGGGCGCTGCACCGGCCGCCGGTGCGATTTCGGGCGCGCCGCCTGCCGCCGCGATGGCGGGCGCTTCGCCGCGCGCCGCGAACGCCACGACGCCGCTGTCCGCGGTGCCGTCGAGCGCACGCCGCAGCAGCACCACGGGGTCGGTGCGCACGAGCGTGCCGCCCTGGTTGGCATAGCGGTCGCAGGCGCCGGTGCGCCCGGGCGAGATCTGGCACAGCACCGGGCAGGCATTGCATTCGACCTTGTCGCCGGCCATGCGCTCGTTGCGCGGCCGCGCGCGCTCGAGCACCTGCGCCAGAGGCGGGGAATCGACTCCCGGGAGGCCGTCGGTCTTGGTGTGCTCGGTCATCGCTGGGTCTCTCGGTCGACGCCCCGATCGACTTGCGGGGCTTCATTCATTGATTTAGTATTCACTCAATTTTTATGTAGTAACTCCTACACCGAGGCGCGAATCTAGCGCAATCGAACCGAAGCCGCAACCGGATTTTTACGCCCCCCGGGCCCTGAGGAGAACCCCGTGACCCATGTCGTCACCGATGCCTGCATACGCTGCAAGTACACTGACTGCGTCGACGTCTGCCCGGTCGACTGCTTTCACGAAGGCCCGCTGTACCTGGTCATCGACCCCGACGAATGCATCGATTGCGCGGTCTGCATCCCCGAGTGCCCGGTCAATGCGATTTACGCCGACGGCGACCTGCCGCCCGAGTTCGAGCCCTTCGTCGCGCTCAACGAAGACCGCTCGCGCCAGTGGCCCGTCATCACCAAGCGCCAGGAACCGCTGCCCGAGGCCGAGCGCTGGCGCGACGCGAAGAACAAGCTCGAGGGCCTCGATCCATGACTGGCGGGCGACGCGCCTCGTCCCACACCGCGCCGGGGACCCCGGCATGAGTCCCGCGGCCGCGCCGGCGCGCCGGCCGCGCCTCGCGCCGGCCCAGCGCACCGGCGTGCGCGAGGCCTCGGCCCAGGCGACGCGCGAGGCCATCCTGCGCGCGGCGATCGCCGAGTTCGCCAAGAACGGCTACGCAGGCGGGCGCGTCGAGCAGATCTCCAAGACCGCGAACTCGCACGACCGGATGATCTACTACTACTTCGGCAACAAGGAAGGGCTGTTCGCCGCGGTGCTGGGCGAGATCTACCGCCGCTTCAACGTCGCCGAAGCCGAGCTCGAGATCGACCTCGAGCGCCCGGTCGAGTCGCTGCGCGCGGTGGTGAGCTTCATGTGGAACTACTACCGCCGCCACCCGGAGTTCATCACGCTGCTCAACAGCGAGAACCTGCACCGCGGCAAGCACATCGGCAAGCTGATGGGAGCGCGCGAGTATTCGTCGCCCGCGGTCGACGTGATCGCGCGCGTGCTCGCGAGCGGCGCGGCCCGGGGCCTGTTCCGCAGCGACGTGACGGCGCGCGATATCTACCTGCTCGTCGCCGCGATGGGCTACTTCTACTGCTCCAACCGCTACACCCTGTCGGCCTTCCTGGGCGAGAAGCTGGCGACGCCGCCGGCGCACGCGCATTGGGAAGCGTTCATGGCAGACACCGTGCTGCGCACCGTCGCCGCCACCCCACCGGCCGTCCTCTGAAGGCGGCTTCCCGAAAGGAGATTTCCCCATGGCACAAGCTGCAAGCGCCGCCGCCTCCGGCAAGGTCGTGATCCGCAACATCGGGCTGATGCTCAGCGGCGACATCGATCGTCCTCAACTCGACGCCGACACCCTGGTCGTGGTCGATGGCCTCATCGTCGCGGTCGGCAAACAGGCCGACTGCGACATCGCCGGCGCCGACGTCGTCATCGACGCCCACGGCTGCGCCGTGGCTCCCGGCCTCATCGACAGCCACGTGCACCCGGCCTTCGGCGACTGGACGCCGCGCCAGGGCCAGCTCGGCTGGATCGATTCCTCGATGCACGGCGGCGTGACGACGATGGTCTCAGCCGGCGAGGTCCACGTGCCGGGCCGGCCCAAGGACATCGTCGGCCTGAAGGCGCTGGCCATCGCCGCGCAGCGCGCCTTCGACAACTTCCGCCCCGGCGGCGTCAAGGTGCTGGCAGGCGCGCCCGTGATCGAGAAGGGCATGGTCGAGAGCGACTTCGCCGAACTCGCCCAGTCCGGCGTCAAGCTGCTGGGCGAGATCGGCCTGGGTTCGGTCAAGGGCGGCACCGAGGCGGCGACGATGGTCGCCTGGGCGCGCAAGAACGGCATCCAGAGCACGATCCACACGGGCGGGCCGTCGATCGCGGGCTCGGGCCTGATCGACAAGGACGTGGTGCTCGAGGCCGACGCCGACATCATCGGCCACATCAACGGCGGCCACACCGCGCTGCCCGAGGCCCATGTCTGCGAGCTGTGCGAGAAGAGCCGGCGCGCCATCGAGATCGTGCACAACGGCAACGAGCGCGTCGCCATCGCCGCGGCCCAGGCCGCGCTACAGCTGAAGTGCCCGCACCGCGTGATCCTGGGCACCGACGGCCCGGCGGGCTCGGGCGTGCAACCGCTGGGCATCTTGCGCGTGATCGCGCTGCTCGCCAGCCTGGGCGGAGTGCCGCCGGAACTCGCCATCTGCTTTGCCACCGGCAACACGGCGCGCCTGCGCCAGCTCAATTGCGGGCTCATCGAACCCGGCCGCGCAGCGGACTTCGTCTTCATGGACCGCGCCCAGGGCAGTGCCGGACGCACCTTGCTCGAGAGCCTGACGCTGGGCGACCTCCCCGGCATCGGCATGGTGATGATCGACGGCATCGTGCGCTGCGGGCGCAGCCGCAACACCCCGCCTGCCACCCTCGTGCCCGAGGTGCTGCATCATCCCGGATGAGCGGGCCCGCCCCTTCGGTCCCGGAGCGCCAGGACCGAGGACGCTCGCGCGACGAGCCGCCTTGCTCGATGCTGACCCTGCCGCGAAACTCCATGACCATCGAGACGATCTCAGAGCACGCCTGCTTCGGCGGCGTGCAGGGCTTTTACCGCCACGCCTCGCGCGCCACCGGCACGCCAATGCAATTCTCGGTCTTCCGCCCCGCGTCGCCGGCGGGCCAGGCACTGCCGACGCTGTTCTATCTCGCCGGCCTCACCTGCACGGAAGAGACCTTCGCGATCAAGGCGGGCGCGCAGCGCGTGGCGGCCGAACTCGGGCTGATGCTGATTGCGCCCGACACCAGCCCGCGGCGCACCGGCATCGCGGGCGAGGACGCCGACTGGGAATTCGGCAGCGGCGCCGGCTTCTACCTCGACGCGACGGTCGAGCCCTGGTCGCGCCACTTCCGGATGGAGAGCTACGTCTGCGCCGACCTGCACACGGCCGCCGTCGAGCGCTTCGGCGCCGACCCCGCGCGCTGCGGCCTCTTCGGCCATTCGATGGGCGGCCATGGCGCGCTGACGCTGGCGCTGCGCCATCCAGGGCAGTACCGCTCGCTCTCGGCCTTTGCGCCGATCGCGGCACCGTCCGACTGCCCCTGGGGCCGCAAGGCCTTCGGCGGCTTCCTCGGCGCCGACCCGCAGGTCTGGAAGGCCCACGACGCGAGCGCGCTGATGCGCGAGGCGCACTGCCCCTTCCCGGACGGCATCCTCATCGACCAGGGCCTGGCAGACAAGTTTCTGGCCTCGCAGTTGCACCCCGAAGCCTTCGAAGCCGCCTGCGTAAGCGCGGGCCAGCCGCTGACCCTGCGCCGCCACGCCGGCTACGACCACGGCTATTTCTTCATCGCCAGCTTCGTCGAGGACCACCTGCGCTTTCATGCGCGCAACCTGGGCCGAGGCGGCGGCTGACCGTGCACGAAGAGCCCGCGCGCGCCGCGACGTTCACGCTCTGCGTCAACGGCCGGGAGCATCGGCTCCAGGCACCGCCGAAGGCGAGCCTGCTCGCGGTGCTGCGCCACGACCTCGGCCTGAACGGCCCGAAATACGGTTGCGGCCTCGGCGAATGCGGTGCCTGCAACGTGCTGGTCGACGGCATCGCCGCGCGTGCCTGCGTGATCCCGGCGCGCGCGATGCAAGGCCGCGCCATCACCACGCTCGATGGCTTGGGCGATGCGCGCGCGCCGCACCCGGTGCAGCAGGCCTTCATCGACGAGCAGGCCGCGCAATGCGGCTATTGCCTCAACGGCATGATCATCAGCGCGGTCGCGCTGCTGGCCGCGCAGCCCCAGCCCGACGAAGCCCAGGTGCGCGCGGCGCTGGCCGGCAACCTGTGCCGTTGCGGCACCCACGTCGAGATCCTGCGCGCCGTTCTGCGCGCGGCCAAAGCGGCAGCGCCGAAACCGGCATGAACGCCGCCGGCCGCCTTGCCGAACTGCGCCTTCGGCGCGATTTCCTCGCGGCGCAGGAAGTGCTTCTGGTCCTGCGCGAGCCGCCCGCGGCGCCGCCGCCGGCACCGGGCCAGCCGCCCCTCGTCGCGGCCGACCCGGCCGAGGGCCCCGAGGTACTGCTCGCGGTCTGGGCCGACGGCTCGGTGGTGGCGCTGAACGGCCACGTCGACCTCGGCACCGGCATCCGGACCGCGCTGGCGCAGATCGTCGCTGAGGAACTGGACGTCGCCTTCGAGCGTGTCGAGATGGTGCTCGGCGACAGCGCGCGCGCCCCCAACCAGGGCCCAACGATCGCGAGCGCCTCGACCCAGGTCCACGCCGTTCCGCTGCGCCACGCCGCGGCGCAAGCCCGGGCTTTTCTGGTCGAGCGGGCGGCCTCGCAGCTGGGGCTGGCGGCTTGCGACCTGGCGGTCGACGAAGGCCTCGTCCACGACCGCGCGGGGACGGCCGCGCTCAGCTACGGCGAGCTGCTCACCGGCCAGCGCTTCGAACTGCGCCTGGACCTCGGGGCGGCGACCAAGAACCCCGCCGACTACCGACTCGTCGGCCGCGAGCAGCCGCGTGTGGACATTCCGGCCAAGGCCTTCGGCGAGGCCGTCTTCGTCCACGACCTGCGCCTGCCCGGCATGCTGCATGGCCGCGTCGTGCGCCCGCCCTACGCCAGCGCCGACCACGGCGAGTTCATCGGCAACACGCTCGAATCGGTCGACGAGGCTTCGGTCGCCCACATCGCCGGCCTGCGCCAGGTCGTCGTCCGGCGCGACTTCGTCGGCATCGTGGCCGAACGCGAAGACGAAGCCGAGCGCGCCGCGGCCGAGCTGCGCGTGCACTGGAAACCCTGGCCCGGACTGCCGCCGCTCGCCGACCTGGAACAGGCCTTGCGCGCCCAGCCCGCGACCGAGCGTCGCCTCGTCGACGAGGGCGAGGTCGACGCCGCCCTGGCCGGCGCCGACCAGACCCTGGCCGCGCGCTACGTCTGGCCCTACCAGTTGCACGCCTCGATCGGCCCCTCCTGTGCGCTGGCCCAATGGCACGGCGAACAAGCCCGGCCGCATGCGCTCACGGTCTGGGCCGCGACCCAGTATCCGCACGCGCTGCGCGCCGACCTGGCCTTGCTGATGGGGGTGGCCGAATCCGCCGTCGAAGTCATCCGGCTGGAGGGCGCCGGCTGCTACGGCCGCAACTGCGCCGACGACGTGGCGGCGGACGCCGCCTTGCTGGCGCGCGCCGCCGGCGCCCCGGTGCGCGTGCAGCTCACGCGCGAACAAGAGCATCTCTGGGAGCCCAAGGGCGCGGCCCAGTTGATGGAGCTTCGCGGCGGCCTGGACGAGGACGGCTCGATCGCCGCCTACGACTTCAGCTCCTGCTACCCCTCGAACGCGGCGCGCACGCTCGCCTTGCTGCTCACGCGAACCATCGAGCCGC
>JAGWTS010000569.1 GCA_028868875.1 Burkholderiales bacterium | reverse complement strand
AGCCGAGGCCGATGTTGCTGTTCTTGTACGCGTCCGTGACCGTGAGCGAGTTGCCCGTGGAGCGCGTGTAGGCCAGGATGATCGACGACGCGCCGAACGGCACCACGACGCTGCCGTTGATCAGGTTCTGCTTGGCGCTGGAGTACTTGGTCTGCTCGCCGATCAGGTTGATCTTGGCGACGCCGAAGTCGTAGGACCCGGCGAGGCTTGCGATCTTGTAGTCGGAGATCATCGTGCCGGATTGCCGGACGGTGCGGTAGGCACCGGAGACGTTGATCGGGCCGGCCGCGTAGCCGATGCGACCACCGTACGACTTGTTGTAGGCGCTGGTGACGCCTTCGCCGGCCGACACCGAAACCTGGCCGTAGACGCCACCCAGCGACGGCAGGAAGTAGCTGACTTGGTTGTTGGCGCGAACATCGCCGTTGACGCCGGCCGAGCCGACATTCAGGCTGCGGGTGTTGGCGATCGTGGCCACGCCGACGTAGTTGAACGGGTCGAATGAGACGATGTTCAGGAAGGTCGGCGTGTAGTCGCGACCGAGGCGGATCTCGCCGAAGTCACCCATCAGGCTGACGGTCGAACGACGCTGCCAGGTGAGCGCCGAGCCGCCGTTGCCCACCGAGGGGGCGCCGCCGCCCGTGTCGGCACCGAGCGCACCTTCGAGCCAGAAGCCGGCCTTCAGGCCGCCGCCCAGGTCTTCGATGCCGCGCACGCCGAAGCGGCTGGACGACATGCCGTCGGTGCTTTGGGTGCGAAGCTTGCCTGCCGGACCGTTGTCGACGCTGCGAACGTTGGCGTCAACGATGCCGAACAAGGTGACCGACGATTGGGCCGAAGCCGCGCCTGCGAACGCGGTCAGCGCTGCCAGGGCGAGCAGTGATTTTTTCATTGCGACTATCTCCTAGGTTGAACAAGAGGTCCCGATCATGGACGTCACCCTGACAGGGCCGATCAGGCTAACCTCCTCAGCGGAAGTTGGGCCTATTGCACCAGAGCGCCGTCGCGGATGCCAAGGCTTGGCCCTGAAATCGACACACCCTGTTGCCTGACAACAACGTGCGGGCAAACCGTCATCAAAGCAGTCGATCGGCTATGCTCGCCCGCGACCGATGGACCGCGTAGATACCCTGATCGCCAGTTTCGACAACGCGCTGCGGACGATGGCCGGTGCCGTGCATGCCCGGCGCGCCAACCCGGCGACGACGCTGCCCGTCGACGCCCTCGGCGCCGAGGATCGGCGCCTGTCGGGCGCGCTGATGCGCGTCAACCACGTGGGCGAAGTCTGTGCCCAGGCGCTCTACCAGGCGCAGGCCCTGACGGCGCGGACGCCGGCGCTGCGCCAGCAGATGCTGCAGGCCGCGCGCGAAGAGACCGATCACCTGGCCTGGACCGGGCAGCGCCTGGCCGAACTCGGCAGCCGCGCAAGCTGGCTCAACCCGCTGTGGTACGCCGGCGCCTTCGGCATCGGCCTGGCGGCGGGGCGGCTGGGCGACCCGCTGAGCCTGGCCTTCGTCGTCGAGACCGAGCGCCAGGTCGAGCAGCACCTGGCCGGCCA
>JAGWTS010000284.1 GCA_028868875.1 Burkholderiales bacterium | reverse complement strand
CTTCGTCGCCGAAGTCGTAGACGGCGACGATGCCCGGGTGCGAGAGCCGCCCCGCGGCCTGGGCCTCGTTGCGAAAGCGGCGCTCGCTCATCGCGGCTTCGCTGCCGCTGCCGAGGTCGCGGCGGATCGTCTTCAAGGCCACGACGCGGCCGATGCCGGGATCGAAGCCCTTGTAGACCACGCCCATCGCACCCTCGCCGAGGACGGCGGTGACGCGGTACTTGCCCAGCCGTTCCGGGAGCTTCGTCGCCGCCATCGCCGCCTCAGCTGTCGAGCATGCGCATGGCCTGGACGACGCTGGCGCGCATGCGCGAGAACGACGAGGCCAGCACCCCGATCTCGTCGCGGCTGCCGCTGCTGAACTCGGGCGCCTCGAGGTCGCCCTGGCTCACGCGGTCGGCGAGCGAGGACAGGCGCGTCACCGGACGCACGATGACGAACCAGATCATCAGGTTCAGCACGACGCCGACGGCGACGAAGACCGCAATCTGCGAGAGCATGAAGATGCGCAGCGAGCGCCCGGCGCGCGCCAGCGGCACCGACATGGGCACCGAGATCACCTGGGCGCCGACCACCTCGTTGAGATTCCAGCCGAAGCCGTTGGCGGTGCCGTAGCGGTCGATCATGGTCCTGGGCGCGGCGTCGACGCTGCTGTGGCAGGCGAGGCAGGCCGGGTCCTTGATGCGCAGAGGGCGTGCGATCCAGAGCGAGGGGCCGGTCGCGGTGTCGCGCACGCCGCTGGCTTCCTTCAGGTCGGCATTGTTGCGGAACTGGTTGACGACATCGACCTCCCAGCCGGCGGCGCGGTCGCGCGGGTTGGTGGGGTTGAGCGTCGCTTCCTTGTAGGCGAACTCGGAGTAGGCCGAGTTCTGTGCGCCCATCACCTCCACCGCCGAGTAGCTCGGCACCGACTGCGGCAGGAACTCGTACTTCATCTGCGTCGCCAGCAGCTTCGTGATCTGGGTCGAGGTGTAGTTGCGCACCGCGAGTGCCTTCTCCATCAGCAGGCGCGCGTTGTCGAGCACCTCCTCCTGGGCGTTGTCCTGCAGCAGGACGCGGCTGATGCTGCCGCTCACGACGAGACCGAGCACCATCACGGCGAGGAACAGCAGGTTGAACTTGACCAACAACTTCATGGACGACCTCAGTGGGCGGATTCGAGCCGGCGCGCCCACTCGGGATGCGCTGAAAGATTTTGTTTCAAGGCGCGGCGAAATGCCGGGTCCTGCGCGAACGCCGCGAAGCGGCGCGGGAATTCCTGCCGCAGAAGCGGTTCGGCGTCGAGCCAGGGCGCCAGTTCGGCGTAGGCGGGTGGGGGCAGGGTCCGCGCCGGGCGCCCCTGACCGACCCCGTTCGCGCCGCGCAGCGGGATCGAATCGCGGAACGGGCTCGGCACCCGCGGCAGCCACTCGGCCGAGGGCCGCGGCCGCACCGCGCTGCCGTCGTAGAAGGCGCCGCGCCCCAGGTGCAGCAGCCGCGCCGGGGCGCCGCGTTCGGCGAGGTCCAGCGCAGCGGACTCGGCGAACACGCTGCGGCGGCGACCTTCGATCGAGAACACCGCAGCGCCGCTGAAGGGCAGCGCCTGCAGCGCCGGCATCACGACCGCCGCCGCGGGCCGGGGGCCCGCCACCGACACCTTGGCCCAGCCTTGCAGCAGGTACAGCAGAGGGGGCTGGCCGCCCACGGCAGGCAGGCCGGGCGGCTCGATCATGACGCGCGTCGCCGGACCGAGGTCGATGACGCGCTGGTCGGGCCATTCCAGGCGCAGCAACGCCGTGTGCTCGCCCGTGTCGACGAGGCTGCCGGCGCCGACGGCGAGCCCGGTTGCGGCGGCTAACGTGCGCGCACCGTCGACGACGATGGCGGCGCCGTCGAGGCGCGTCAGCAGCGCGCCTTCGGCGCTCGCCCAACCGGGACAGGCTGCGCCGGCCAGCACGACAAGGCCGGCGAGTGCGCGCGCCGGGAACGTCAGCAACGATGCCGCCAAATTGAAATTCCTCCGTAACAGGCGATGGTAGTCGCAACCCTCGGACGGCCTTTGGCGGGAGCGCTCCGGCCCTGCGCCGAGGCCGGCCGCGGAACGGCATGCCGCAGGATCGGTCCGGCCGCTCGCGCCGAGCGCCGACAATCAGCAGCCGACGAGGCCGGCACCGCGGCGAGCCGTGCTGCGGCGTCTGCGGTCGAAGCCGTGGTCGCACGCGCACGAGGCCGGCTGCGCAACAGGGGGTTTACAGCTTGCAGGTTTCCGCCAACGGCATCGCCATCGAACTCGACGACCAGGGCCCGCCCGGCGGCGAGCCGCTGCTGCTGATCATGGGCCTGGGCATGCAGCTCATCGCCTGGCCGCAGGAGTGGGTGGACCAACTCGTCGCCCGGGGCTTTCGCGTCATCCGCTTTGACAACCGCGACGCCGGCCTCAGCACCGGCTTCGACGCCCTGGGCGTGCCCAACCTGCTCCTCGCCGGGCTCGGCAACCTGATGCACATGCCGGTGGCCGCGCCCTACCGCATCGCCGACATGGCCGCCGATGCGATCGGCGTGCTCGATGCGCTGGGCCTGGCCAGCGCCCATGTCTGCGGTGCCTCGATGGGCGGCATGATCGGCCAGCACCTCGCCGCTGCGTACCCCGAGCGCGTGCGCAGCCTGTGCCTGATGATGACGACATCGGGCTCGCGCCGCCTGCCCCAGCCCGAGCTGAAGGTGCAGCGGGCGCTGCTCTCGCGCCCCGCCAGCGCCGAGCCCGAGGCCGTGGTGGCGCACCTCGAGCGCCTCGTGCGCCTGATCGGCAGCCCGGGCTACCCGCCAGCGCCGGAACTCCTGCGCCAGCGCCTGCGCCTGGCGGTGGAACGCGCCTGGCACCCGGCCGGCACCGCGCGCCAGATGGCCGCGGTGATCGCCGACGGCAGCCGGACCCGGCTGCTCGGCGCCATCGTCGCGCCGACGCGGGTGGTCCACGGCCAGTCCGATCCGCTGATCCCGGTTGCGGCCGGGCACGACCTCGTCGCGCGCATTCACGGCGCGGTCGGCGATTTCGTTCCCGGCATGGGCCACGACCTGCCGCAGGAACTGCTGCCGCATTTCACGGCAGGGGTGGCCGAGAACGCGGCGCGCTGGAGTTCTGCCAGGGCCTGAAGCCTTCAGCGGGCGAAGAGGCGCGCGCTGCTCGCGAGCGAGCCCGCGGCGGCGAAGCCCGCGCCCAGCGCCAGGGCCCAGATCGGCCCGTGCGCGCCGGCCAAGCCGAAGCACAAGGCCACCAGGGCCGCGCCGGTGGTCTGGCCGATCATGCGCGCGATCGCGATCATGCCGCTCGCGCCGCCGCTGCGTTCGGGCGGCGCGCTCGACATCAGGGCCTTCAGGTTCGGTGACTGGAAGAAGCCGAAGCCGGCGCCGCAGACCATCATGCGCCAGACGATGTCGGCCACCGCGGGCTGGGCCGGCAGCAGCGCGAGCGAGGCCATGCCCACGGCCAGGATCGCCAGGCCGATGCCGCCGAGCAGCCCCGGCGGGTAGCGGTCCGAGAGCCGGCCGGCAAACGGCGCGGCGAGGGCGACGACGAGGGGCCAGGGCGTCATCAGGAGACCCGTGTCGACGGCGTTGCGGTGCAGCGTGCCCTGGAAGAAGAAGGGCAGCGAGACGAAGGCCAGGCCCTGGGTCGAGAACGAGGCGAGCGCGGTCACGACCGAGAGCGCGAACACCGGCCGGCGCAGCAGGTCGACCGGCAGCATCGGCGCCGGATGGCCGGCCTGGCGCCGCAGCAGCAACGCCCCGGCGACGAGCGCGACGGCGAGCGTGGCCGCCACCAGCGGCGCCGGTTCACGCTGGGTGGCGCAGGCCAGGCCGAAGATCAGCGCGGCAAAGGTGGTCGAGGTGAAGAGCGCCGTGAGCGGATCGAAGCGATGGCCGCGTGGCGCCGAGCGCGGCAGCGACTGCGAGGCGAACGCGAACGCGACGAGCCCGAGCGGCACGTTGATCGCGAAGAGCCAGGGCCAGCTCGCCAGCGCGAGCACGAGCGAGGCCACCGAGGGCCCGACCGCGAAGCCGATGCCGACCACGAGCGCGTTCATCCCGACGCCGCGGCCGAGCCGATCGGGCGGGTAGATCTGGCGGATCAAGGCGATGTTGACGCTCATCAGCGCCCCGGCGCCGGCGCCTTGCAGCGCCCGCGCCGCCGCCAGCAGCGGCAGGCTGGGCGCGAGGGCGCAGCCGAGCGAAGCGAGGGTGAAGAAGCCCAGGCCGCCGAGGAAGACGCGGCGCGGGCCGTGGAGGTCGCCCAGCGCGGCAAAGGGCAGCAAGGTGGCGGCGACCGCGAGCTGGTAGGCGTTGATGACCCAGATCGATGCCGCTGGCGCCGCCTGCAGCTCGGCGGCGATGGTGGGCAGCGCGGTGTTGGCGATCGCGGTGTCCAGCGTCGCCAGCGTCACCGCGAGCAGCACGGCGACGAGGGCGCGGCGCCCGGCGCTGTCCAGCAGGGGGGCCGGGCGCGCGATCGAAGGGCTCAGGACGGCGGGATCGGAGCTCGGAGCGGACATCGGCGCGGACGATATCAGTTGCCAGGCGCGGTCGCTGGCTGCGCCCCGATCACAATCGGCGCTCCATCATGGCGACCCGTCACCCCCACCGCGGCGCTCCCTCGCTCCTGCATTCGGCGCTCGAATGGCGCGCCCTGGGCGAGATGGCCTTGCTGCCGGCGGCGCTGCCGCTGCTCGCGACGGCGCCGCGCGGCGACGGCCATCCGGTGCTGCTGCTGCCGGGTTTCATGGGCGGGGAGCGCAGCCTGATCGGCCTCGAGCGTTTTCTGCGCTGGCGCGGCTACGCGGTGCAGACCTGGGGCCTGGGGCGCAACGTCGGCTTCCATGCGCGCCACGCCAAGGCCCTGGCGCAGAAGCTGCGCCACCTGCACCACCAGAGCGGGCGCAAGGTGAGCCTCGTCGGCTGGAGCCTGGGCGGGTTGTTCGCGCTCGCCGCCGCCCAGCAGGCTCCCGAATGCGTGCGCTCGGTCGTCACGTTGGGCAGCCCGGTCTCGATCGATCCGATGGCCAACGCCTCGCCGCTGTGGATCCGGGCCTTGTACCGTCTGGTTGCCCACCCGCTGGGGCCGGCGGCGCATGCGATGCAGCCGTCGGCGCGGCGCCTGCGCGCTCTGGAGGGGCTGTCGGCTCCGCTGTCCTGCCTTTATTCGATCAGCGACGGCGTCGTGCCGCCGCAGGAGGCCACGGTCGAGGGCGACCCGGCGCGGCGCGAGAACATCCGCGTTCCCGGCAGCCACGTCGGCCTGGGCTTCAACGCGGCCGTGCTGTGGATCGTGGCCGAGCGCCTGGCGCAGCCGCAAGGGCAGTGGCGGCCTTTCGCGCCTTCGGGGCCGCTCGGCGCCGCCTACCGGGCGCTGACGCACGCGGCGCTGCCGGTCTGAGATCGGCCAGCGCCAGGTATTCCTGGAAGCTGTCGCGCAGGCATTGGGTGAAGGCCTCGGGGTCCGGAAGGAGTTCGCGGCATGAGGTCGGCGAGACGATGATGCGGCCGTCGTAGGCGCTGACGGCGAACACGAGGCCTTGCCCGTCGGCAATGGGCAGGATGGCCGAGAAGTACGTCATGCGCGCACCGAGCAGGAACTGCGGCTCGTCCGGGCCGGGCAGTTCGGCCAGCGTGCAGGCGGCCCAGCGCGGGGTCGCGGCCGCTGCGCCCTGCTGCGCGACGAGCGCGGCCAGGCGCTCGATCGGGTCGGCCAGGTTCGTGCCCAGGTGCAGGCCGCGCGAAGTGGACTCGCCCTCGCCCGGATCCATTCGTGTCGGCGCGTCGATCGCACCCGGAACGCCCTCGACGCGGGCTTGCAGATCATGGTCCGGCAGCTCGCCCTGGGCATCGAGGTAGCTCCGCAGGCCGCCCGCGCAGACCGCGGCCAGCGCGTCCTCGATCCGCGCCCCGGGCACGAGTGCGGCGATGCGCTCGACCTCCTCGCGCAGGAAGCGCCGGGTGTCGAACACCCGGTGCGGCGAGACGACGGCGTTGAAGCGCGTGGCCGTGTTCGGCTCGGGGTGCAACAGGTCGGCGGCAAAGGCCTGGCTCGCCTGCGCCACCCGCAATACGGGCCCGAACCATCGCAGCGGCGAGAACGCCAGATGCCAGGCGCTGCGGGCCATCAGGTCGAGCGCATCGGGCGCGGATCCGGCGAACCAGGGCGCGGGCGGGGGGCCTGGCAGCGGCTCCGGCCTCAGGTCGTGCAGCAGATCGACGATCTCGCTGCGCCGGCGTCCGCCGAGCGCCGCCTGGTGCAGCTTGACGAGCAGGGCGAAGCTGCCGGCGGGCAGGTCGATGAAGCTGTCCAGCCCTTCGATGACATAGATCTCCCAGGGCGGTCGATTCAGGTCGAGCGAGCGCGCGTGAATGCGCGAGACCTGGATGCAGAACTGGCGCCAGTCGCCCGGCTTGGGCAGGGCGATGTGGCGGACGTGGTATTCGAGGTCGAAATGCTCGTCGTCGACCCAGTAGGGGCAGTCGAGCTCGAAGGGCACCCGCTGCAGCCGGCTGCGAAACAGCGGCGAACGGTCGAGCCGGCTCTCGATATGCGCCAGGATGCTCTTGAATCGCAGCTTGGCCCCGGGCGCCGTGCCCTGGTCGTAGATCAGGAGGTAGCTGAGGTTCGCGTTCGCGCGAGGGTTGTCGGCGTTCAGCAGGGCGGATTCCTGCTCGCTCAGCTGGCGCATGGTCGGGGTCCGGTCTCGGCGGCGATGGCCCCGAGCCTACCCGATTGCTTCCCTGTCTTTCAGGCGCTGACGTTGAGCAGGTTGCCGGTGGTGGCGGTGGTGCCGGAAGCGACGCCGGCGCCCTGGACGCCCGCGCCATGGACCCCCTGGCCCGACTGCATCTGCTGCGCGATCTGCTGAGCCAGGCCGAGGTTGCTGGATTGCAGGGCCTGGCCGAGCTGCGCCAACGCGCTCGCGCCGTCGGCGCTGGCGGACCGCGCGGCCGACGTCGCGGCGGCCAGCGATTTCGAGCCGGTCAGGCCGGTGTAGGCCTGCTGGGCGGCACCCAGGTTGCCGGCCTTAATCGCCGAGAACAGCGCCTGGAAGTTCTGCTGGCGCTGCTGGAGGCGGCTGGCGCCGACGCCGCCCGCGGCCTGGGCCGACCAGGCATTGCCGACGCCGCTGATGCTCATTCCCATGAGGGGTCTCCTGATGGCGGCGACAAGCCGCCCGCGGCCCGATGATGCGGGCGCTGCGACCGGCCCGATCGGCCGAAAAGCGCCGCCGCACCGGGTCAGATCGGGGCCGGCGAGGGCCCTGGAATCAGACGATGCGGCTCTTGCCGTGGCCTTGCCAGTAGCGATCGCGTAAGTGGCGCTTGTAGAGCTTGCCCGTGGGCAGGCGCGGCAAGGGGTCCATGAAGTCGACCGTGCGCGGGCACTTTAGCGGCGCGAGGTGCTCGCGGCAGAACGCGATGAGCGTGCGCACGAGTTCGGCGTCGGCGGCGACACCGGGGATCGGCTGCACCACGGCCTTGACCTCCTCGCCCAGGTCTTCGTTGGGTACGCCGAAGACGGCGGCGTCGGCCACCAGAGGATGGGTGACGAGCAGGTTCTCGCATTCCTGCGGGTAGATGTTGACCCCGCCCGAGATGATCATGAAGGTCGAGCGGTCGGTGAGGTGCAGGAAGCCGTCGTCGTCGAGGGTGCCCACGTCGCCGACCGTGGTCATCGTGCCGTCTGCTGAGCGCGTGGCCGCGGTGCGCTCGGGGTCGTTGAAATAGGTGAAGGGCGCCGCGGTCTTGAACCAGAGCTCGCCCGGCTCGCCGCGCGGGGCTGGTTGCATCGCCGCGTCGAGCACGTGCAGCTCGCCGAAGAGCACCTTGCCGACGGTGCCGCGGTGGGCCAGCCATTCAGTGCTGTCGCAGGCCGTGAAGCCCAGGCCTTCGGTGGCGCCGTAGTACTCGAGGATGATCGGGCCCCACCAGTCGATCATCTGCTCCTTCACCTGTACCGGGCAGGGCGCGGCGGCGTGGATCGCGACTTCCAGCGACGACAGGTCGTAACGCCGGCGCACCGCCTCGGGCAGCTTGAGCATGCGGCTGAACATGGTCGGCACGAGCTGCGAATGCGTGATGCGGTATTTCTCGATCAGCGCCAGGTACTGCTCGGGGTCGAACTGCTCCATCACGACGACGGTGCCGCCGGCACG
>JAGWTS010000011.1 GCA_028868875.1 Burkholderiales bacterium | reverse complement strand
GCGCTTCGTAAGCGTTCCGCGAACCCATCTTTCGCCGTCGGAGACGGCATGCTTGGGCGGCTGACTACGCGGCGACTTCGACCGGCTTCGCCGTCGGCGTCGCGGTGTTGCCGGCCGGGCGCCAGTTGTGGGGCAGCAACTGATCGAGATCGCGTTGCTTGAGCGTGGGCAGCCGCTCGAAGACGTCCTTGAGATAGGCCCACGGATCGTGCCCGTTGAGCTTGGCCGATTCGATCAGGCTCAAGACCGCGGCGGCGCGCTCGCCGGCCTGTTGCGAGCCTACAAAAAGCCAATTCTTCCGACCGACGCACAGCGGGCGCACCGAGTTCTCGGCCGCGTTGTTGTCGATCGGGACGTTGCCGTCGTCCAGGAAACGCGTGAGCGCGCTCCAGTTGCTCAACGAGTAGTCGATGGCACGGGCGGTGACGTCGGCCTTGGCCAGCGCCTGGCGCTGCGTCCTCAGCCACTCGTGCAAGGCGTCGGCGATGGGCCGCGAGAGCTGCTGGCGCATTCGTAATCGTTCGTCGGGCTGGAGGTCTTTTGCCTCGCGCTCGATCTCGTAGAGCTTGGCGATCCGCGCGATGGCGCCCGCCGCAATCTCGCTGCCGTTGAACTTGTGGGCCTCGAACAGCTTGCGTCTGGCATGAGCGACGCAAAACGCGGCCGTGACGCCGCCGGCGTGCAGCGCGTGATAGCCGGAGAAATCGTCGCTGACCAGCGTCTGGCAGAAGCCCTCGAGCACGCGCCGGGGATGCTCGCCCGAGCGGCTGTTGCAGAAGTCGAACAGCACCGCGCGCCTGGCCACGAAGTTCGTCGTGCGGTACACCCACATGTACGCCTTTTTGGTCTTGCCGCGCCCCGGCGCGAGCAGCGACACCGGCGTCTCGTCGGCGTGAATCACGCTGTGGCTCAGGATGAAGTCCTTCAGCGCCTCGACCAGCGGCGCCAGGCGAACACCGCAGGTGCCGATCCACTGCGCCATGCTCGAGCGCGGGATGTGCACGCCCGAGCGTGCGTAGACCTCGGTCTGCCGATACAGCGGCAGATGGTCGTCGTGCTTGGCGACCACGACCTGCGCCAGCAGGCCCGGGGCCGGGATGCCCTTGTCGATCATCTGCGCGGGCATCGGCTCGGCCTGGATCGTCTGGCAGCACGCGCAGGCGTACTTGCCGCGGATGTGGCGCAGCACGAAGAATCGGGCCGGCTCGCAGTCGAGTTGCTCGCTGATCTCTTCGCCCACGCGCACGAGGGGCTGGCCGCACTCGCAGTGCGTCTTGGTCAGCTCGTGGGGGCAATCGATGCGCGGCAGGCTTGCGGGCAGCGCCTGGCGCACGGCCTGGCGCTTGGCGCGCGGTGCTGCCGGCGGCGGCTTGCGCTCGTCATCGGCGGCACGGTCTTCGAGGGCGGTGTCGGCCACGATGGCATCGAACAGCACCGTCTGCTCGCTCGAATCCAGACTCTCGCTGGACGAGCCGAAGCGCCAGCGCTTCAGGCGCGTGATCTCGAAATTCAGCGCCTCGTTGCGGGTGCGTTCGAACTTGAGTTCGGCCTGCATGCGTTCGAACAACTCGCGCGAGACCAGCATCGCCTCGCCCGCGGCACCGCGGGTCGCGGCATCGGGGTTCTGTGCGTCGGCGCCTTCGAGCATGAAGCGCAGTGTCTCGCGCGCACGCGCGCGCGAGAAGAGGGAGATTCGCCAATGGACAAATCGCACCAGCCAGGACCTCAAGGCGAAGCCCATCAAACCACCGTGATGGAGGGCGGCTGGACGGCGCCTACGCGCTGCCAGGGCAGGCCGGCGACGAGCCAATCGAGTTGCTCGCGGGTGAGATGGATGCTGCCGCTGCCTTGTCGCGGCCAGACGAAGCCGCCGCTCTGAAGACGGCGCGTGCACAGCCACATGCCGGCGCCGTCGTAGACCAGGACCTTGAGCCGGTCGGCACGCCGATTGGCGAAGACGTACGCATGATGGGCCTGTGCCCCGAGCGCGAAGCCGCGAACGACCAAGGCGAGCAGCTTGTCGATGCCGCCGCGCAGGTCGCTGGCGCCCAGGGCCAGCCAGATGACGTCCACGCGGATCATCGGCCGAGCTCCTGCAGCAACGCGGCGAGCTCGCGCGCGTGGGTCACCGGCCAGTGCAGATCGAGTCGGATCGACCCGGCGGTGAACTCAATGTGCGCCGACAAGGGCGCGGCACTCGGCACCAGGCGGGCGGCGACGAAGCCGCCTGCTTCGGGCATCGTCGTGGGCGGCAGGTTGATGCCGTTGAGCTTGGCCCGCCAGCGCCGTGAATGGGCACACCAGCTGGCGATTGACCGCACCGACACGCCATTGGCGTCGGCCCATTCCCTGGCCTTCTGGCCAGAGGCGCGATATGCCGCCACCTGCTCCAGGCAGCGCTCCATCTGCTGTCGATCCATGTTCGCTTCGCCTCGCTCGTCCGTAGTCGAGACACGAGGTTCTCAGCTTCGCCGTCAGCTTGGAAGATGGGTTCGCGGAACGCTTACGTTCCACCGCTCAGCGCAAGCAGAAATGTCTGGCAGCATCCTCCGGGTTCGAGAGCAGCGAGGGATTGAAGCATGCGTGTGGCGGCGATTGCGACTGCAGTGGTGCTCGGAGTCGCCGTGGCCGCGGTCGTGGCCTTCAGGCCAGACCGCGCGGCCGAGGTCGGCGCCGGTGTCGCCGCCGAAGTCTTGTGCTCGGCGGTATTCGTCAGCGGCAGGCCCGCCGAGTCCGCCCGCACCGAGGAACTGGGCGTGCTGATGGGATTTGCAGCGCGGCTCGTGCGCTACGAGGTCGATGCCCCGGCGAAGACCGTTCGCGCGCGCCTCGTGCCGCTGGCGCGGGCGACGGCTCGTTTCACGCCCGGTTATGGCTGCCGGCTGCAAGCGCCGTCCGATGTCTCGCTGCCGGATGTCCCACTGCCCGAAGGGCCGCCGCCCGACGAGACGGCTGCGGACGACGGATTCGCGCCACCGACACCGGTCGCGCCGACCGATGCCGGCATCGCCGCGGCGCTCGATCGCGTCTTCGCCGAACGGCCCGGCGCAGCGCCGAAGCAGGTGAAGGCCGTCGTCGTCGTGAAGAACGGCCGGGTCGTCGCCGAGCGCTACGCGGCGGGATTCAGCGTGCGCACGCGGCTGCGCAGCTATTCCGTCGCCAAATCCTTCACGAACGCGCTCGTCGGCGTGCTGGTGCGCGAAGGCCGTCTCGCCGTCGACCAGCCGCTCGGAGCGCGGGAATGGCCTGCCGGCGATCCCCGCGCCGCGATCCGGATCGAGGACTCGATGCGCATGACCAGTGGGCTCGACGCGGCGGAGACCGGCTCCGGCTTCGATCCCGTCTCGCGCATGCTGTATCTCGAGCCCGACATGGCGGGATTCGCCGCCTCGCGCCCGCCGAAGGCGCCGCCGGGAACGGTCTTCGAGTACAGCAGCGCCGATACCCTGCTCGTCGACCGGCGCATCGTCGAAGTCATCGGCGGCGGGCCGGCAGGCGTGCGCGCCTTCGCCGAATCGGAGTTGTTCCGACCGCTCGGCATGCGCGGCGTGACGATGGAGTTCGACGGCCGCGGCGTGTTCGTCGGCTCCGAGCGCGTGTATGCGACGGCGCGCGATTTCGCCCGCTTCGGCCGCCTCTACCTCGACGACGGCATCGCGCCGGACGGGCGCCGCCTGCTGCCCGAGGGCTGGGTCGCCTGGTCGCGTCGATCCACGCTCGGCGAGCCTTGTGGCGCAGGTTTCTGGACCCTCGACGGGCCAAGCGCCTTCGCCGCGCGCTGGGTGGGGCAGGGGTTTCCAAAAGACGGCTTCTTTGCGAGCGGCAATCTCGGGCAGCGCATCTACATCGTGTCTTCGCGGATGCTGATCGTCGCGCGCTTCGGGTTCTCGTCGCCGCCGGATTTCGGCATCGCCGACGACATCACACTCATCGCTGCCGCGGTCAAGGCGAAATGAGTGAAGTGCGCGGGGGAAGTCCTCCTCGACGGCAAATCGCCGCCCTACCCGACGCCAGCAGGCGGCATCTCGGCGCCTGACTGGGCTTCGCCCCGCTCCAACTGCGCCACGACCCCGGCCGGCGTTCTCATGTACGGCTCGTCGGATCCACACCCCGCCTCGAGCCAGTGGAGCCCGAACGCGTCGTACACCGGAGTCCAGCCCTCACCCTGCCTGATCTGCATCGCCGGGTTCGGCAGGTAATGCCCGTGGCGGGCGCGCGCGAAGAGTTGCCGCGCTGGGCGGTAGCTGCTCTCGATCTCCCCGCGTGCGAGCACCTGGTTGACGTAGCTGCGCTTGCGCCGCTTGTCGCTCCACAGATGCGGCGGCAGCCGCTTGAGCACCTGGTGCAATTGATCGGCGAAGAACCCGTCGCCGTATTTCCACGGCTCGTGGCTGCGCAGCACGCAGCCCGACCACTGGGTCTTCAGCCCGGCGAGCATCAGCGTCAGCACCCAGTATTCGGCCTGGTGACGCTCGATGCGCACGAGGCGCCCGGCGGTCTGCACGTCCAGCACCGCCGGCGCGAGTTGGTCGTTGAGCGCCGCCAGGCCCGTCGCGGCGAAGCCCGGCTCCTGCATCGCCCGGCTCACCGCCTGCAGCCAGGCCGTGTGTCCGAACTCGTCGCGGCGTTCCGGGTCGGCGCCCTTGTCCAGCAGCGCCTGCACCAGCGCGGGGTTGCCGGCGCGCGCGGCCAGCATCAGCGGCGTCGCACCCACCGGGGTGTGGTGGTCGACGCCGTGTACGTCGCATTGGCGCAGGATGTCCTTGAAGTTCCTCCCGGCGTAGGCCTGCAGGTGGCGCTGCTGCGCGGCCTGCACGGTGCGCCGGGTGTGGGCCTCCATGCGGTCCCAATCGGGCAGATTGATGTTCCTCGGAATCGTCGTGCCGGCGCCGCAGAAGCTGCCGACATCGACCAGGCCCTTGGCGGGCAGGAAGGCGGTGGCGGCCAGGCGCTCGATCCAGCGCTGCTGGCCGTGCCAGAGCGCATAGTCGAACAAGGCTTGGCGCGGCTTGCTGCTCGGGTTGGCGGGGTCCAGCGCCTTCGGGGCCAGTTCCTCGATGAGCGTTCGGCTCCATGGCGTCCAGGGCACCGGCTTGCTTTGCAGGAAGGTCTCGCGGATGGCCTGGGCCTGCTCTTCCTTGCCCTGGAGTTCGAGCTTGCGGGCCTCCTGCGCCCATTCCTCTTTCGTCGAGACCTGCGTGGCGCCGGTGCGCACCTCGCCGGCCTGGAGGCCGAGGAGCCCGAAGATCGGGTGCCCGGTGTCGCTTTCGACCAGGGTCAGGCTTTGCACGGCGCGTGTCATCGCGACGTACAGCGCGTTGACGTAGAACTTGTAGAGCTCGAGCGACTTGTCGCCCTTGTCGCGCGCACGGCGGTAGTCGAGTTCGTCGCGCTGCAGGTCCTGCGGGGTGACGCCTTCGCAGACCTCGGCATAGGCCGCGCGCTGGCCCGAGACCAGGCCCATCAGCACGACGTGCGGGTACTCCAGCCCCTTGGCTTCGTGGACCGAGAACACGAGCGGGGTGCGCAGCTGCGCCCTCACCGCGGCCTTGTCTTCGTCGCGCAGCACGATGACGGCGTGGCGCGCCGAGGCGCGCGTGGCGGCGTCGATCTGGCGCACGCGGACCGCAACGTCTTCTTCATGGGACGCCGCTGCGGGCGAGGGTCGCGTGGTCGCACCCGAACGAATCCGAGGACCGGTCGTGGAAAAGCATCGACTGACGATGACCGTGCTGATGACGCCGGACCTGGCCAACTTCTCCGGCAAGGTCCACGGCGGCTCGATCCTGAAGTTGCTCGACCGGGTGGCCTATGCCTGCGCCAGCCGGTACGCAGGACGTTACGTCGTCACGATGTCGGTGGAGCAGGTCGTGTTCAGGCTCCGCCATCCAACGAGCGCCGTCGCCGAGGGGCGACGGCAGTTGCGGGCCGAGTTCGCCAAGCGGGTGGAATCCGTGCGTGGGTTGTCAGTGCGGCGGCTGCGGTGGTCGACACTTCCCGCCGCAACTGCCCCGCAGCCGAGCGCAACGGCCCGCCCATCCTGGCTGAACTGCAGCGCCTCTTGCCGCCCAGCGGCCTGGTGCTGGAAATTGCCAGCGGCACCGGCCAGCATGCCGCCCATTGCATCGCCGGAATGCCCGGACGGCGTTGGCTGCCGAGCGATTACGATGCTCCGGCGCTGCCTTCGTTCGCCGCCTGGTGAACCGCCCCGGGATTCGTGGAGGCCCGTTGGTTTGAGTCAGGCCGATGTGGCCGACTCGGCGAGTTGACGATAGTAGGCGTCCTCGAACTCCGCTGGCGGTACATGGCCGATGGGTTCGAGCAGCCGGTGGTGGTTGAACCAGGAGACCCATTCCAGGGTTGCCAGTTCGACCGATTCCTTGGTCTTCCAGGGCGCCCGGCGGTGGATCAGCTCGGCCTTGTACAACCCGTTGATCGTCTCGGCCAGGGCGTTGTCGTAGCTGTCGCCCCGGCTACCCACCGAAGGCTCGATGCCGGCCTCGGCCAGCCGCTCGCTGTAGCGGATCGAGACGTACTGGCTCCCGCGGTCGGAGTGGTGGACTAGGCTGCTGTCGCGCTCGGGCTGGCGCGCGTACAGCGCCTGCTCCAGCGCATCGAGCACGAAGTCGGTGTGCATCGAGCTGCTCACCCGCCAGCCGACGATGCGCCGGGCGAAGACGTCGATCACGAAGGCCACGTACAGCCAGCCTTGCCAGGTCGACACGTAGGTGAAGTCCGAGACCCAGAGCTGGTTCGGCCTGTCAGCCTTGAACTTCCGATTGACCTTGTCCAGCGGGCATGGCGCCTTCGGATCGGGGATCGTGGTGCGCACGACCTTGCCGCGGATCACGCCACGCAGCCCTTGGCGGCGCATCAGCCGCTCGACCGTGCAGCGGGCCACCGCATGGCCTTCGCGGTGGAGTTGCCTCCAGACCTTCTTCGCGCCGTAGACCTGCAGGTTGGCGCGCCACACGCGCTCGATGTGCGGCGCCATGGTCGCGTCGCGCTGGGCGCGTTGGCTGCACAACGCCGGCGTGCGCAGCCTGGCCGCATGGCGCCTGTAGCCCGATGGGGCGATCTGCAGCACCCGGCAGATCGGCTCGACCCCATGGACGTCGCGGTGCTGGTCGACGAACGCCCTCATCACTTCAGCCGGCGGTCGAGCTCCGCCTGGGCGAAAAACGCGCTGGCCAGCTTCAGGATCTCGTTGGCCTTGCGCAGCTCGCGGTTCTCGCGCTCCAACTCCTTGATGCGCTGCGCCTCGGCCGTCGTCGGTCCCTCGCGCTGGCCGGTGTCGCGCTCATGCTGGCGCACCCAGCGGCGCAGCGTCTCGGCTGTGCAGCCGATCATGGCCGCGATGGACTCGATAGCGGCCCACTGCGAGTCGTATTGGCCTTGCGCCTCCACGACCATCCGCACGGCCCGCTCCTGGACCTCGGGTGAAAACTTGACTGACTTCTTCATGGCTCCATCCTCTCAAAGGTTGGAGCCTCCTCAAAACCCGGGGCGGTTCATGGTGCGCGGGGCTGGATCGCGCACTCGCGCCGCTGCAGCTCGACGTGTGTCAAGCGAATTGGCCCGGCGTGCCGGCACAGGTCGAAGCGGTCGTCTGCGCCAACATGATTCACATCGCGCCCTGGGCATCTTGCACGGGGTTGGCGCAAGGGGCTGCGCGGCACCTCTCGGCCCGCGGCCTGCTGATATTTCCAGATCGTGGCGCGCGCCGACGGCAAGCCGATGCAGGCGATGCAGGTGCCGCACCTACCATTGCACGATTCTCGACCCGACCGCCATGGCCATCCTGGCCCTGAAAGGCGAGATCTTCGAGGGTCCCTCGCCCGGCACCGGATGCGCCGACAGCACGTCGTACCGCGGCGTCAGATGGCAGCGCCCGCCCGGACGGACGGATGAACTGACGGTGATCGAGGGCGACCACGGCTCGGTGCGGGTGAAGCCGTGCGGCGGCCGGCCGAAATGGGGCGAGGGCTTCACGCGTCGCACGTTTAGGTCGGGGCGACCATCGCGCTCGGCGCGGGGCTGAGCCCGATCGCGAGGGTCGCGATCGGGCTTCCCTCGATGATTCTTGCGGGGATCGTGAAGCCCGAGGACTTCTGGATCGCCGCCGCCGTCTGGTAGGCCGGCGACTCGATCCGCATCCTGCTGATGCTGCCGCTGCTCGCCACCTCGATCCTGATGCCCGGTGGCCGCCTCATCCGGCAGCCGTCGAACCCCGTCGCCCTCGTTCTCGTCGGCGCCGTCACCCCTCTCGTCTTCAACGGCAGCAGCGCGGCGACGATGGACGACCTGGCTGCGGTTCGACCAGGATGCAGTCGATTCGCGGGTCGTCACCTTCTCGGTCAGCGACTCGGGGCCGGGAATCTCGCTGGCCGATCGGCCGCGACTCTTCAAGCCTTATTCGCGGCTCGGTGAACCCGGCGCGGCCCGGCCGGCTGGAACCGAGCTCGGCCTGTTCATCAGCCAGGGCCTGGCGCGGGCGATGGGCAGCCAGATCGAACTGGACAGCGAGCCCGGAGTCGGAAGCCGATTCCGCTTCAGCCTGACGCTGCCGCGGATCGCCGGGCCGGCGCGCGAGCCGCTGGCGGCAGGCAAGAAGGCCCTGCTGATGATTTCGGCTGCGCAGACGGGCGCGACGGTCGCCGCACTGCTCGAGGGTTGGGGCCTCGAGCTGACCCGATCGGATGTGGCGGCGGCCGCCTTTTGCGGGGCCGCCGCACACGACCTGATCGTGATCACCGATCCGGACCTGAAGGCGTTGCGTGTCGAACTCGGGGACGCCGCATTCTTCGCCGCGGCAGCGCCCGGCCGCCTGATCCTGATCGCGACGACTGACCGTGCAGCGCCGCCGAGCCCGAAGTGAGTCCGACCGCAGCCAGGTGCGGCGGGCGCGCGCTCTTGGCCGACGACCGCCCTGCGAATCGCGAGTTGCTGCGCGCCCAATTGCGCCGCATCGGTTCGAGGGCCAATTTTGCCGAGGACGGGGCGCAGGCCTTGCGCGCCTGGGTGGGCGGCGACTACGCGTTGCTGCTCACGGATTGCTCGATGCCGGGCCTCGACGGCTTCGAGCTCGCAGCGGCGATCCGCGCCCGCGAGGACCGGCTCGGCGGCGCGCTCGCCGATGAGCCGCAGCCGCAGGCCTTCGACGACAAGGTGCTGAAGGCGCTGGTCGGCGATCCGGGTGTCGTGGCGCGCATCCTCGACACCTTCGTCGCTTCGGCCGAGAGTGATTTCGCGGCGTTGCGCACTGCCTGCATGCTGCGCGACAGCGCGCAGGTGGCCCGGCCGCTTCATCGCCTGTTGGGGTCGGCGCGGTCCGAGGGCGCGATCACGGTGGCGCGCACCTGCGAGGCGCTGCAGGAACGGGCAAATCGATCGCAGTGGGATGCGGCCGCCGCCGGGCTCGATGAGATCGCCAGAGCCGTCGCCGAGTTCAGCGCGGCGACGGATCCGTTCCGGCGTCCTCCCGAAGCGACGCGCGGTTGAATCGGGCCAGGCGAAGATGGGCCCCGCCACGGGGCTGAAGTGAGAATTCGCGCGATCACCGGCCCGGCATCAGGAGGTCGATCTCATGGCGCTCGAGCGGTCCATTGCCGGCAAGGCTTTCGCGGCGCTGTTCGCAATCGCGAATCCGCGTTCGCGAACAGTCCCGTCGTCCTGTCCCTCTCCGGAAGATGCTCCGATGTCGAAAGGCGGCGGGTCGCGGTCGTGGCCTTCGTCGGCGTCACGCTCGGATGCGTCGTCTTTGCGGCGCGTCGGGCGCGCCCTCCTGGCCGCCTTCGGTGTGAGCGTGAACGATTTTCGCCTCGCCGGCGGCCCGCCTTTTCTCGGCACGGTATCTGGCGCGCCAGCTTTCGTCGAGCGTCGCCGCCATTGCACAGCGACTGATGGGCATGATTCTCGCTGCCATTGCCATTGCCATTGCCATTGCCATTGCCATGCAGATGCTGATTGCGAGTCTGCAGGCGGCCTTCGAATGCAGCTATGTCATGGCTAAGGCTCGAGGCCGAGGATCCGGCCTGCGCCATTCCGCGCATTGCCAATCGAGGAAATCCATCATGCGAATTCGCATCCCAGTGATCGCCGCCGCAGCGGCAGTCGTCTTCACCGGCGTGGCCGTCGTGTCGGTTCGCGCCGCGACCGAGAACGACGCCTTCGCGGTGGAGCAGGCGCAGATCAGTCTCGCCCAGGCCGTCAGCGCGGCCGAACGGCACATTCCCGGATCGAAGGCGTCACGCGCCGAATACGAATCCAGCCGTGACCACGGCCGGGTCTTCGACGTCGAACTGGTCGCGCACGGCAAGGCGTATGACGTCCAGGTCGATGCGAACAAGGGCGTCGTCGTGGCGTCGGCCGAAGACCGCATCGACCGCGACGCCGATCACGACGCGCGCGACTGAGGCGCTGCGCACGGGCAGGGCGGCGGGCGCAGCGATCGTGCTGCAGCCTGCGAGCGATCAGGCCTGCCACACACCGTACCCCGCCTCGCGCAAGCCGATAGCCAGCTCGACCTCCATCTCGCGCGCGGCCTCGTAAGGCATCGGGTTGTAGACGGCGTAGAGCGCCGGCAGCAGGCGCAGACCGTATTCGAAGACGAAGCGGTTGGCCTTGACGCCGGCCTTGTGCTTGTCGAACCGGAGGTCGGGGTCCAGCCCCGTCATGCCGACGTAGACGAAAGGCTTGCCCAGGCGGTAGTCGGGGTTCGCCCTGCGAAACCGTGCCTCGTTCCAGACGCGGTCGTGCAACTCGACGACATAGACGTGATGGCGGTGGCGAGCCGGCCGCGACGGGTCGCGAGTGCGCATGAGGCGGCACTGTAGCCGCAGATCCGCGCGCCGAGCGAACCCCGCCTCGGCTCGGCACAGGGCATTCGCCGCATGGGCTTTTCCGTGCCCGGATCCGCGTGTGCTTATCATCGCCGCCCCTTCCCCCATCTGGAGATTCACCATCACTGCTCAGTCGACCCCGAACAAGCCCGCGGCAAAGAAGCGCGCGCCCAGCGCTGCATTCGCCAAGCCCATGACCCCCAGCCCGGCGCTTGCCGCCGTCATCGGCGCCGAGGCCGTTGCGCGCACGGAGGTGGTCAAGCGCCTGTGGGTGTACATCAAGGCCAACAATCTGCAGGACGCGAACAAGCGCACCCTGATCAATGCGGATGCCAAGCTTCAGCCCGTCTTCGGCAAGGACCAGGTCACGATGTTCGAGATGACCAAGCTCGTGAGCGCGCACCTGAGCTGATCGATTCGACCGGCGGTGGCGACGCCCGTCGCCGTTGGCCGCCGGTGCAGCCCGCGCCGCAGTTCGAATTCGGGCGGTGGCTTCAGATCTCGACCTTCGCGCCCAGCTCGACCACGCGGTTGGTCGGAAGGTTCAGGAAGTCGGCCGCGCCCGCGGCATTTCGATGCATGCTGGCAAAGAGCTTTTCGCGCCACAAGGCCATGCCTTCGCCGACCGTGGGAATGACGATGTCGCGGCTCAGGAAGTAGCTCGTGTCCATCGGGTCGAGCTCGATCCCGCGGCGCTTGACCAGTTCGAGCGCCTGCGGCACGTCCGGGTCGTTCTTGAAGCCGAAGTTCAGCAGGATCTGCCAGCAGTCGTGCCCCAGCGACTTGGCTTCGACGCGCTTGTCGAAGCCGATCCAGGGCACTTCGTGGTGGCGCACCGTGACGAAGAGGTTCTGCTCGTGCAGCACCTTGTTGTGCTTGAGGTTGTGGATCAGGGCAATCGGCGTCAGCCCGCTTTCGGGCGCAAGAAAGACGGCGGTGCCGGCAACGCGCGTGGGCGGGTTGAGGAACACCGATTCGAGGAACGGCACGAGCTCGATCGAATCCTCGCGCAGGCGCTCCGCCACCAGGCTTCGCCCCTGCTTCCAGGTCAGCACCAAGGTGAACATGCCGATGCCCAGGAAGAGCGGGAACCAGCCACCCGAGGCGATCTTCAGCAGATTGGAGGCGAGGAAGGCAAGATCGATGGTGAAGAAGAAGCCCGTTGCGGCGAGCGACAGGAGCAGCGGCAGCCGCCAGCCGTAGCGGATGACGAAGAAGGTCATCAGGGTCGTGATCGACATGTCGATCGTCACCGCAACGCCGTAGGCGGCAGCCAGGCGGCTGGACGAGCCGAAGAAGACCACCGCCATCACCACGAAGACGTAGAGACCCCAGTTAACGAACGGAACGAAGATCTGCCCGGTGTCGCGCACGGAGGTGTGCAGCACGCGCATGCGCGGCAGCATGCCGAGCTGGATGGCCTGCTTGGTCACTGAGAACGCGGCCGTGATCAGCGCCTGCGAGGCGACGATTGCCGCCAGCGTCGCGAGCAGGAAGAGCGGCACCTCGGCCCAGGACGGCGCGAGCCTGAAGAAGGGATTCTGGATCGCTTCCGGATCCTGCAGCAGCATCGCGCCCTGCCCGAAATAGTTGATCACCAGGGCCGGCGCGACGATGCCGTACCAGGCGATGCGGATGGGCTTCTTGCCGAAGTGTCCGAGGTCGGCGTAGAGCGCCTCGCCGCCCGTGACCACCAGCACCACCGCGCCCAGCGCGACGAAGGCCAGGCCCCGGTAGTTCAGCGCAAACTCGATGGCATGGACCGGGTTGACGGCCCACAAGACCTGCGGGTTGGCCACGATCTTGGGCAAGCCGAGCAGCGTGATGCTGACGATCCAGACCAGCATCACCGGGCCGAAGGCCTTGCCCACGCTGGCAGTGCCGAAGCGCTGGACCGAGAACAGGCCGGTCAACACGAGCAGCGTCAAGGGCACGATCGCGTGTTCGTATTGCGGCGCGTAGACCTGGATGCCCTCGACCGCACCGAGCACGGTCATGGCGGGCGTGATGACCGCGTCGCCGAAGAAGATCGCGGTGCCGAACATGCCCACCCCCATCAGCACGCGGCGCAAGCCCGGGCGGCCGCGCACGGCGCTCGTCGCCAGCGCCAGCATCGCGATCAGGCCGCCCTCGCCGTGGTTGTCGGCGCGCAGGATCAGCAAGACGTACTTGAACGAGATGACGATCGTCAGCGTCCAGAAGATCAGCGACAGCACGCCCAGGATGTTGGGGTGCGTCAGCGGAATGTGGTGTTCGATATGGAACACCTCGCGCAGGGAATACAGCGGGCTGGTGCCGATGTCGCCGTAGACGACGCCCAAAGCCGCCAGGGTGAGGCCGGCCAGCATCGACCTGGCCGCGGAGGGCCGGCCAGCGGCAAGGGGATCGGTGTTCTGGGTGATGGTCACGGTTTGCGGCGCTGGAGACCGATTCATGCTGGGGCAGGCCCATTCGTGCGGACCGGCTCAGTCGCGCCGACTTCGCAGCCTGCGTCCCGGGCTGTGCGACAAGTCACAGGATTATGTTTGATCTCGCCGCCACGTCCGTTGCACGCGGCCGTCGCTGCGGCATCGGCCGATCGAGCAGGCACCGGCCCCGACCGGACGGGCCGTGAATGTGAGAGGATGCAGGCGGCCTGCCGGAAGCGGGTGATTTCTTCTTCGAAGAAGGGGGCGTTCAGCGATGCTGACGATCAGGACTTCACAGATGCAGGCGCTGGGCGACACGGCGCCGAACCAGCCGGTGGTGCAGCCTTGTTCGGCCGCCGATCCACACTGGATCGAGTTCGAGCTCGTGGACCCCGACGGGAACCCCGTTCCCGGCGAGCCCTATCGCATCCGCCTGCCCGACCAGAGCCTGCGCATCGGCACGACAGACGCCAACGGCAAGGTGCGCTTCGAGCCCATCGTCGCCGGGCAGGCCACGATCTGCTACACCGGCTTCGACACCCAGGAATGGCAGGCGGCGTAGGCCGCGGCGCGAGCCGGTCGGCGCGCTACTTGGGAAACTGGCGCGCGATCTCCACCTTGCCTTCGAGCACGTAGTCCTTCTTGCCGGTGACCTCGACCGAGAGCACCGACTGCTGTCCCTCGGCATGGGCGAAGGTTGCGGCGGAGGCATCCACCGCCACCTCGACCACGTCGTCCGGCTCGGTCGGGTCCATCTTGATCGGGTTCGTGCCGTCGGGCTGGTCCAGCGGCTTGGGCTGCTTCAGCCCGATCGGGTCGTTCTCGATGCCGAGCGCCAGTGACGCGCCGGGCGCGCCCTTGAGGATCTGCAGAACGTACTCGAACACGAGGTCGCGCAACTCGTCGCCCGTGGCCTTGGCGATCTGCGACCATTCGACGGCTTCGCCGCGGCGCTTCAACAGGCGGTCGGCGAAGCTGCTGAACATGATGTCGCCCACGGGGTTCCATTCGACGCCGCTGCTGGCGTAGTACAGCGCGTCATCGGGCCCGAGCACCAGTTCGACTTCCACGGGCGACGAGAACGCCTGCCGCTGGTTGCGCTCGAGGTCGAGGTAGCGCGAGGTCCAGCGCCCGTTGACGCCGAAATGGAACATGCATTCCTCGGTGGACAGGGCGCCGACGCCGCCGGCGAGTGCGTCGAGCAGGCCGTCGAAGATCTTGTCGACGAGGGTCAGCGCGAGCTTCTTGACCTCCGTGCCGACGCTGGACACCAGCGTATGCAGCGGCTCCGGCAGCTTGTTGTCGATCATGTCCTGGATCGCCACCGGCTGCGCAGGGGGCGGCAGGATCGGAATCTTGATCTTGCTGATCTCCTCGATGATGCGCTGCTTGAGCTTGTCGAGTTCGGGGGCGAAGAGCTTGCGCAGTGTGTCCACCGGCGTGTCGCGGTCCTGTTCGAGGCGTCCGCGCATGGCCTCGATGTTCACCTTGCAGGCTTTCGCATCCTTGGCGCGCTCGAGGTTCGGGTCGAACCAGCCCAGGCTCAGCAGGAAGCCGGCGTGGCCCTTGCCGGTGCCGACGAGGTCGCCCGCCTTCACGGTGATCTTGACCTGCTCGACGATCCCTGGCCCCTTGTCGCTGGGCAGCAGCTCGATCACCGGCGTCACGAGCTTGACCTCGCCTGCGGGCTTGCGCAGGTCGCGCAGCAGCTGGGGCCGCAGCACGAGGGTGTTGTGCGGAAAGTCGGGCAGCTCGCCGGCGGCGCGCCGGTGCGCGTGGGTGTGGCCGACCGGAAAAGGCGGCGGCGGCCCGGGCAGGGGCGGCAGGTCGAGGATGAATTCGTAATCGTCTTCGGCGAGCGAGCCGTGCTCCAGGTGCCCGCCGTGGCGCGAGGCGATGAACATGAAGCGGATCGCCGGCACCGCGTTGCGGATCGGGCGCGACTTCGGCGCCGTGTTCTCCTTGAAGCCGAAGGCCTCCCAGGAGGCCGTGGCGAGCGCCCGCAGGGGGTTCAGCATCGTCCACATCTTCGGCTTCTCGCCGGCGCCGGGATCGACCTTGTCGGGCCGGGCGCAGTCGTAGACCCAGCGCCCCGAGGCCCAGACGTACATGCCCGCGGTCGGCCAGAGCCAGTTGTTCTCCGAGTCGGAGAAGATCCGCGTCGACTGGAAGAACGGCGCCTCGCGCACGGTGAGCCCGGCCTCGGTCTTCTTGCCGTCCAGGGCATCGCGGTAGACGCCGGGGCTGTCGCCGCCGACGTTCAAGGCCCCCATGTCCCATTGCAGCTCCACCGTCGCCGGATCGACGAGGGGGCTGCCCGTGACCTTGTCGGTGCTGAAGGCGAAGCCGTCGACGAGCAGGTTCGCGTAGTCCGGCTCGGGGTGGACCTGGATCGACCACGACAACCACTGCTGCCACTGGAAGAACGGCGTTCCGAGCGGGTCGCAGTAACTGCGGGCGACGACGCCTTCGACCTCGCGGATCTGCTGCGTCGTGATCCGGTGGCGGTTGTCGGCGTCCTCCACCGGCACCCATTGCGGAACGCGGCGTACCGCCCGCCTCGCGAGCGCGGCGCCCAGGCGGACCATGAATTCCTTCAGGCCCGCATCCACCGCGTCGAGCAGCCCGTTGACGAAGCTGTTGACGACGTTCAGCGCGTTGGCCGCGCTGGTGAGCGCGGTGACGACGGTGCCGATGCCGGTGGCGCCGAGCGGCCCGAGCAAGGCCACCGGCACCAGCGCCGCGGTCGCCGCCAGCGTCCGGGCGATGTCCGACACTTCCTTGGCCGCGGCGGCCGCCTTCTTGGCGACTTCGAGGGCCTGGAACACCTTGCCCAGCGCATCCTCGCGGCTTTCCAGGAACTTGCGGAACTCGGCGTCGAGATCGGGCAGGTCCTGCGGCGTGTGGCAACCGCAGGCGACGCCGAAGCCGTCGGGCCGGTCCGTCGGGATCGCGCCCTCGTTGTTGATGCGCTTGAACGGCCGCAGGCGGTCCAGGGGCTTGGTCGGTTCGGCCATGGCGGGGTTCGGTCGTGTCAGGCGTCTGCGGCCGTCGGGGCCGGCGCCGCGTCGTCATCGGGTGACGGCGGCAGGTCGGAGAGGTCGTGGTCGCTGACGATGCGCTGCCTGAGTTCGTCGTCGCTTGCCTGCGCGAGATCGCGGCGCGTGCGAAAGGCCAGCAAGGCACGATCGAACTCGTCCTTCGTCCAGTCGGCCGGCGCGCGCTCGCCGAAGCCCAGGTTGAAGAGGCGCTGCTTGAGGCCGAGATCGTTGTCGGTGTCGCGGATCTCGAGATGTCCGCCGTCGAGATCCACGACGAGAAAGCGGCTCTCGTCCGCCGCGTCGTCGCCGCCCTGCGGCGCGTTCGCGCGCGGATCCGGCTCGGGGCCCGCGTCGAGCTTGACGCGCATCCGGGTCTGCTCGCCGATGACGGGCAGGCGTACCGCGCCGAAATCGTCGGTCGTGCCGCGCATCTCGGGCGAACTCGGCGATTCGCCCAGCGTGGCGACGAAGCGCCGGTTCTTCAGCGTCACCAGCCGGCCGTTGAAGCCCGGCATCTGGAAGCGAACCACCCATTCCTGGAGCTTGGCCTCGCAGGGCGAGCGGCGCGCGAAGCCGTGGTAGAAGCGGCAGGCCATGGTGTTGCCGGTCTCGTCGATCGGGGTCTCGACGAGCTGGCCGTTGGCGTCCGCCGCGAGGTGCGTCATGTCCTCGCCGAAGGTCCGCTCGTCGCCGGCCTCGGCGCGGCGCTTCTCGCCGTCGGACCAGAAGCGCTTCTTGCAGGGGCCGTCGTCCTCGCTGCGCGCCACCGGGCAGGGCCATTTGGCCGGATTGATCTCGGTGCCGTGCTTGAAGAGGTAGATGATGACGCGGCGATTCACCGCGTATTGGTCGTTGCGCGCCTCGCGCAGATCGGGGTCCTTTTCCGCCGCTTTCACTGCCTCCGCGGTCAGCAGGAAGCGCGGGTTGAATTCGCCGCAACCCATCACGTCGCCCTTGAGCGTCGCGCCGCCCTGGCCCTTGGCGATGAAATCGGTGGGGCGCAGCTTGAAGTCCGGGCCGTTGCAGAGGGCGTCCATGTACTCCTTGAACAACTGGCGCCGCTGATCCGGCCCCAAGTTGTTGCGCGCCCCGAGGCCGCGGGCCTCGCGCCAGGCGCTGATCGCGGCCGCGGTGGCGCGGCGCGTGGCGTCCGTCTTGGCGCCGTCGATCGCGTCCTGGTAGAACGGCGCCTCGGGCAGGCCGATGTCCTGAAGGGTGATGAGCGAGATCGACAGCATGGTCTGCACCGACTTCAGGCCCCAGACATCGCCGCCATAGCGGTTGGAGAACAGGTCTTCCCAGATGGCGGGGTTCTTCGTGAGCACGCCGTAGACCGCCGTGGCGCGGCGGCCGCTGAGCATGCGGTTGTAGGCGGGGGAGCCGGTCGGGTCCGCATGGCCGAACAGCGCGCTCGGCGGGAAGCGCTTTGCCTCGTCGCTCTGCTGCTGTGCAAGCAGGAAATTGCCCAGCTTCTCGAAGCCCTGCGCCGCAATGGGCAGGACGAACGAGGAATCGAATTCGAAATGGCTGTCCGGTACGTTCTTGCAGCCCAGGATCACGAGCGGGTCGCGGATGGCGTTGAAGTTCTTCGCCTTCTGCTCGTCGGGCACCGGCGCGGCGATGACGGGCAAGGTCAGCGTCGGCGGGTGCGACGCGATGATGCCCGACGCATCCTTCTCGAAGACGAAAGGCGCGCCCATCAGAAGCCGTGGACCTTGGCGAGCCGCGCCAGGAGTGCCGCGTCCTGCAGGCCCGTCGGGCTTGCGGGGTCGTTTCGATCGGGGTCGTCCTCCCCCTGCGGCGGCGCGGGCACGATCGCGGGCCGCTGCCTGACCCGGTGCCCGCTGTCGTCGCAGAGAAACTCCTCGGCGGCCCAGAGCAACTGGTCGAGTTCGCGCACGTCGAACCCGGCTTCGTAGCCCAGGTTGTTCAGCCTGGCCTGCTGGCCGCTGAGCTTGGTCTGCGGGTTCAGGCTGCCGATCTTGACGTGAAACGTGGTGGGCCGCGGCAGCCGGGCTTCGTCGGGGCCGACCACCTTGGGCGGCGGCAGCTCGGCTTCGATCTGCGCCGCCCGAGCGAGCCGGCCGATGCGCTGGACCAGGAGCCCGGCGCCGTCGGTCGCGAGCGGCGGCACGGTCTCGCCGTCGATCTGTACCTTGCAGGGCGCGGACTGGATCGGCTCCCGCTGCCAGTCGAGCAGCTTGCAGATCAGGAAGAGCGGCCGGATCTCGACCTGGAAGCGGTGCGAGGCGTCGGTCGCGCCGCTCTCCGTGCGGTCCTGGCGATCGGGGATGAAGACCTCGTCGCCGGGGAAGAGCACATGCGGGTCGCGCTTGAGGTCGTTCTTCAGCGCCGCATTGTTGGCGTGGTCGAAGACGGTGTGGAAGTTCGCGAAACCTTCCTGCGCGGCGATGCCCGAGAGATGCTCGCCCTGCTTCGCACGCCGCGTCTTCGACATCAACCACCCGACTCTTTGCGCAACGAGATTCTTCTGCGGGGCTCAGCCTACTACGAAATGGCGCCTGCAAGAATCCTGCGCCTTCGGGATCGACCCGGGAAAGGGAGAGGCTCCCGCCCTTGCCCTCGCCGCCCGGCATTTCCTGGAGCCTGCGCCTCGCGGAACAATTCGGCGACCTGCGGCGCTTCGTCCGCGCGAGGCTTCTGGTTCCGGTCAGGGGCAACGGCGACTACGCGCTCGCAAGCCGTCCCGGACTGATCCGGGCCCCAGCCGTTGCCCGTTGCCCTCATCGGCATCGGCATCGGGGCCCCGCGGCCCGGGTGGTTGTCTGCCTCTGCGCGCCGTCGTAACCTCCTGCCCCTGTCCTCCCTCGCCAGCGACGATGCCGTGGGCGAGGCCTTTCCCGCCCAGCTGCCGGAGCCCCGATGCCTGCCACCGCCCCTGTCGAGATCAGCCGATTCCCGGTTCCCGAAATCAAGGACCTGCCCGAGGACATCCGCGCGCGCATCCTCGCCGTGCAGGAGAAGTCCGGCTTCGTGCCCAACGTCTTCCTCGTGCTCGCGCACCGGCCGGACGAGTTCCGCGCCTTCTTCGCCTTTCACGATGCCTTGATGGACAAGAAGGGCCAGCTCAGCAAGGCCGATCGCGAGATGATCGTCGTCGCCACCAGCAACGCCAACCAGTGCCAGTACTGCGTCGTCGCGCATGGCGCCATCCTGCGCATCCGTGCCAAGAATCCGCTCATTGCCGACCAGGTGGCGGTCAACTACCGCAAGGCCGACATCACGCCGCGCCAGCGCGCCATGCTCGACTTCGCGATGAAGGTCTCGGCCCAGGCCTACGCCGTCGACGATGCCGATTTCGAGACCCTGAAGCGGCACGGCTTCGACATGGAAGACATCTGGGACATCGCCGCCATCGCGGCCTTCTTCGGCTTGTCCAATCGCATGGCCAACGTCACCAGCATGCGCCCGAACGACGAGTTCTACACGATGGGGCGCTGAAGCCCGGGGACCGGCCTGATCTCGGCCGGGCGCGGACCGGCTCGCATCCGGTGCGGCCCTCTCCGGCCGCCACACCCGGCGCCCACGTCAGGTTTTTGCCTTCGCCATCGCAGGTTTCGGCCATGCCCGGGGCCGCCGGATGCGTGACACTGAAGTTCGTCTGCGTCGCGTGCCGCGTGAGCACGGGACCGGAACGACAGGAGACCCGTCCCGATGTTCACCCGTGTTGGCGTGCGCCGCCTCGGCGCGCCTCGTCCTGTTCGCGCCGCCCCGCGCAACTTCCTCGGCACCGACCATGGAGCCCAGTGAAGGCCGGGCGCCGGCAGACTGGCGCCATTCCCCGCAAGTCGAAGCCCGCACGGCGGCCCTGGTCGGCTCGATGTCGCTGGCCGAGAAGGTCGAGCTCGTCACGGGCGACCTGAACTTCAACTTCGGCTTCTACAGCGCGCCTCTCGAGCGCGTCGGCATTCCGGCGCTCGCCATGGCCGACGGCCCGCCGGGCATCCGCATCAACAACGGCGCGGTGCACGAAGGCAAGGCCACGGCCCTGCCGGCGCCGATCGCCCTGGCCGCGAGCTGGAACCTGGACCTGGCGCGCCGCTACGGCGAGGTGCTGGGGCAGGAGGCGCGCGCGAGCGGCCACAACGTCTTTCTCGGCCCGGCGGCCGACATTGCGCGCGTGCCGGTGGGCGGGCGCAGCTTCGAATCGGCGGGCGAGGATCCGCTGCTCAACGCGCGCTTCGCCGCGGCGCAGATCGAAGCCATCCAGTCGTGCCAGGTCCTGGCCTGCCTGAAGCATTACGCCGTGAACAACCAGGAGTACGAGCGCGCCAGCATCGACGTGCGCATCGACGAGCGCTGCCTGCGCGAGATCTACCTGCGCCCGTTCGAGATCGTCGCGCGCTCCAGCGGCGTGGCTTCGCTGATGGGCGCCTTCAACCGCGTCAACGGCGTGCACGCCTGCGAGCACGACGATCTGCTGCGCCGGGTGCTGCGCGAAGAATGGGGCTTTCGCGGCTGGGTCATGAGCGACTACGGCGCGACCCACAGCACGGTGCCCGCGGCGCAGGCCGGGCTCGACCAGGAACAGCCTTCGGGCGCCTACTACGGCCAGATGCTGCGGCGCGCGGTCGAGGAGGGCGACCTGGCCGCGGCCACGCTGGACACGATGTGCGCGCGCATCCTGCGCACGCTGGTCGGGCTGGGCGTCCTCGAGCGCCCGCTCGAGGTCTCGGACATGGACAGCGAGCGCCACGCCGCCGTGGCGCAGGAAGTCGCCGAGGCGGGCTCGGTGCTGCTGAAGAACGAGGCCGCGCTGCTGCCGCTGGACGCCGCGGCCCTGCGCCGCGTCGCCGTCATCGGCGTCGATGCCGCGAGCGTGGCCGCCGCCGGCGGCGGCAGCGGCAAGGTCAGGCCGGCGCGCTCGACGAGCCTGCTCGACGGCCTGAAGCAACGCCTGGGCGCCAGCGTGCAGGTCGACCACGCCCAGGGCGTGGACCCGATCTCGGCCGCCGACCTGCTGCCCGGCGCGCCCAGCATTCCCTCCTGCTGCCTGAGCCTGGACGACGAAGGCCAGTCCGGCGTGCAGGCCGAGTTCTGGACCAACACCGATTTCCTCGGCGCCCCGTTCGCGACGCGGCGGCTGCCGCAAATGGCGCTGAACCTCGGGTTCTTCAACTTCCCGGGATTCGGCGCCGCGTCGGCATGCTTTCCCGAGATCCCGCACGAACTCAGCGGCCGCATCTCGGTGCGCTTCCACACGCGCCTGATCGCGCCCGCCGACGGCCGCTACCGGCTCGCCCTGACGCTGCTGGGCAGCGCGCGCGTCTTCGTCGACGACGTCCTCGTGCTCGATTTCCGCTATCACGGCACGGGCCGCGCCGGCCATGGCGGCGGCGCCAGCGGCGCCGCCGCGGCGGGCCCGGACGACGACGTCAAGGTTCCCGACAGCGCGGATGGCGCGGCCTTCGGCCAGGCCGGCGTGCCTTTGGCGCTCGAAGGCCAGGGCCCGGTGCCGGAAGCGGCCGTGGCCGCGGCCAGCGGCGGCGCGGCGAGCGGCCCCGATGCCGACAGGGCCGAGGTCGAGCTCGCGCTCGAGCAGCGGCCGCAGGGCTATCGGCTGCGCGTCGAATACGCCGCCGACGCGCCTTCGCAAGGCCATCTCAGCGGGGCCCAGATCCGCCTGGGCTGGCGCACGCCGGTCGACTACGCGCCGCGCCTGCAGCGCGAGGCCGCGGCCCTGGCCGCCGAGGCCGACGTCGCCATCGTCGCCGTGCGCTGCTACGAGAGCGAGCACATGGACCGCCCCGACCTGCGCCTGCCGGGCGACCAGGAAGCGCTGATCCGCGCCGTCGCCCGCGCCAACCCGCGCACCGTCGTCATCACCATGAGCGGCGGCCCGGTCGAGACCCTGCCCTGGGAAGGCGACGTGCGCGCCATCGTCCACGCCTGGTACCCGGGCCAGGAGCAGGGCACGGCGCTGGCGCGCCTGCTTTTCGGCGACGTCAACCCCGGCGGCAGGCTGCCGCTGAGCTTTCCGCGCAGCGCCGCCGAGGGCTTGATCCGCAAGCGCAGCCAGTACCCCGGCGTCGAAGGCCGCATCGAATACAGCGAGGGGCTCGAAGTCGGCTACCGCGGCTTCGACGCACTCCGCCTGGCGCCGCGCTTCGCCTTCGGCCACGGACTGTCGTACACGAGCTTCGACTACGGCGGGCTCGAGGTCCAGGCCGATGCCGAAGGCTTCGAGGTGTCCTGCCGCATCACGAACACCGGCGCACGCGCCGGCACCGAAACGGTCCAGCTCTACCTGGGCCTGCCGGTGGCCGGCACGCCGCCGCGCCAGCTCGCCGACTGGCGCCAGGTGGCGCTAGAAGCCGGGCGCAGCGCGAGCGTGCGCTTTCGCGTCGAGCGCGAATCGGTCGAGCAGACCCTGGCCACCTGGTGCGAAGGCCGCGGCTGGCAGCCGGTGCACGGCCAGATCAAGGTCTTCGTCGGCGCCTCCTCGCGCGACATCCGCCTCGAAGGAAGCGTCCGGCGATGAGCTCCAGCCGTATCGACTCCCTGCTCGCCGAGATGACCCTGGCCGAGAAGATCGGCCAGCTCTGCCAGGTGCAGCCGCACGGCCGCGACCAGGAAGACCTGGTACGAGCCGGCGGCGCGGGCTCGCTCATCAACGTCGTCGGCGACGACGCCTACCACTACCAGTGGCTGGCGGTCGAACACTCGCGCCTGCGCATTCCGCTGCTGCTCGGGCGCGACGTGATCCACGGCTTCTCGACCGTGTTCCCGATCCCGCTCGGCCAGGCAGCGAGTTTCGACCCGCCGAGCGTGCGCGAAGCCGCGGCCACCGCGGCGCGCCAGGCCGCCGGCGCGGGCGTCAACTGGACCTTCTCGCCGATGCTCGACGTCGTGCGCGACCCGCGCTGGGGCCGCGTGGCCGAGAGCTTCGGCGAAGATCCGCTGCTGGCCTCGCGCCTGGGCGTGGCGATGGTCGAGGGCTACCAGGGCGAAGGCGTGGCCGCCTGCGCCAAGCATTTCGTCGGCTATGGCGCGGCCCAGGGCGGACGCGACTACTCCGAAACCGCGATCCCGCCGCGCCAGCTGCACGAGGTCTACCTGCCGCCTTTCGAGGCCGCGGTGGCGGCCGGTGCGCTCACCGTGATGACCGGCTTCAACGACCTCGACGGCCTGCCGATGAGCGGCCACGCCCCGCTCGTGCAAGGCCTGCTCAAGGACCGCTGGGGCTTCGATGGCCTGGTCGTGAGCGACTGGAACTCGATCACCGAGATGGCGGTGCACGGCACGGCGGCCGACGCGTCCGAATGCGCGCGCCAGTCCATCGTCGCCGGGCTCGACATGGAGATGGCCAGCAGCAGCTGGCGCCACCACCTCGAGGCCCTGCTCGAGCGCGGCGCGGTGTCGCCGCAGCGCCTGGACGACGCCGTGCGCCGCGTCCTGCGCGTGAAGGAAAGGCTCGGCCTGTTCGAGACGCCTTACGGCCGCAGCCGCCCGGCCGAGACGCCGGCCACCGCCGCGTTCCAGGCGCGCCAGCTGGCGCGGCGCAGCTGCGTCCTGCTCGAGAACCATGCCTTGCTGCCGCTGGGCGAGAACGTCGGCCGCGTCGCCGTGGTCGGGCCGCTTGCCGATGCCGGCCACGACCAACTCGGCTGCTGGGTGTTCGATGCCGACCACGGCGCCACGCACAGCGTGCTCGCGGGCATCCGCGAACGCCTGGGCGACCGGCGCGTGAGCTTCGAGCGCGGCCTGGACCGCTGCCGTAGCGACGACGAACACGGCTTCCAGGCCGCGCTCGATGCTGCGCGCTCGGCCGACGTGGTGGTGCTGTGCATCGGCGAAGACGCGGGCCTGAGCGGCGAGGCCCATTGCCGCGCCTTCATCGAGCTGCCGGGGGCGCAGCAGCGCCTGCTCGACCAGCTCGCCGCCACCGGCGTGCCGGTGGTCGCGGTGGTGTTCACGGGCCGGCCGCTGGCGCTGGGCGCGGTAGCCGACAAGGCGCGCGCCCTGCTGCTGGCCTGGCACCCGGGCAGCCTGGGTGGGCCGGCCATCGCCGACCTGCTGTTCGGCGAATCGCCCAGCGGCCGCTTGCCCATGACGCTGCCGCGCAGCGTGGGCCAGATTCCGCTGTACTACAACCACAAGAACACGGGCCGCCCGCCCGACCCCGATTCGCCGCGCGTGCCCTCGGGCACGCCGCTGGACCCGAGCGGCTTCTTCGCGGCCTATCTCGACGAAGACCATCGGCCGCAATATCCCTTCGGCTACGGCCTGGGCTACACCCGCTTCGAATACGCCGATCTCGAACTCACGCCGAACGTGCTCGCGCCGGGGGGCACTCTGGCCGCGAGCTTCACCCTGCGCAACGTCGGCGCACGCGCCGGCACCGAGGTGGTCCAGCTCTATGTCCAGGATCTGGTCGCGAGCGTGACGCGGCCGGTGCGCGAGCTGAAGGATTTCCGCCGCGTCAGCCTCGAGGCGGGAGAAAGCCGGCGCATCGAATTCGAATTGCGGGGCGAGCAATTGGCATTTCGGGGGCTCGAAGGCGAACGCATCGTCGAGCCCGGGCGATTCAGGCTTTGGCTGGCGGCGCATTCGCAGACGGGATTGAGCGCGGAGTTCGAATACGCCGAACGGATCGCCGATCCGGTTGGCCAGCGTGATGAAGCTCCAACGGAAGAAGTGCCCGCCGAATTGCCATAGCGCGGCGCGCCTTCGAGGTCAGTGATTTGCCTGTCCGCCCTGCGCAATCGGCCTAGACCGGCGCGCGCGGATCCAGAAGATGGCGCAAGCCGGCAAATGGCCGGCCATTCCCAAGACATCCCCACGCGGAGACAACATGAATTCACCCGGAATTTCCTCAGCCACGCTGCCCCGGCCCGCGGCCGAACCCGAGGCCCGCGTCGGCCCGATCTTCGTGCTCTTCTACGGACTTGCGCTGTTCGGCCTGTGGATGGCGGTGCTCACCCCGGTCATCGTCTCGATGGCCTTGCGCATCGCCACCCTCGACCCGGTGAACAAGGCGACGATCCTGTCGGAGGTGATGGGCATGGGCGCACTCGTGGCGCTCTTCGCGAATCCGATCTGCGGCTATTTCAGCGACCGCACGACCTCGCGCCTGGGCATGCGCCGGCCCTGGATCCTGGGCGGCACGCTGGTCGGCATGCTCGGCCTGTACCTCGTCGCCACCGGCAACCTGACGACGATCATGATCGGATGGCTGCTGGCCCAGGCCGGCTACAACGCGGTGCTGGCCGCCGTCATCGCGCTCCTGCCCGACCAGGTGCCCGAATCGCAGCGCGGCCGCGTGAGCGGGGTGCTCGGGGTCGGCCTGCCGCTGGGCGTGCTCGCCGGGGTGACGCTCACCAAGTATTCCGGCGGCGTCGTCTTCAACATGTTCATGTGGCCCGCGGCCCTGGCGGCGCTGTTCGCCGTGCTGTTGTGCCTGCTGCTGAAGGACCGCCGGCTCGATCCCTCGAAGGCGGCGGCGGTCGATCTCGCCGGTTTCTCCAGGACTTTCCTGATCAACCCGCGCAAGGCGCCGGACTTCAGCTGGGCCTTCGTCAGCCGGCTCCTGCTCTTCATCGGCCTGGCGATGCTGAAGACCTACCAAGTCTTCTTCCTCATCGACAAGCTGCACGTGCTGCGCAGCGACATCCCCTCGCATATGCTGACGGCCACGCTCGTGCTGACCGGCACCACCGTGATCGGCAGCTTCCTGGGCGGCACCCTGTCCGACCGCTTCCAGGCGCGCAAGCCCTTCGTGCTCGGCGCGGCACTGATCTTCGGCATCGGCCTGTGGATCTGCGGCCTGTCGAACGACTTCAACCAGTTCCTGATCGGCCTGGCGGTGGGCGGATTCGGCGAAGGCATCTACCTCGCCGTGGACATGGCGCTCGTCACCGCGGTGCTGCCGAACCGCGAAACCGACGCCGCCAAGGACCTGGGCATCTTCAACATCGCCAGCGCCCTGCCGCAATCGCTGGCGCCGGCGATCGCGCCCTTCTTCCTTGCCATCGGCAGCGCGGGCGGGGCGGCCAACAACTACACGGCGCTGTTCATCGCCGCGGGCTGCTTCTCGGCCCTGGGTGCCGTGGCCGTGATGTTCATCCGCGGGGTCCGCTAGCGCGGCAGCGGGCTCCTAAAATCGGCGCGCGCGCTCCGCCATGGCGCGCGCGCCGCCCGAGCCGTCTCGACGCCAAGGCCCCGGCCTGCCGCAGAAGCTTCCCAACATGCCTCAGCCCGCATTCGCCTGGCGCGTCGAGCCCGTCGTCTTCCCCGCCGACGTGCCGGTCCATGCGTTCTTCCACCGCGTCCAGTCGGTCGACTTCCACCTCCATCCGGCGCTGGAGCTGCTCCTCGTTCTGTCGGGCAGCATCATGGTGCTGACCGATGAACGCGAACAGCGCATCGACGCCGGAGGCCTGGCGCTGATCCACGGCAACCAGATCCATGCCACCCACGACCTGGGAGCGCCGAACCTGGTCCTGGCGCTACAGATCGACCCCACGGTCGCGCGCCACGACCCGTATTTCGGACGCCGCCGATTCGATTTGTCAGGCCCCGAACCGGCCGACGCGCAGCACGCCGCGAACCTGCTGCGCCTGCGTTACCTGCTCGCGCGCACCATGTACGAGATCCGCCTGAAGCGTGCGGCCTGGCAGATGGAAGTCGAGGCCCTGGTGCTGCAGTTGATCGCGCTGCTAGTGCGCAGGCTGCCCTCGCAGCTGATCGAAGCCGGCGACGCGTCGCTGACCGCCGACGAAGCGAAGCTGCTCGGGCCGCGCCTGCGCAGCGCCGCCGACTACATCCGCCAGCACGCCGGCGAGCCGCTGTCGATCGGCAGCCTGGCCCAGGCGCTGGGCTTGTCCAGCGGCTACCTGGCGCGCTTGTTCAAGGGCGAAACCGGCATCACCTTCGGCAGCTTCATCACGCACGTGCGGCTGCGTCGCTCGCTCGAGCACCTCGACTCGCGCGAACCCGCGCGCGTCATCGACATCGCGCTGGAATGCGGATTCCCCAACGTCAAGGCCTTCAATTCGGCCTTCAGGCGCGTCTATCGCTGCACGCCCAGCGAATGGCGACGCTCGCGCCGGAACCTCGCGTTGCGCGAACTGCCGCTGAGCGCCTATCCGCGGGTGGACGAAGCCAGGGCCATGGACCTGCTGGCCGCGTACCTGGACGCCGCGCCGGGCGCCTAGGGCCGCGGCGCGGGCCGGACCGCCGCCGGCGCATCCGGCGGCGAGTCCGGTTCAGTACATGTAGTCGAACATCAGGCGCAGCGCCTGGCGGTGCTTGCCGTCGGTGCTGCCTTGGACGACGGGCGCGAAGTCATAGACGCTGACCTGGGTGTAGACGTTCTTGAAGGGCGCATACGAGAAATACGCCCCCAGGCCCTTGACGTTGTCGGTGTTGGCGCCGCTGTTGATTCCCATCTTGCTCGGCGACAGCACGCCGCCGACCCATTCGGTGCCGGCGTAAGGGGCAAATCCGGGCTGGTATTGGCGCAGGTCGGCGCTGACATCCCAGCTGCCGGGGACGTTGATGTCGGCATTGTTGTACTTGAGGAGCAGGTCCCAGCCCGTGCTCTTGCCGCTGTATTCGCTGCCCCGGCCGACGGCCTGCAGGTAATCCTTGGCGCGCCGGTTGTCGCCGATCTCGCCGACCAGCGTCCACATCCGGTTCGCCCCGAATTGCCAGTTGGCGCCGACCGTGGCGATCTGCGCCCGACCGGTATTGACCGCGGGTGAGCCCGTCGCTCGCGCGGTGCCGTCGGCGAAATAGGTCGCGGTCAGGTTGAGTCCGGGCAGCAGGTCGTAATAGGCGTTCAACAGGGAGATGTTGCGCACGGTTGCGCCAAATCCCCGCGTGAATGCGCCGAACAGAAACTGGCTGTTCGGGCGGTTTGGGATCTTGTATTGCACCGATACGCCGTCGAAACCGCTGCTCGAAGCCAGCCAGAGCCCGGTGCCGAGCCGGCTGGCCGGGTCCGATTCATTGGCCCCCTGGCGCCCGACGTTGAAGGTCCAGTCGCCGAACTTGATCTTGGTGAACATCTTCTGGATCCCGACGGCCGTGCCGCCGTTCGCCGCGGGCATGAAGTTGCTGCTGGTGCGGGTGTCGTAGGTGATGTCCTGGCCGATGACCGAATAGGCCCAGACGTTGTCCTGCAGCTGGCTGCTGACCTTGAGCTTGTAGCGGATCTGGGAATCCATGTTCACGACATTCCCGTTCGCGTCCTTGTTGGCCGCGACCGAGGGAATGTTCGAATAGCCGCCTACCATGTAGCGGCCCCAGAAATTGAACTTCACATTGCCGATCGCATTTGGCTGCGCGGCGGCGGCGGGCGCGCCGGGGGCAGGTTTGGCGGCGGCCTGTTCTTCCAGCGCGTGCAGCCGGGCCTTCAGGTCCGCGATTTCGCCGTCGACATCGGCAGCGAGGCAATTGGCGGAGAACCCGCACACGAGCGCTGCGCCCAGAAGAGGGGCGATCGACCGGCTTCCTGCTTTTGCTGTCGTGCGGGCTCCCGAGTGGAGGCCGCTGTTCTTGATGCTTTTCATGCCCGCTCCCTCGTGGCATCGACCGGGTCCATCGGCAGGGCAGTGGGTGCGAATGTCTTTTCCAATTGAAGTGTCTCCAGTTCCGGGTTTGTCGCCTGCATGGATTCAGGTCGGGCGATGCATGGCCATTTCGGTCGATCGGGCGATACGGCCTTTCTTCGTGCTGCATCGTCGGACCGATCCTGGGCGCGATTCTTCGGAGGCGGGGGTGGGTCGTCTCGGTCGAAAGCGGCGATGCAACGGGCAAAAAACGCACCTTTGTTGCGTTCGCGGCCAATGGCTGGATTGCGGTTCAGCCCACGCGCGGGCAACTGCTGGACAAGCGCGCCGATCGCGTCGTCGGGGCGGTGGTCGGAGCGCCGCTGCTGGGCGGTCTCGGCTCTCGAACCCTGGGCATGTTCTGGGCATTGCCGCGGCACTCGGCTGCCGCTGGCTTGTCTGGCCTCATGTGGGCAGTGCGTCCGGCCAGATGCTGGCGACCTGGCCCTTTCTTCTGGTCGGCGCGGCCCCCATCGAGCATCGGCGCACGAGCGGGGCTGGCTTGGAACACAACATGGTGATGCTGCTTCTCGAGCCGGCATTTCCCGCGCGGCTCAGCCTTGCCGCGTTGCTGATGGGCGCGCTCGGTGTGCTGGTGGCGCCGATGGCGACGGCGGCGGCGTACCGCTGGAGTGGCAACGTGCGCGTGTCAGCGACCTGGACCGCGACGACACCATGAGCGCATTGCGACAACTCGGCCTGCAACTCGGCGCCGCCCACGAGCCGGACGCGCGGTGCTTCGCCCACACCGCCGATCGCCTGCGCCGCGAGCGCGTTCTTTCAACGCCTTGCGTGATCGAGCCGATGACCCGCTTGGCAGGAGCTGATGCATCGCATTCGCCGGGCTCGGTCGTTTCGGGCTGGCATTCAGGGACTTCTTCGGCAGCCTCGGCGAGTTCCGCTCTCCTTCAACGCGCGCCGCGCTTCACGCGCTGCTCGACGAAGGCCTGCGCGACGACTTCGGTGGCGGACACCCACTGCGGCCAGAGCCCTTCGAGCGCTGCTTCGTCGCCGCAGCGGCAAACCTCCTCGATCCGCTCGCACACGGCGGCCAGCGCGAGCGCGCCGACGGTTCGCGCCGCGGACTTCAGGCGGTGCACGGCGCCCGCGAGATCCCCCAGCTTGCCTTCGGCGCGGGCCCTGCCGATTTCCTGCACGCGTTGCGGCAACTGGGTTTCGAACTTGTGCAGTAGCGACGCGATGAGCTCGGGCTTGTCGCCGACGTAGCGCTGCAGCTCCTCGAGGCGCAGCACCGGGTCGGATTCGACGGGCGGAACGGCATCGACGCCCGCATCCGGCTCGGCGGGCCGGTTCCCGATCAGGCGCCTGAGCTCGGTTTCGAGCCGCGGCAGGCTCACCGGCTTGGTCAGGTACTCGTCCATGCCGGCGGCGAGGCAGCGCTCGGCCTCGCCCTTCATCGCGTTGGCCGTGAGCGCGACGACGGGCACCCGATGCGCGCGGCCCGAGCGCGCTTCCTCGCCGCGAATCGCCTCGACGAGCTGGTAGCCGTCCATGCGCGGCATGTGCAGGTCGGCGAGCACGAGGTCGTAGGACGAGTTCATCCAGCGCTCGAAGGCCTCGGCCCCGTCCCTGGCGATCTCGGCCTCGTAGCCGAGCAGGTCGAGCTGGTGGCGAATCACCTCCTGGTTCGTCGGATTGTCTTCGGCCACGAGGATGCGGCCGGTCTGAGGGGGGCAGGTGTGCGCCAGCGCGGCGCTGGCGTCGGGTGCGTTCGAAGGCGCAGCGGGAACGCTCTCCACCTCGGCCCGGCCGGCTGCGATGGCCACGGCCTGGAGGATGCCCCGGCGCGTCATCAGGTTGCCGTCGACCTGCACCACGTCGGGCGCCAGCTTGCGCGGCCGCCGGCGCCGCCCGCGGCCGACCGCCAGGTGGTTGATGAGCAGCATGTGCACGTCGGTCCCGGCATGGCGTTGCGCCGCCTCGCGCAGCCGTTCCAGCGGCGGCGGCTCGGTCGCGTCGAAGACCCAGATCCACAGGGCCGGTGTCGGCTGCTCCGGCGGCGGCGGCAGTTCGGCGATGCCGTCGACCCGCGTCAGGCCGGCGCCCGCGTGGCGCAGATGGGTCTGGATGTCGTCGGCCAGTTCTCCCTGGCCGATGACGACGCAGGCCAGGTCCGCAAGCATCCGGGCGGCGTCCTCGACGGAGTCGCTGGCCAGGGCATCGAACTCGAGGCCGACTTCGAAGACGGTGCCTTCCCCGGCCTGGCTGCGCACGGCGATCGAGCCGCCCATCATCTCGACCAGGCGCTGCGTGATCACGAGCCCGAGCCCGGTGCCGCCGTAGCGCCGCGTCGTCGACGCATCGCCCTGGGTGAAGGCCTTGAACAGGCGCTGGCTGGTCGCCTCGTCCATGCCGATGCCGTTGTCGGCCACGCGCAGTTGCACCCCGATGCGCCCGCCCTCGCGCCGCGTGCACAGCGCCCGCGCCTGCACCCGCCCCGGATGCGCCAGGCCGCTGCTGAACTTGATCGCGTTGTGGGTCAGGTTGGTGAGGATCTGGCGCAGTCGCAAGGCGTCGCCGCGCATCAATCGCGGCAGCGCCGGGTCGACGAAGAGCTTCAGGTCGACCTGGCGTTCGAGCGCGAACTGGTCGAGCAGGGTGCAGACGCCTTCGACCACGTCCTCGATCATGAAGGGCTCGGGCGTGAGCTCGAGCTTGCCGGCCTCGATCTTCGAGAAGTCGAGGATGTCGTTGAGGATCGCCAATTGCGAATAGGCCGAATCGCGCACCACCTGGGCCATCTTCTGGCGCTGCGGGTCCAGCCCGGACTGCAGCAGCACGTCGATCATGCCGATCACGCCGTTCATCGGCGTGCGGATCTCGTGGCTCATGTTGGCCAGGAATTCGCTCTTCGCGCGGTTGGCGTCGTCGGCGGCGTCGCGCTGGGCGCGCGAGCGCAGCGCGTCGATCGCGAGCGAGACGTTGCGCGCCAGCTCTTCGAGCACCGCCGCCTCCTGCTCGTCGAAGGTGTCGGCGTCGGTGGCATAGCACATCAGGGCGCCGAAGGTGCGCTGGCTCCCGGTGAGCGGCAGCGCCAGCCCGGCCTGGAAGCCGCGGCGCAGCGCCGCGGCGGGCCAGGGCGTGCTCACCGTCGCGGCGCTGCCGACGCGGTTGATCTGGGTCTTGCCGCTGCGGATCGCGGTGCCCGCCGCACCGCGGCCGTTGGCGCGCGTTTCGTCCCAGGAGACGCGGATCTCGTCGAGGTAGCCGACCCCGATTCCCGCGCGTGCGACCGGCGTGATGGTCTTGCCTTCGTCGTCCTCGGCGTAGCCGACCCAGGCGAGCGGAAAGCCGCCGGCGGCCACCACCGCGTCGCAGACCTGGGCCAGCAGTTCGGCTTCGGACCGCGCTTGCCCCAGGGCCAGGTTGCCGCTGCTGAGAACGCGCAGCGTGCGGTTCAGGCGCCGCTGCGACTGCTCCATGCGCTTGCGCTCCGTCACGTCGTGGAACACGCCGATGAAGCGGCGCGGGCGGGTGCGCGTGAGCTCGGCGATGCGCAGGGCGATCCAGATCGAGTCGCCGTTCCTGCGCGTGGCCTCGAACTCGAGTTCGCGGCCCTGGACCACCGATTCGCCGCTGGCGACATGGCGCGCCAGCCCGGCGCGGTGCGCCGCGCGGTAGTGCTCGGGCATGATCGCCGTGACGTTGGTGCCGATGGCCTCGGCCGCGTCGTAGCCGAACATCGCCTGGGCGCCGGGGTTGAAGTGCTCGATCGTGCCCTGCTCGTCGATGATCACGATGCCGTCGTGGGTCGTCTCGGTGATCTGCGCCAGCAGCACCTCGCGCTGCTCCAGCGCCTGGTGCTCGCGGGTGGCAGCGCTGACATCGGTGAGCAGGCCGACGAGATGGGTGGTGCGCCCATCCGGGCCGACGAGGGCCGAGATGCGCAGCTGGTTCCAGAACGGGCTGCCGTCCTTGCGGTAGTTGAGCAGGAGTTCGCTCTGGCTCGCGCCGGCGGCGATGCCGCTTCGGAGGCGCTCGATCGCCGCCGGGTCGGTGCCGGGGCCCTGCAGGAGCCGGCAATTGCGCCCGATCACCTCGGCCCGGCTGTACCCGGTGATCTGCTCGAAGGCCGGGTTGACGTCGATGATCGGGCAGTCGGCTGCGCTCGCGTCGGCCAGCACCGCGCCGATCGGCATGGTCTCGATGAGGCGTCCCAGCAGCCGCAGCCTCTGCACCGTCGACTCGAGCTCCGCGTGGCCGGCGGCGAGGCTGCGCGACATGCGGTTGAAGGCCTCGGCGGCCTGGCCGAGCTCGTCGCGGCCGCGGATCGGGATCTCGGCGCCGAGTTCGCCCGCGGCCAGGCGCCGGGTGTCGGCGACGAGGTCTTCGAGCTGGCGCGTGAGGTAGGTGCCCAGGAGCCAGGAGGAGAGGGCGGCCAGCACCATTCCCAGGCCCGCGAGCGCGATGCCGAAGCGGCGCACGCTGCGGATGCGCTGCACCGCCTCGGCGGCCGAGAGGCCGAGTTCGATCCGCCCCAGCGCCTGGCCGCCGGCCTCGATCGGCGCGCTCGCGTCGAAGACGCCCTGGTCGAGGTCCTGCAGCCGCGCCGCGGCGGGATGGGGCGTGCGCGCGAGCATCGCCGGGGCGCCGGCCTCGGCAAGGGTGTGGTGGGCGGCGTCGCGCACACGGGCGTAGCTCACGTCCGGGTCGTCGAGTATCTGCCGCGTCAGCGCGCGCAGCTGCGCCGGATCACCGGCGACGAGGGCGTTGCGCGCTGCGACCGCGTAGCTGCGGGAGCTCGCTGCCACGAGCTGGCGGAACTCGTGCTCGGCCGCGTTCTCCATGTAGCCCAGGACGCGCCAGAGCAGGAGCGAGAGCAGCGCGAGCTCGACCAGCGCAATGCCGAAAATCGTCTTGGCGCGCAGCGGAATCATGGGCGGGCAGCGGCAGCGGCGCGGCCATCGCAGGCGCAGGCGCCCGGAGCGGCGATGGGGCCGGTGCGTGCCCTCCCGGCCGCTTCCGTGAAATTCCGACGCCGCACCGCCAAACCAACTCCCGACACGCCACTTCGCTGCGCGCGAAGTTTATGCGCCGCCACGGCCTCCGATCCGCGGAAGTCCGGGGCGGTGGTTCGCCTTATCGGCAGGCGCCGCAACGCGGTGCGTCCAGGCGCGAGCCGGGGGCCGGCGCCATCCCGCCGTCAGGGTCGGTGCCGGGACCGGGTTCAGAATGCGCCGGTTGAGCCGCGTCGGCCGCTTCCGGAGTTCGCCCATGAATGCAGCGCAGTTCGTCAAGGTCTACAGCTTCCAACTGTATGAGACGCAGTTCGAATCACCCCTCGTCGCCCCGTACAAGGCGCCGCTGGACCTGATCCAGGCCCTGGGCGGCTCGCCGCTGAAGGGCACCGACGAGGACGTGCCGGCGCACGATCTGGACGAGCAGGGGCGCTTTCGGCGCGTGGCGACGGGTTGGGGCGAACTCAGCTAGACCCGGGCCGGGCCCGGCCCGGGTTCGGGCCTGGAGCAAGGCGCTGCGTCCAGGCGGCGCGCCGCTGCCGCCGCATGCGGTGCCGGCATGGACTCGACCGGTGCGGCGGGATCGACGAGCCAGTTCGTCCCAACTGCTGCTGCATGTCGACATGGACGTGCGCCGCGTGGCGCCGTTTCCGTCAGCCGTGCTCGCGCGGGTGCAGGCCCTTGCCCAGGCCTAGGCGCGACCTCGAACCTTCGCTGACGCGTCGCGGCTGACGGCCCGACGCAGCGCGCCGCGGCCCGGCGCTGGACGTTACCGAACTCGCCGCGCGCCTGGGCATGCCCAAGAGCAATGTCCACCGCATGCTGCAGGCCCTGGTGGCCTTGCGTTACGTGTTGCGCGACGAGGCCGGCGGCAGCTACCTGGCCTTCGACCAGTTGCAGAAGCTGGCGCGTGAGGTTCGCTGACGCAGTGCCGTGCGCAGCGCCCGAGGCGGCTGCTTCGCCGGCCCGGCGCCGCGTTGTCATGGGCCCGTTATCCGGCCCGCCGGCCCCCAAGTTAGCATTCGCCCCACTTGTTTCTGCCCCGACGGCTCACGATTGGGCGAACGCTGCATGAAGAGTACCGCCCCCCAACTGGTTGTCGTCGAGGAGCGCCGCGGCTTCGGCTGGATCGACGTGTTGTCGATGCTCATCGTCCTGGCGCTGCTCTGGGGCGCGCTGCATTTCGGCCGCGGCATGCTCGTGCACTTCGATCCCGCGGCGATGCCGCCGGTCGAGAGCTCGCCGGCCTGGATTCCCTACTACGCCGGGCGCAC
>JAGWTS010000283.1 GCA_028868875.1 Burkholderiales bacterium | reverse complement strand
GCGGCGCCAAGTACAGCGATGGCAAGGGCGGCACCTACGGGGGCCGCGGCCCGCACCCCAAGTGGCTCAGGAATGCACTGGCCGCTGGCGCCAAGCTCGAGGATTTCCTCGCCGGCGCGGTGAAATCACCATCGGCAGCCGCCGTGCCGGCCAAGAAGGCGGCCGCAAAGAAGGCCGGGCCACGCAAGGGGGCCGGCGCCAAGAAGGCGTCCAAGTAGGTCAGCCTCGCCGCGGCTGCAAGGCCCGGCGAAACTCGGTTGGCCCGTTTCAGTGCCTCGGCATTGCCGAGGAAGTGATTCATCGTCGCCGGGCGCCGGTGGTCGGAATCCTCCGGCACCGCCGCCATGGCGATTTTCCAGCGAGACGACCTCATGTCCAAGAGACCCTCTGCCGCGACGGCTGCCGCTTCCAACGGGTCACTCAAGCTGCGTCAATCCCAATCCGAATATGACGCCGCCAGGCCGGCCTCCCAGCCGGGAGCGCGGACGATGATGTCCAGCTCGAAGATGTACGTCTGCCGGCGCTGCCAGAAAAACTTCAAGACCGGCGAAGGGAAGCCGGATATCCGCTTCCCGGGACTGGGGCGATGCAATGACTGCCTCAGCACTGCCGCCGCCAACACCTCGGCCTGAGGTCGCGCCTACTCCTCGCGGCCACCCAGGATCCCGAGCAGCATCAGCAGCGACTGGAAGACGTTGTAGAGGCTGAGGTAGACGCCCAGGGTGGCACTGATGTAGTTGGTCTCCAGGCCGTCCTGCACCCGCTTCAGGTCATGCAGGATGAAGGCCGAGAAGATGCCGATGGCGAGCACCGACAGCGTGATCATGAGCGCGCTCGACTGGATGAAGAAGTTGGCGATGCCGGCCACCAGCAGCATGATCATGCCGATGAACAGCCATTTGCCCATGGCGCTGAGGTCGCGCTCGAGGATCGACGCGAGCGATGCCATGCCCAGGAAGATCGCGCCGGTGCCGCCGAACGCCGTCATGATCAGGCTGGCACCGTTGCCCAGCCCCAGCACCGTGCCGACCAGGCGCGACAGCATCAAGCCCATGAAGAAGGTGAAACCCAGCAGCACCGGCACGCCGGCGCCAGAGTTCTTGGTCTTCTCGATCGCGAACATGAAGCCGAACGCGCCGCCCAGGAAGACGACCATGCTGATGCCCGGCGACAGGGCCTGCGCCAGGCCGGTGGCGACGCCCATCCAGGCGCCCAGGACGGTGGGCACCATGGACAGCGCCAGCAGCCAGTAGGTATTGCGCAGCACGCGGTTGCGCTGCAAGGACGATGCGGCATGCCCCGAAACGGGGAACGAGCCGCCGGCAGTCGGCTGAAGGTTCATGTTGGATCTCTCGCGGTGGATGACAGGGCGCCTGGCGCCGAGGGCGCAAGCGCGTGGAGCGGCTTCGAGGCCGATGCCGCTCGACCGCCACGGCGTCAATTTAGGACATCCAACACTTCGCGTAAATTCGATTGTCACGATATATGACATCGAAACAATCGCATGAACAAAGGTCGCTTCGATTCATCCCGAGATCGCCCGACGCTTGCTGCGCGAGCGGATGTTCAAGGATTCGACCAGCAGCGAGAAGGCCATGGACGCGTAGATGTAGCCCTTGGGCACGTGCACTTCGAAAGCCTCGGCGGTGAGCGACATGCCGACCATCACCAGGAAGGACAGCGCGAGCACCTTGACCGACGGGTGGCTGTCCACGAAATCGCCGATCGGCTTGGCGGCGAACATCATCACGGCGACGGCCGCGACCACCGCGGCGATCATGATGCCGACCTGGTCGACCATGCCCACCGCGGTGATGACCGAGTCGAGTGAGAACACGATATCGAGGATCGCGATCTGCCCGATCACGGCCCAGAACATGGTCTTCGGTGCCGGCATCGCGGCGCCGTCCTCGCCGTCGGGACCCCGCTGTTCCGGCGCCTCGACCTGGAGGAAGATCTCGTGCGAGGCCTTGTATAGCAGGAACAGCCCGCCGAGCAGGAGCACGAGGTCGCGGCCGCTGAATCCCTGGCCGAAGACGCTGAACAGGTCGGTCGTGAGGCCCATGACCCAGGTCAGGGACAGCAGCAGCAGCACCCGCGTGACCATGGCAAAACCCAGGCCCAGCCGGCGCGCCCTGTCGCGCACCGCGGCCGGCAGCCGGCCGACCAAGATGGAAATGAAGATGATGTTGTCGATGCCCAGGACGATTTCCAGCGCGGTCAACATCGCAAAGGCGATCCAGGTATGGGGATCGAGGAGAAGTTCCATGGCGGCGCGTCCGGGCAAGCGGGTAGACCGATGACTGTAGGCAGAAAGACATTCAGAGTAAAGTCGGATTCGCGGTGTTATTGGTTCGAAAACCTCGAACTGTTGGCGGCCATCGATGAACCTCAAGCATCTGCACTACTTCTGGGCGGCCGCCAAGGCGGGAGGCATCGTGCGCGCCGGCGAACAACTGCACGTGTCGCCGCAGACCCTGTCGGGCCAGATCAAGCTGCTCGAGGACCGCCTCGGTTGCGCCTTGTTCCGCAAGGTCGGACGCGGCCTGGAACTCACCGACGAGGGCCGGGTGGCGCTCGGCTTTGCGGAGCAGATCTTCGCCTTGAGTGCCGAACTGGAATCCGTGATCGGCAAGGCCAGCGGCGCGCAGCAAGCGCTCGATTTTCGCGTCGGCATCGCCGACTCGGTCCCCAAGGCGATCGCCTACCGGCTGCTGGAGCCGGCGTTGTCGATGCCGCAGCCCGTGCATCTGATCTGCCATGAGGGCAAGTTCCAGGACCTGCTCGGCCAGCTCGCCGTGCACCGGCTGGATCTCGTGATCGCCGACGAGCCCATGGGCCGACAGACCAGCGTCAAGGCCTACAACCACCTGCTGGGCTCGACGGCGATGAGCTTCTTTGCCGCCCCGGCACTCAAGCGCACGCTGAGCGGCGCGTTTCCGCAATGCCTGGACGGCGCACCCATGCTGCTGCAGGGCTCCTCGGCGGCCATGCGCCAGCGCTTCGACTTCTGGCTCGCGATGCACAAGATCCGCCCGCATGCGATCGGCGAGTTCGACGACGCGGCGCTGATGAAGGCATTCGGGGGCGAGGGCCGCGGCGTGTTCATGGCGCCCACCGTGCTCGAGTCCGAGACGGCCGCGCAGTATGGCGTGCGGGTGGTCGGCCGTACCGACGAGTTGATCGAGGAGTTCTACGCCGTCTCGGTCGAGCGCCGCATCACCCACCCCTGCATCGCGGCCATCACGCTCGCCGCCCGGGATCAGTTGTTCGGCAGTTGAAGCTCCGCGCAGCGGCGCTGGCAGCGCGCGGCCGACCCGTCGCGCACTTCAGCCGAGCGCCGCTCGCGTCGAGAGCCCGGCTCGAGAAATCAGCCCCAGCACATGGTCGGCGCCTTTCTCGGCCACCATGATGGTCGGTGCATTCGTGTTGCACGAAGGCACAAAGGGCATCACCGAAGCGTCGATGACACGCAGTCCCTCGAGCCCGATCAACTTCAGGTCGGGCGTGACGACGCTGGCCGCATCGCCGGCCGGGCCGATGCGGCAGGTGCCGACCGGATGGTGGTCGGTCTTGGCGTTGGCGCAGGCGTAGTCGAACAACTCTTCATCGGTCGTCAGCCGGGTGCCGGGCAGGACCTCGGACTGCACGTAGCGCTTCAGCGCCGGCTGGCTCAGGATCTCGCGCGCCAGGCGCAAGCCTTTGATGGCCATGTCGCGGTCGTGCGGATCCGACCAGTAGTTCGGATCGAGCAGGGGTGCCGCCGCGGGGTCGGAACTCGCCAGGCGCACCGTCCCGCGCGAGCGCGGACGCAGGTAGGCGGTGTTCAGCGTCACGCCGGCGTTCTTCAGCTTCGCCATGCCGGCCTCGATGCCCGAGCCGAGCCCGAGGTGGAACTGGATGTCGGGCGAGCGCGCCTTGGCGATGCGGTCGGCATACCAGAAGCCGCCGGTCTCGAACAGGCTGGATGCCACCGGGCCCTTCTTGAACAAGAGGTATTGAATGCCGGCCCAGGCCGCGTGATGGGGCCGGTTGTACTTGTCGTAGGTATGGTCGCCGGTGCATTCCGCGATGACGAAGAGGTCCAGATGGTCCTGCAGGTTCGAGCCCACGCCTGGCAGGTCGTGCAGGGTCTTCACGCCCACGCCTTGCAGATGGGCGGCCGGGCCGATGCCCGACTGCATCAGCAGCTTGGGCGAGCCGATGGCCCCCGAAGAGACGATGACCTCGCGGTTCGCTCGCAGCGTGATCGGTGTGCGCGACTTGCCGCTCACGACCTCGACGCCGGTGGCGCGGCCGCCTTCGACAAGAACCCGCAAAGCCCGCGACTGCAGCTTCACCGTGAGGTTCGGGCGCAGTCGCACGGGGTCCAGAAAGCCGATCGAGGCCGACGAGCGCCGCGCATCGAGTTGGGTGAGCTGGTAATAGCCCAGGCCGGACTGCCCGGCCCCGTTGAAGTCGGGGTTGAATGGAATGCCCATTTCCTGTCCGGCCTGAAAGAACGCCTCGCATATCGGCAGTGGGCTGATCGGGTTGGAGACCCCGAGCGGGCCGCCGTAGGAATGAAACTCGTTGGCAAAGCGCTGGTTGTTCTCAGAGCGCTTGAAATAGGGCAGCACTTCCGCGTAGGACCAGCCGGTGGCCCCGGCATCGCGCACCCATTCGTCGTAGTCGGCGGGAACACCGCGGGTGTAGAGCTGGGCGTTGATGGACGAGCCGCCGCCGATGACCTTGGCCTGGGTGAAGCGCAGCACGCGATTCCTCAAGTGCTTTTGCGGCACGGTGTGCCAGCCCCAGGAGCCGATGCCCTTGGTCATCTTCGCGAAACCGGCCGGCCAGTGGAAGAGGGGATGCCAGTCGGAGCCACCCGCCTCGAGCAACAGGACCTCGACCTTGGGGTCGGCGCTGAGCCGATTGGCGAGCACGCAGCCGGCCGAACCGCCGCCGGTGATGATGTAGTCGTAGGCTTCCATGGACTTCCGAGCCGGGGCCGGCTCAAGCAAAGAATTCCTGGCGCAGATGCTGGCCGACCCGCAAGGCCTGGGCGGCGAGGGTCAACGCCGGATTGACGGCGGCCGAAGAGGGGAAGAACCCCGTGTCGACGACGTAGAGGTTGTCGTGGTCCCAGGCTTTGCAGTACGGGTCCAGCGCCGACGTGGCGGGGTCGCTGCCGAAGCGCACGGTGCCGCATTGGTGTGAGACGACCTCGGTGCCGAAGCCGCTGGACAGCACGATCGGATAACCGGTGCCGCGCAGGATCTGCTTGCACCGGGCGACCCAGCGCTCGTGGGCGCGCAGGTTGCTGCGATGCCAATGCAGGTTGATGGCGCCGTCGGGCCGCAGGGTGATCCGGCTGTCGGGGTGGGGCAGGTCTTCGCTTTGCGCGTACCAGTCGACGCTGTGCGCGGCCATCGCGCTGCGCAGGAACTTCGGCACCGTCGGCAACGGCCCGCGCAGCATCGGCTCGCGGATCTTGCCCAGCAGTTGCAGGCTGCCCAGCGGCGTGTCGCTGGCGGATGCGCCGAAATAGAAGTCGTGCACGGCCAGCGTCTTCGGGAACCGCGTGGTGTTGCGCTTGAAGGGGTGCAGCGCCATCAGCGCCGTCGTGTTGTGGGTCATGTAGTGGCGCCCGACCACGTCGCTGCTGTTGGCCAAGCCGCGCGGATGACGCTCATTGGCCGAGCGCAACAGCAATGCCGCCGAATTGATGGCGCCGGCGCTGAGGACGAACAGATCGGCGCTGATGCGGCTGCGCACACCGGCCTCGACGACTTCGGCGGCGACGATGCGGCGACCGCCGGCATCGGTGATGAGCTTTTCGACCCGGACTCCGGCCCGCAATTCGACGTTGCCGCGCTTCAAGGCCGGGCGGATCAGCCTCACTTCGGCATCGCCCTTGGCGCCGATCTTGCAAGGAATGGCATCGCAGTTGGCGCAGCGCTGGCAGCGCCCGCCGGGGCCGAAATCGACGGCGCTGGGCATCGGGAAAGGCTTCAGCCCCTGGGCGCGCAGGCGTTCCTCGATCGCCTCCAGCACCGGCTCGTGCGGCAGCGGCGCATGGGCGTAAGGCGTGCTCCGCGGTGGATCCGTGGGGTCGCATCCACCTTGGCCGCGCACGCCGAACTGGCGCTCGGCTTCGCCATACCAGGGCTCCAGGTCGGCATAGCGGATCGGCCAGGCCGGCGAGACGCCTTCCTCGTGCGCCAGTTCTTCGAAATCGCGCTCGCGAAAGCGGAACATCGCGGTGCCGTAGAACTTGGTATGGCCGCCGACGAAATAAAACATCCCCGGCCGAAAGGGCCGGCCATCGGCGTACCAGGTCTCGGTGGTCTTGTAGCGTTCTTCGCAGAAGACGGCTTCGATGTCCCAGTTCTGCGGCTCGCGCGGCAGCACCGGCCCGCGTTCGAGAACCAAGACCCTGGCGCCGCTGCCGGCCAGTTGCAGCGCGACGCCGCCGCCGCCCACGCCGGAGCCGATGATGGCGACGTCTGCGTGTCTCTCGTTCACTCCATGTCTCCGCGGTCGGGTCGGGGGCGGGCGCGAATCACTCGATCAAGGTCTGCGCCGCGGCGTCGAAACAGACCAGCTTGCTCAGGTCGATGACGAAGCGGGCGTGCTGGCCCAGGGCCAGCGGCAGGTCGGGCTCGAGCCGGACGGTGAATTCGTGGCCCCCCAGGTCGATCACCGCCAGCGTGTCGGCGCCGGTCGGCTCGATCACCTGGACCTCGGCATCGACGTAGCGCTGCATCGGGCCCGCGACCATGCCCGGCGTCGCCAGGGACACGGCTTCGGGCCGCAAGCCGGCGATCACGTCCTTGCCGGCGCGTTCGGCAAGCGCGGCCGGAACCACTTCCCGCGGCAGGTCGATCTGGACCCGGGCGCCGGCCCCTTCCTGGAACACGAGCGCCAGCTCCCCGCCTGGCATGGCACTCAGGCGCGCCTTGACCAGGTTCATGCGCGGGCTGCCCATGAATCCGGCCACGAAGGTGTTGGCGGGCCGGTTGTAGACCTCGTAAGGCGTTCCCAGCTGCTGCAGCACGCCGCCCTTCATCACCGCGATGCGGGTGGCCAGGGTCATGGCCTCGATCTGGTCGTGGGTGACGTAGACGATGGTCGCCTTCAGCCGCTGGTGCAGCTTCTTGATCTCGGTGCGCATGTCCACGCGCAATTGCGCGTCGAGGTTGGACAGCGGCTCGTCGAAGAGGTAGAGCTTGGGCTCGCGCGCCAGGGCGCGGCCGATGGCGACGCGCTGGCGCTGGCCGCCGGAGAGCTGGCGCGGCTTGCGGTCGAGCAGGTGCTCGATCTGCAGCAGCCTGGAAACCGACTTGACGCGCTCCGTGCGGCTGGCCTTGTCGACCTTGCGCATCTCGAGCGGAAATTCGATGTTCTTGGCCACCGTCATGTTCGGGTACAAGGCGTAGGACTGGAACACCATCGAGATGTTGCGCTCGGCCGGCGCCACGCGGGTGATGTCGCGGCCTTCGAGCTGCACCGAGCCCCCCGTAGGCTCTTCGAGCCCGGCGATGATGTTCATCAAGGTGCTCTTGCCGCAGCCCGATGGGCCGACGAGGACGAGAAATTCGCCGTCCTTCAGGCCGATCGAGATGTCGTGGAGGATCTTGATCGGGCCGAAGCTCTTCTGGACGTTGACCAGGTCGAGTGATGCCATGAATGTTCTCCCCTAACCCTTGACCGAACCGGCCATCAGGCCGCGCACGAAATACTTGCCCGAGAGGATGTAGACGACCAGCGTCGGCAGCGCGGCGATGAAGGCGCCGGCAAAGTGGACGTTGTATTCCTTGACCCCGGTCGAACTGTTGACGAGATTGTTCAGCGCCACCGTGATCGGGAACGAGCTGTAGTCGCTGAACGAAACCCCGAACAGGAATTCGTTCCAGATGTTGGTGAACTGCCAGATGACCGTGACGACGATGATGGGTGCACTATTGGGCAGCAGGATGCGCCAGAGCACGCCGAAGAATCCGGCGCCGTCCATGCGCGCCGAACGGATCAGCTCGCCCGGAAACGCGGCGTAGTAGTTGCGGAAGAACAGGGTCGTGAAGCCGATGCCGTAGACCACGTTGACGAAGATCAGTCCCTTGACGGTGCCGGCAAGCCCCAGGATGCCCAGCGTCTTGGCCATCGGGATGAGCACGATCTGGAACGGGATGAAGACCGAGAACAGCATCGC
>JAGWTS010000282.1 GCA_028868875.1 Burkholderiales bacterium | reverse complement strand
GCGCCGCAGGCGATGGCGCGCATTGCGCGCGCGCTCGGCGCGGCAGGCGACGCGCCGGGCGCGGTGCAGGCGCTCGCCCGCCGCCACGGCGCGCCGACCACGCTGGCCGCGATCGGCATGCCCGCCGACGGCCTGGACCGCGCGGCCGACCTGGCCGCGAGCGCGCCCTACCCGAACCCGCGTCCGCTCGAGCGCCACGCCTTGCGCGCCTTGCTGCAACGCGCCTTCGACGGCTCCGCGCCCGCGGCCTGAGCCGTTCTTCATCCGATCCCAACGACCGAGGAGTCCTTCATGAGCCTGAACCGTCGCACCTTCGTCCAGAGCACGGCCGCGGTGGCCGCCGCATCGGCGCTGCCCCGCGGCTTCGCGGCCGACACGCTGAAGATCGGCTACGTCGCGCCCGAGACCGGCCCGCTCGCCCCCTTCGGCGAAGCCGACAAATGGGTGATCGAGCAGATGAAGGAGGCGTTCAGGAACGGCCTCCTGGTCGGCGGCCGCAAGTACGCCGTCGAGATCGTGTTGAAGGACAGCCAGTCGAACCCGAACCGCGCCGGCGAAGTCGCGAACGACCTCATCCTCAAGGACAAGGTGGCCCTGGTGCTGACCGCGGGCACGCCCGAGACCGCGAACCCGGTCTGCGACGCCTGCGAGCTCAACGAAGTGCCCTGCATCAGCTCGGTCGTGCCCTGGCAGCCCTGGTTCTTCGGCCGCAAGGGCGACCCGGCCAAGGGCTTTGCCTGGACCTACCACCTGTTCTGGGGCCTGGAAGACGTCATCGCCAACTACACCAACGGCTGGAAGAGCGTGGCCACGAACAAGAAGGTGGGCGGGCTGTTCCCGAACGACGGCGACGGCAATGCCTGGGGCGACAAGAATCTCGGATTCCCGAAGCCGCTCGCCGCGATGGGCTTCAGCCTGACCGACCCGGGCCGCTACCAGGACGGCACCCAGGACTTCAGCGCCCAGATCGCGGCCTTCAAGCGCGACGGGGTCGAGATCGTCACCGGCGTCGTGATCCCGCCCGACGCCAAGACCTTCCTGACCCAGGCGCGCCAGCAGGGCTTCAAGCCCAAGGTCGTGACGCTGGGCAAGGCGCTGCTCTTCCCGGCGGCGATCGAGGCCCTGGGCGAACTCGGCCACGGCTTGTCGACCGAGGTCTGGTGGAGCCCTTCGCACCCCTTCACCTCGTCGCTGACCAAGCAGAGCGCGAAGGCCCTGGCCGAGGCCTACGAAGCGGGCACGAAGAAGCAGTGGACGCAGCCGATCGGCTTCGCCCATGCGCTGTTCGAGGTGGCGGCCAACGTGCTCCAGCGCTCGAAGTCGCTGCAGGCGGCCGACGTGCGCGACGCGGTGGTGGCGACGAACCTGAACACCGTCGTCGGTCCCGTCAAATGGGGCGGCGCGGGGCCGATGAAGAACGTCAGCAAGACGCCGCTGGTGCTCGGCCAGTGGGTCAAGGGCACGAAGAACAAGGTCGAGCTCGTGATCGTCAACAACCAGGCCGCGCCGAACATTCCCGCTGGCGGCACGCTGCAGCTGATCTGAAGTCCGCGCCCCGATGCCGCTTCTCGCCCTCCACGAAGTCAGCAAGTCCTACGGCGCCCTGAAGGTGATCGACGGCATTTCGCTCGCGGTCGAGAAGGGCGAGACCCTGGGCATCCTCGGCCCCAACGGCGCCGGCAAGACGACCTTGTTCAACCTGATCTCGGGCGACGCGCGGGCGGACCGGGGCCGGGTCGAATACGGAGGCCGAGACGTGACGGCGCTGGCGCCCCACCAGCGCTGCCGCGCCGGCATCGGCCGCAGCTACCAGGTGCCGCAGCCCTTCGCCCACATGACGGTCTTCGAGAACCTCGTCACCGCCGCCTGCTTCGGCGCGCGCGAGTCCGAGCGCGAGGCCTGGGCCACTGCGCGCGAGGTGCTGGCCCAGACCGGCCTGCTCGCCCAGGCCAACCGCGCGGCCGGCGCGCTCACGCTGCTGGACCGCAAGCGCCTCGAACTGGCGCGGGCGCTGGCGACGCGCCCCGACCTGCTGCTGCTCGACGAGATCGCGGGCGGCCTCACCGAGCACGAGGCACACGAACTCGTCGACGAGCTGCGGCGCATCAAGGCGCAGGGCATGACGATGATCTGGATCGAGCACGTGGTTCACGCCCTGCTGTCGATCGCCGACCGGCTCTTCGTCATCAACTTCGGCCAGCAGCTCGCCGAAGGCGAGCCGCAGGCGGTGATGAGCGACCCGCAGGTGCGGCGGGTGTACATGGGGATGGAGGCATGAGCCTTGTCGCCGCCCACGCGCTCGAAGCCTTCTACGGCGATGCCCAGGCCTTGTTCGGCATCGACTTCCGCCTCGAAGAAGGCGAGCTGGTGGCGGTGATCGGCGCCAACGGCGCCGGCAAGAGCAGCTTCCTCAAATGCCTGACCGGCCTCGTCAAGGCGCGGCGCGATGCGCTGCAGTTCGACGGCCGGCCCATCGGCGGCCTGGCGCCGGGCGAGATCGTCCGGCTCGGCCTCGCGATGGTGCCCGAGGGGCGGCGCCTCTTCCCTTCGCTCAGCGTCGAGGAGAACCTGCTGATGGGCGGCTTCGCGCGCCGCAAGGGCCCGTGGACGCTGGCGCGGCTGTACCGCATGTTCCCGATCCTGGAGCAGAAGCGGCGCGTTCCGGCCACCTCGCTCTCGGGCGGGCAGCAGCAGATGGTGGCGATCGGCCGCGCGCTGATGAGCAACCCGCGCGTGCTGCTGTGCGACGAGCTGAGCCTGGGGCTGGCGCCGATCGTCATCAAGGAGATCTACGACGCGATGCCGGCGATCACCGCCGAAGGCATGAGCCTCGTCGTCGTCGAGCAGGACGTGATGGTCGCGCAGCGCGTGTCGCAGCGCCTCTACTGCTTCCAGGAAGGCCGGGTCTCGCTCGAAGGCGCGAGCGACGAGCTCACGCGCGAGCAGATCTCGCAAGCCTATTTCGGCCTGGATCGCGCCGCGGCCGCGGGAGCCGCACCGTGATCGACCTCCTGATCCAGGGCCTGATGCTCGGCGGCCTGTACTGCCTGTTCGCCCTCGGGCTCTCGCTGATGTTCGGCGTGATGCGGCTGACGAACACGGCGCAGGGCGACTTCATCGTGCTCGCCGCCTTCGCCGCCATCGCGGCCACGGCGGCGCTTTCGTGGTCGCCGCTGGGCGTGGCCTTGCTGCTGCTGCCGCTGGCCTTCGGCTTCGGCTACGCCGTGCAGCGCTGGGTGCTCAACGCCACGCTCGGCCGCGATCCGCTGCCTTCGCTGGTCGTGACCTTCGGCCTGTCGATCGTGATCCAGAACGCGCTGCAGCAGGCCTTCTCGGCCGACCCGCGCTCGCTCGACTCGGGCGGGTTCAACCTGCAAAGCATCCCGCTCGGCGCGGGCCTGGCCGTGGGCACGCTGCCGCTCCTGATCTTCGCCGTCGCCGCGGCCTGCACCTTCGGGCTGCAGCAGCTGTTCAACCGCAGCGGGCTGGGCCGCGCCTTCCGCGCCGTCTCCGACGACCGCGAGATCGCCGAGCTCATGGGGCTGGATGCGCGCAAGATCTACGCGCTGGCGACGGCCATCGCGTTCGTGCTGATCGCGCTCGCCGGCCTGTTCCAGGCCCTGCGCACCACGGTCGCGCCGACCGACGGCCCGCTGCTGCTGCTGTTCGCGTTCGAGGCCGTGATCATCGGCGGCATGGGTTCGTTCTGGGGCACCTTCGTCGGCGCCATGGTGCTCGGCCTGACGCAGCAGCTGGGATTCCGCATCGACCCCGGCTGGGGCATCTGGTTCGGCCACCTGATGTTCCTGGCCGTGCTGCTCGTGCGGCCGCAAGGCCTGTTTCCAAAGACGAGGGGATGAGATGCCCGCCACCGACACGACGCCCGATGTGCTGCGCTCGAGCGCTTCGAGCCGCGGCGCCTTGGCCGCCGCCGGGGCGCTCGTGGTGGTCGCCGCGAGCATGCCGTTCTGGGCCGATCCGAGCTGGCTGCGCGATTTCGTCGAGATCGCCTGCTACTTCATCTTCGCGATGATGTGGAACCTGCTCGCCGGCTACGGCGGCATGGTCAGCATCGGCCAGCAGGCCTTCTTCGGCCTCGGCGGCTACGGGATGCTGATCCTGGGCAACTTCGGCGGCGTCTATCCCTTCGTCGCGATTCCGCTGGCGGCGCTGGCCACGGCCCTCGTCGCGGTGCCGGTGTCGCGCATCGCGTTTCGCCTGCAAGGCGGCTATTTCGCGATCGGCACCTGGGTCATTGCCGAAGTCTTCCGGCTCGGCTTCGCGAACGCGAGCTTCGTCGGCGGCGGCTCCGGCACGAGCCTCACTGCACTGCGCGGCATCGACCGCGCCACGCGCGAGAACGCCACCTTCTGGACCGCGCTCGCCTGCGTCGTCGCCTCGGTCGCGCTGGTCTACCTGTTCCTGCGCAGCAAGCAGGGGCTGGCCCTGCTGGCCATCCGCGACAACGAGGTCGCGGCCGAGAGCCAGGGCGTGGCGGTGCAGCGCCTGAAGCTCGCGGTCTACGTCGTCGCGGCCCTGGGCGCGGGCCTGGCCGGGGCGCTGTACTTCGTCGGCAACCTGCGCATCAGCCCGGATGCCGCCTTCAGCGTCAACTGGAGCGCCTTCGCGATCTTCATGGTCGTGATCGGCGGCATCGGCCGCATCGAGGGACCGATCGTCGGTGCGCTGATCTTCTGGGCCTTGAACAAGCTGTTAAGCGACTACGGCACCTGGTACCTGATGGGGCTGGGCGCTCTCGCGATCGGGGTCACGATCTTCTTCAAGCAAGGCCTGTGGGGCTGGGCCCAGCAGCGCTGGGGCTGGACCCTGTTCCCGACCTCGCGCCGGCTGAAGGAAGCGCCGTGACGCAGATCGTCCAAATGGTCCATATCGTCGCCTGGCGCCTCCAGGGCGAGACCGCGCAGCAGCGCAGGCAGCAGGCCGATGCCGTTGTCGCCGCGGTCGAGGCCCTGCGCGGGCGCATTCCGGGGTTGGTCGCGCTCGATGTCGGCATCAATCTCGTTGCCGCGCCCGAGGCCTGGGACGTGGGCGCGGTGATGATGTTCGCGAGCCGCGCCGACCTCGATGCCTATCATGAGCACCCGGCGCATCTGGACCTCAAGCGCATCGTCGGTCCGCTGCGCAGCGCGCGCGCCCAACTGGATTTCGAACGCACCGTTGCCGCGAACGGCGACACTCATCCCAAAGGCAGATCATGAAGTCCACCGGTTCGGATGCATTGGTTCAACAGGTCGTCGAGCGCTTCGCCGACACCCCCGACCCGCGGCTGCGCGAGATCCTGGGCTCGCTCGTGCGCCACCTGCACGGCTTCATCCGCGAGACCGGGCTCACCGAGCGGGAGTGGATGCAGGGCATCGAGTTCCTCACCGCGGTGGGCCAGAAGTGCGACGACAGGCGCCAGGAGTTCATCCTGCTCAGCGACGTGCTCGGCGCCTCGATGCAGGTGGTGGCGGTGCAGAGCGCGCGCGCGCCGGGCTGCACCGAATCGACCGTGTTCGGACCCTTCCACGTCGAAGGCGCGCCCCAGGTCGCCGACGGCGGCGATGTCGCCCGCGGCGCGAAAGGAACGCCTTGCACCGTGCGCGGCACGGTGCGCGATTCCGACGGCCGGGCGCTGGCCGGCGCGACCCTCGACGTCTGGCAGTCCGACGACGATGGCCTGTACGACGTCCAGCGCCCCGGGCTGCAAGGCGCGCAAGGCCGCGGCGTCCTGAAGAGCCAGGGCGACGGCTCGTTCCGCTTCGAATCGGTCGTGCCCGTGCCCTACCCCATTCCCACCGACGGCCCGGTCGGCGACCTGCTGCGCGCCTCGCGCCGCCCTTGCCAGCGGCCGGCGCACCTGCATTTCCGCATCCAGGCCCCGGGCTGTGAAACCCTCGTCACCCATGTCTTCAGAAGCGGCGACCCGCATCTGGACGCCGACCCCGTCTTCGGCGTGCGCCCCTCGCTCGTCGCCGACTGGCCCGCGGCAGGCCCGGGCCGGCACGAGATGCATTTCGACTTCGTCCTCCAGCGCATAGACTGAGCCCCGACATGATCGACAAGATCGCTTCCTCCATCGCCGAGGCCCTGGCCGGCACGGCAGACGGCTCGACCGTGCTCATCGGCGGCTTCGGCACCGCCGGCGTTCCCAACGAGTTGATCGATGGCCTGATCGAGCAGGGCGCGCGCGATCTCACGATCGTCAACAACAACGCCGGCAACGGCGACACCGGACTGGCCGCGCTGCTGCAGGCGGGCCGGGTGCGCAAGATCGTCTGCAGCTTTCCGCGCCAGGCCGATTCGCATGTCTTCGACGCGCTGTACCGGGCCGGGAAGATCGAGCTCGAACTCGTTCCGCAAGGCAACCTCGCCGAGCGGCTGCGCGCCGCCGGCGCCGGCATCGGCGCCTTCTTCACGCCCACCGGCTACGGCACCGAACTGGCCGCGGGCAAGGAGACGCGGGTGATCGACGGCCGGGCCTACGTGCTCGAAACCCCGATCCACGGCGACCTCGCGCTCATCAAGGCCGAACGCGGCGACCGCTGGGGCAACCTCGTCTACCGCAAGGCGGCGCGCAACTTCGGCCCGGTGATGGCCACGGCCGCGAAGCGCACCGTGGCGACGGTGCACGAGATCGTCGCGCTCGGCGCGCTCGACCCCGAGGCCATCGTCACCCCCGGCATCCACGTGAGCCGCGTCGTGCGCGTCGAGCGCGTCGCCACCCAGGCCGGCGGCTTTGCGCCCGAGGCCGCGAAAGCCGCATCATGAGCACCCCCACCCCCCGCCGCAGCAAGGACGAGCTCGCCCGCCGGGTCGCCCGCGACATCCATGACGGCGCCTGCGTCAACCTCGGCATCGGCATGCCGACCCTCGTGGCCAACCACATTCCGGCGGGCATGGAAGTGCTGCTCCACAGCGAGAACGGCATCCTCGGCATGGGCCCGGCACCGGCGCCGGGGCTGGAGGACTACGACCTCATCAACGCCGGCAAGCAGCCGGTGACGCTGCTCGCCGGGGGGGCGTATTTCCACCACGCCGACAGCTTCGCGATGATGCGCGGCGGCCACCTGGACATCTGCGTGCTCGGCGCCTTCCAGGTCTCGGCCACGGGCGACCTCGCGAACTGGAGCACCGGCGAGGCGGGCGCGATCCCCGCCGTCGGCGGCGCGATGGACCTGGCCGTCGGCGCCAGGCAGACCTGGGTCATGATGGATTTGCTTACCAGGCAGGGGCAGAGCAAGATCGTCGAGCGCTGCACCTATCCGCTCACCGGGATCGGCTGCGTCAAGCGCATCTACACCGACTTGTGCAGCCTCGCCTGCACGCCGCAGGGGCTGGTGCTGATCGACCTCGTCGACGGCCTTTCGCTGGCCGAGTTGCAGGCGCTCATCGGCCTGCCCATCGCCGCCGGCTAGGGCGAGCTGCGCGAGGCCGGCCGCGGATCAGCCGGCCGGGGCCAGCGCCGCCGGCCAGCGCAGCGTGTGGCCGGTGCGTTCGGCGAAGCGGACCAGGTCGTCGGGGGTGTCGATGTCGATGCGAAAGCGGCTGTTCGGCGTGTCGAGCCAGCGCACGCTCTCGGGATGGGCCTCGCGCCAGCGGCGGCAGGCTGCGTTGGCGTCGCCGGCGAGCCATTCGTCGCGCAAGCCGCTGTCCATGATGATCGGATTGCCGGGCTCGCCGTCGACCCGCGGCACGACCATGCGCGCCTCGCCGCGCTTCTTGTAGGCCCCGATCAGCTCGGTGATGTCCTGGGCATTGACGAGCGGCTGGTCGGCCAGGGCGACGATCACCGCGTCGAGCTTGCCGGCGAGCGCCTGCAGGCCGATCCGCACCGACGAGGGCTGGCCGTCGTCGGGCGCCGGGTTGCGCACCAGCGTGACCGGGAAGTCGCGCACGACGGGCTCGATCGCCTCGGCATGGTGGCCGAGCACGACGACGACCTCGTCGACACCCGCGCCCGACAAGGCGATCAGCTGGCGCCGGATGAGCGGCACGCCGCCCAACTCGAGCAGCGACTTCGGCCGCCGGCCCAGGCGGCTGCCGGCACCGGCCGCGAGCAGCACCGCCCCGACCACGAGGCGGGCGTAAAGGCCGCCGCCGCCCTTCAGGATGCAACCCATCTTTAGCCTCCGCAGCAGGACGACTTGCGCGCCGGCAGCGGCGGCAGCTCGGCCAGCGGCGCGCCGCAGCACGAAGCCGGCGCCGCCGCCGGCGCGGCGGTTGCGGCGGTTGCGGCGGTTGCGGCGGTTGCGGCGGTTGCGGCGGTT
>JAGWTS010000568.1 GCA_028868875.1 Burkholderiales bacterium | reverse complement strand
GCGACGACGCGCGGTCTGGGCGCGGCCGAATTCGAGAGCCTCGGCGAACTCATCGCTGGCGTGCTCGAAGGCTTGCGCGAGCACCCGCACGACAACACGGCCACCGAGGCGGCCTGCCTGGATCGGGTGCACGCCCTGGCAGCGCGCTTTCCGACCTATTCGAAGCTCTGACCCGGGCGCGGCGGCCGCCGGTGCGTCGGGAGAGCGGCTGCTTTCGACGAACGCGGCCTTTCCTTCGCGGGCGGGCCTGCCTAGACTCGATGGCACCCCAGCGCAATCGAGAACCATGAAGATCAGCCTGCTCGGCGCCGGCCACATCGGCCAGGCCATCGCCCGCCTGCTCGGCGGCAGCGGCGACTACGAAGTCCACGTCGTCGACCGCGACGCCGCGGCCCTGGCCCAGGTTGCGGGCGCGCGCATCACGACCCGGCTGGCCGACACCGCCGATGCCACGGCGCTGCTCGGTGCGCTGCGCGGCCAGGACGCGGTCATCAACGCGCTGCCTTATCGCTTCGCGACGCGGGCCGCGACCCAGGCGCTCGCTGCCGGCGTGCACTACTTCGACCTCACCGAAGACGTTGCGGCGACGCGCGCGATCCGGCGCCTGGCCGATGGCGCGCCGGTGGCCTTCATGCCGCAATGCGGGCTCGCGCCCGGCTTCATCGGCATCGTCGCGCACCACCTCAGCCTGGACTTCGAAGCCCTGCACGAGGTGAAGATGCGCGTCGGCGCCTTGCCGGCCTTCCCGACCAATGCGCTGAAATACAACCTCACCTGGAGCGTCGACGGCCTCATCAACGAGTACTGCCATCCCTGCGAGGCGATCCACGACGGTCGGCCGATCGAACTGCTTGCGCTCGAAGGGCTCGAGCATTTCTCGCTCGACGGCACCGAGTACGAAGCCTTCAACACCTCGGGCGGCCTCGGCACCCTGTGCGAGACCCTGGCCGGGCGCACCCGGCTGCTCGACTACAAGAGCGTGCGCTACCCCGGCCACCGCGACCTGATGAGGCTGCTGCTCGAAGAATTGCAGTTGAAGGACGACACCGAAACCCTGAAGACGATCCTGCGGCGCTCGATCCCGAGCACGATGCAGGACGTGGTGCTGGTCTTCGTCACCGTGAGCGGCCTGCGCCGCGGCCATCTGGTGCAGGAGGTGTTTGCACGCAAGGTGTTTGCCGACCGTGCGGCGCCGCTTTCGGCGATCCAGATCACGACCGCGGCCGGCGTCTGCGCTGCGGTCGACCTGTTCCGCGAAGGCCGGCTGCCGCGCTGCGGCTTCATCCGCCAGGAACAGGTGGCGCTGCCGGAATTCCTGGCCAACCGCTTCGGCAGCGCCTATCAGCAGTCGCGCCAGGTCGAGAGCATCGGCTGAACGACGGTGGGCGCCGACCTCACCTCTGGCAGCACCGCCTCGGCTCAGGCAAGATCGGCCGATCGACGGCGGGTTCGCGCGCAGGAATCAGGTCGCAGCGCGCACGAGCCGCGGCGCGGTCGGGACGGGAAAATCGGGACGGGACTCATGAACATCGGACAGGCAGCAAAGCATACCGGCGTCTCCGCCAAGATGATTCGCCAC
>JAGWTS010000567.1 GCA_028868875.1 Burkholderiales bacterium | reverse complement strand
CTCGGCCGCGTCGACTGCGCCGTGGTCTACAACGTGACGCCGGCGGCGGCCTTCGACCTCGTGCCGGTGCTCGACGAGCCGCTGTTCCTCGTGTCGGCGCGCGGCGCGGCGCCCGAGCCGGTGGGCAGGCCGGTGACGCTGGCGCGCGTGGCCGAGCACGAGCTGGTGATGCCGAGCCGCCCGCATTCGATCCGCATGCTGCTCGAGACCGCGCTCGCCGCCGCCTCGCTGAAGGCGCGGATCGACCTCGAGATCGAGAGCGTGCCGGCGATCCTGGACCTCGTCGAGCGCAACCCGATGCACGCGGTGCTGGCGCTCAACGCCTTGCGCGGGCGCGAGGCGGCCTTCGTCGCGCGCCCCATCCTCCTCGCCAAGGAAGGGCCGTTCCTGGCGACCAAGCTCTGGATCGCGACCTCGGCGCAACGCCCGCGCGGGCCGCTGGTGGAGCAGGGCAGCGCGCTTCTGGTGGAGATGCTCAATCGTTTGCTGATTTAGCGGCGACCTGGGCAGGAGGCCGGTCCGCTAGTCGAGGCAGCAGGTCTGCGACCGGGCCTTGTCGACCCGCTGCGCCCGATCAGTCCCAGGGGTCGACGACCGCCAGACCGGGGAAGTTGAAATGCGCCACGTTGCGCGTCGCAACGGCGAAGCCGAATTCGAGCGCAATGGCCGCGATCATGAGGTCGACCGAAGGCCTGTTGCCGCCGGCGAGTTGGGCCGCGCGAATGGCCGCCCCTTCATTGAATGGCAGGACATGGCCCGCGTAGGCGATGCGCAGCGCGTTGAACCAGGCGCGCAGGGCGGGCGCCTGCGGCGAAGTCTTCGTCTCCTCCATCAGGATGCCGCGTTCGATCTCCATGATCGTCAAGGTTGTGAGAAAGAAGGCGCTCGCCGGGTGGGCCCGCGACCAGGCGCAGACGCTGGCATCCTGGTTGGGCGGCCTCTTGCGCAACTCCGAAATCACGTTGGTGTCGAGGACGATCATGCGGACTCAGAGTTCGACATCGCGGAATTCCAGCTCCATGCGCGGGATCTCGGCGATGTCGGCGGGAAGTTCGGGGAGTTGCTGCATCAACGAGAACAGCGACGGCGCCTGGCCTTGCAAGCGGCGGTACTCGTCGATGTTGAGCATCACGAAGGCGGGCTGGCCGCGGTCGGTGATCAGAACCGGCCCGGTGAGCGCGGCGGCCTTGGCCGCAGCGACATCCCGGGTGAATTCCCTGCTGGAGAAGATTCTGCTGCTCATGAGCGCCTCCACGGCCTGCGGACCAAGAATGTTTGTATGTTAGAACACTGTTGGTCGAGCAGCAAGCGAAGTGGGGACATCGGAGAGGCCGGCACCTGCGCGGCGCGATTTCGCGGCTGAACATCCGACCGCTGCAGGCGGCTCCGGACCAAGGTGCCGACCCTTGCACCAGCACCCTCATGTCCCCATCTGCAGACCTCGCGCTGCCCGATCGGGCAGGGCCGCCCTGCCCGGTCGGCCGATGCGCCGGAACGGCGGCGCGGCGCACGATGGCGTCACTGCCGCGAACCGCGGCGCCACTCGACGGACCCCATGACCGACCACCCGCCCTCGCCCCAC
>JAGWTS010000281.1 GCA_028868875.1 Burkholderiales bacterium | reverse complement strand
CGCCGTTGCCGGTGTTGTACTTGATGCCGAAGTCGCCGTCGGGGCCGCCCGGGTTGTGGCTGGCCGAGAGGATGAGCCCGCCGAAGGCCTTGTGCTCGCGGATGACGCAGCTCGCCGCCGGGGTCGAGAGGATGCCGTCGCGGCCGACGAGGACGCGGCCGAAGCCGTTGGCCGCGGCCATGCGCAGGATGGTCTGGATCGCGCGGTCGTTGAAGAAGCGGCCGTCGCCGCCGACCACCAGGGTGGCGCCGGCAAAGCCTTCGAGCGAGTCGAAGACCGACTGGACGAAGTTCTCGAGATAGCCGGGCTGGCTGAAGACCCCGACCTTCTTGCGCAGCCCGGAGGTGCCCGGGCGCTGGCCGGCAATCGGCTGGGTGGGAACGCTCTGGATCCTGGAGTGGGCTTCTGGCATCTTTGTCCGCCGCAAGGTGAGTGACAAGGAAAGGCAGCCGATCCTGCGCCGCCGCCGCAGCATCCTAACCGCGGCACGAATGCACGGAGCCTTTCGCGCGTCGGCAACAGATCGCCGCACGGCAGCAACGAATGGCGGCGACAGTCTGGCCATGGCGATCGCGCATGGCCCGAACTCCCTGCTCCCGAGTGGACCCGGCGCGGCCGCGCGCCTCGGTCCGGCGCGCGCCGAGACCGGCCCGGAGGCGCTGACGCGACGCGGCTTCGTCGCGCCGCTGGCCGCCGCGCCGCTGGCCTGGTTGCTCGGCGCCTGCGCCAGCCCGCCGCCGGCGGGCGCGGGACCGAACCCGGCTCCGCAGCCGCCGCCGCGCGCACCGGTTTCGGCCGCCGACCCCTATCCCTGGCTCAATCGCCTGAGCTGGGGCGCGAGTCCCTCGTCCGCGGCGCAGGCGGCGCGCCTGGGCTTGGACGCCTATCTTGCGCAGCAGCTGCGCCCGGGCCCGGCGCACCTGCCCGGAGAAGCCGAGGGCGCCATCGCGGCGATGACGATCAGCCAGCAGCCGCCGGTCGAGCTGGCGCGCGCGATGGAGCAGCGGCGCCGCGAAGCCGCGAGCCTGGGCGACGACGACGCGAAGAAGGCCGCCCTGCAGGCCTACCAGCGCGAGATGACGCGGCTGGCGCGCGAATCGGCGGCGCGCCACGTGCTGCGCGCGCTGTATTCGTCGAACCAGGTGCAGGAGCAGATGACCTGGTTCTGGCTGAACCACTTCAGCGTCTTCGCCTACAAGGGCAACATCCGCTCGATGATCGCCGACTACGAAGACAGCGCGATCCGCCCGCACGCGCTGGGCCGGTTCCGGGCCCTGCTCGGCGCCGTCACGCTGCATCCGGTGATGCTGCGCTTCCTCGACAACGACCGCAACGCCGCGGGCCACGTCAACGAGAACTTCGCGCGCGAGCTGATGGAGTTGCACACCCTGGGCGTCGAGGGCGGCTACGGCCAGCGCGACGTGCAGGAACTCGCGCGAGTGCTCACCGGCGCCGGCGTGAACCTGGCGCCGCAACTCCCGCGCGTGCGGCCCGCGCTCCAAGCCGCCTACGTGCGCCGCGGGCTGTTCGAGTTCAACCCGATGCGCCACGACTTCGGGCCCAAGGAGTTGCTCGGCGCGCCGATCCGCGCGCGCGGCCTGGGCGAGATCGAGGAGGCGCTGGACCGCCTCGCGCGCCATCCCTCGACCGCGCGCTTCGTCTGCACCCAGCTGTGCCGGTTCTGGCTCGCCGACGACCCGGCGCCGGCGCTGGTGGCGCGCGGCGCCGAGGCGTTCCGGCGCAGCGACGGCGACATCGCCCAGACCCTGCACGCCCTGTTCACCGCCCCCGGGTTCGGCCAGGGCGCGGGCCGCCATTTCAAGGATCCGATGCGCTACGTGATCTCGGCGCTGCGCCTGGCCTACGACGAGCGCGTGATCCTGAACGCGGGCCCGGTGCTGAACTGGCTGCAGCGCATGGGCGAGCCCTTGTACGGCCGCCAGACCCCCGACGGCTGGCCGCTGGCCGAAAGCGCCTGGTCCAGCCCGGGGCAGATGGCGACGCGCTTCGAGATCGCCCGCGCCATCGGCAGCGGCAACGCCGGGCTGTTCCGCACGGACGGGCCGGCGCCTCAGGAAAGGCCGGCCTTCCCGCAGCTGTCGAACGCGCTGTACTTCGAGTCGATCAGCCGCCGCCTGAGCCCGGCGACAAAGCAGGCGCTGGACCAGAGCCGCTCGCCGCAGGAATGGAACACCTTCCTGCTCGCCTCGCCCGAGATGATGAGCCGCTGAAACGCGCGCCAGAAAGGCCCCCCTCATGGACCGCCGCCAGTTCCTGCGCCGCAGCAGCGCCACCGGTTTCGCCTTCGCCGGCACGCGCGGCTTCGGCGCCGGACGCGAGCTGCCGCGCTTCCTGCTCGTCTTCCTGCGCGGCGGCTACGACGCGGCCAACCTGCTGGTGCCGGTCTCGAGCCGCTTCTACTACGAGGCGCGGCCCGGCATCGCCGTCGCCCCGCCGTCTGCCGACCTCGCATCGGCCTTGGCGCTGGACCGCGACTGGGGCCTGCATCCGGCGCTGCGCGAGACCGTCTACCCGCTGTTCCAAAGCGGCGAAGCCGCCTTCGTGCCCTTTGCCGGAACCGCCGACCTGACGCGCAGCCATTTCGAGACCCAGGACAGCATCGAGCTCGGCCAGCCGCTCGAGCAGCCGCGCAACTTCCGCTCGGGCTTCCTGAACCGGCTGTGCAGCGTGCTGAGCGGCGCCGCGCCCATGGCCTTCACCGACCGGCTGCCGCTGTCGTTCGAGGGCGGGGTCGCGGTGCCGAACCAGGCGCTGCGCTCGATCGCCCGGCCCGCGGTCGACGCGCGCCAGAGCCGGCTCATCGCCTCGATGTACGCCGGCACCCGCCTGGCGGGCAGCGTGAACGAAGGCTTCACGGTGCGCGACGAGGTGATGCGCGAGGTCGCGGGCGAGATGGAAGCGGCAAGCCGCAACGCCATCAACTCGAAGAGCTTCCAGCAGGAGGCGCGGCGCGTGGCGCGGCTGATGCGCGACCGCTACGAGATCGGCTTCATCGACGTCGGCGGCTGGGACACCCATGTCGGCGAAGGCGGCGCCCGCGGCTACCTCGCCAACCGCCTGGACGAGCTCGGCCAGGGCCTGGCGGCCTATGCCCAGGAGATGGGCCCGGTCTGGAAGCAGACGGTGGTCGTCGTGATCAGCGAATTCGGCCGCACCTTCCGCCAGAACGGCAACGGCGGCACCGACCACGGCCACGGCAGCGTCTACTGGGTGCTCGGCGGCGGCCTGCGCGGCGGCCGGGTGGCGGGCGAGCAGGTCGAGGTCGAGCAGGCGACGCTGTTCCAGAACCGCGACTACCCGGTGCTCAACGATTACCGCGCGCTGCTCGGCGGGCTCTTCGCTCGGCTCTACGGCCTCGGGCCGGCCCAGCTCCAGACCGTGTTCCCGGGCGCCGAAGCGCGCGACCTCGCCCTGCTTTGACACCAAGCTAAACTCCGCCCCGCTTCAGGTGCTCGCGTCCCTTCCCGGGACGGGAGTTGAACGGGAAGCAGGTGAGGGCCCCGGCCCGATTCCTGCGCTGCCCCCGCACCGGTGAAGCGGATATTCGGCTCTCACTAGGCCACTGCGGGGTTCGCCCCGTGGGAAGGCGAGGGTCGAGGGGTGCGCCCAGCGCAGCCCGGTCCGCAAGCCCGGATACCGGCCTCGAAGCGCAGCCGCCGCGGCGTTCGCGCCGCGGATCTCGCCATCAACGCAGCTTGCGGGGACGCTTGCTGCTTGGAGCTTCTTCGATGAATCCAGCCTTCCGTTGGCCTGCCGCCGCATGCGGCCTGGGCCTTGCCCTTTCGTTTCCCCTCGTTCATGCCGCCGACGGCGCCACGACCATCGTCGTCACCGGCACGCGCACGGCGCAGACCGAGGCCGACGCCTTGTCGGACCTGCGCGTGATCGATTCGAGCACGCTGCGCGCCGCCGGGGCCCAGACCCTGGCCGAAGTGCTGCAGGCCTACGGCGGGGCCGAGATCGTCGCCAACGGCGGCGCCGGCCAGCCCACGGGGGTCTCGCTCCGCGGCACCAACACCAACCACGTCGTGGTGCTGGTCGATGGCGTGCGCATGGGTTCGGCCACCACCGGCATGACCGCGCTCGAGAACATCCCGCTCGACCAGATCGACCACATCGAAATCCTGCGCGGGCCGGCGAGCAGCCTCTACGGCTCGGACGCGATCGGCGGCGTGATCCAGATCTTCACCCGGCGCGGCACGCGCACGACGCTCGACCTCGGCGCCGGCACCTGGGACACGCGCAAGGCCGCCTTCGGGCTCGGCCGCGAATGGGGCGACACGCGGCTTTCGCTGCAGGCCGGATACAGCGAGTCCAAATCCTTCCCGGCGACGAACGCGGCGGCGGCGTACAGCTACAACCCGTCCAAGACCGACGATCCCTACCGCAACACGAACTTCGGCCTCGACCTCGAACACGGCTGGGCCGCCGGTCAAAGCCTGGCCCTGCATGCGCTCTACAGCCAGGGCCACACCCACTACGACAGCGGCCCGGGCAACGACGACGCGAACGACCAGCGCCTGTCGTCGCTGAGCCTGCAAAGCAGCAACCGCGTCAACGCTTCCTGGACCAGCCTGCTCACGGCGGCGCGCGGCAGCGACCACATGACGACGCTGGGCAGCTACCCGGGAAGCTTCGATACCGACCAGGACCAGCTGAGCTGGCAGAACGACTTTTCCGCCGCGGGCGGCAAGCTGCTCGCGGGGCTGGACTGGCGCCGCGAGACGGTGCAGAGCAGCACCGCCTACACCGTGGCGTCGCGCAGCGTGGCCGCGGTCTTTGCCGGCTACAGCGCGCGCTTCGGCGCCCATTCGGTCGAGCTGTCGCTGCGCGACGACCGCTATTCCAGGCTGGGCCAGCACGCGACCGGCAAGCTGGCCTGGGGCCTGCGCTTCGCGCCGGGCTGGCGCTGGTCGGCGAGCGCGGGAACGGCCTTCAAGGCGCCGACGATCAACGACCTCTATTACCCGTTCGACGGCTCCTACAGCGGCAACCCGGACCTCAAGCCCGAACGCTCGCGCAACCTGGAAACCGGGCTGCGCTTCGAGCGCGGCAGCCTGCGCGCCGGCGTGACACTGTTCCAGAACACGATCGACGACCTGATCGAGCTCACGCCCGACTACAGCACGGTGGTGAACCTGGCGAATGCCCGCATCCGCGGCCTGACCCTGGATGGCGCCTGGCGCCTCGACGGCTGGCAGCTGCACGGCGAGTGGACGCTGCAGACCCCCGTCGACACGACGACGGGCTCGCTCCTGCCGCGCCGCGCCCGCAGCCATGCCAGCGCCGGCGTCGACAAGTCCTGGGGCGCCTGGCAGGCCGGCGCCGACTGGGTCGTGAGCCAGGCCCGCTTCAATGCCGACCCGAACACCGAGGCGAACCGGATGGGCGGCTACGGCCTCGTCAACCTCCACGCCAGCTGGAGCCCGAGCCGGAGCTGGACCCTGAGCGCGCGCCTGGACAACGTTGCCGACAAGTCCTACGAGCTGGCCCAGGGCTACAACACCCCGGGGCGCAACCTGTTCGTCGGGCTGAAGTACAGCTTCGACTGAAGCGCCTCAGGCGGTCCGGAACACCGCCACCGCGCGCACCAGTTGCTGCGCCTGCTGGCGCAGGCTTTCGGCGGCGGCGGCGCTTTCCTCGACCTGGGCCGCGTTCTGCTGGGTCGCGCGGTCCATCTGGCCCACGGCCTCGCCGATCTGGGCCACGCCGCCGGACTGCTCGGCCGAGGCCGATGCGATCGCGCTCACGATCTCGGAGACGCGATGGATCGAGCCCACGATCTCGCCCATGGTCGCGCCGGCGCGGCCCACCAGGGCCGTGCCCTGCGTCACCTGCTCGACGCTCGCGGTGATCAGCCCCTTGATCTCGCGCGCCGCCTCGGTGCAGCGCTGCGCGAGGTTGCGCACCTCGCCGGCGACGACGGCAAAGCCGCGCCGCTGGCTGCCGGCGCGCGCCGCCTCGACCGCAGCATTGAGCGCCAGGATGTTGGTCTGGAAGGCGATGGCGTCGATCACGCCGATGATGGCGGCGATGCGCCGGCTGCCTTCGTTGATGCCCTTCATCGTCGTCACCACCTGGCCCACCACCTCCTATTCAATGGTCAACTCATCTTTAAGTCTATTGATCAGGTGCTTCGCTGCTTGATCAAACCTCTCCGATGCCATAGCGCCGCAGCCGGGCCGCGATCGCCGAATGCGAAGTGCCCAAGCGCTTGGCCAGGCGTCGCGTCGACGGGTATTCGCGGTACAGCCGCTGCAGCAGCTGGCGCTCGAAATCGGCCACGGCCTGCTCCAGCGTCCCGACCGCGCCCTCGTTGTCCGGCCGCGCCGCGGAGCCCGCGAGCTCGAGGTCGGCCACGTCGATCAGCGGCCGCTCGCACATGGTCACGGCGCGGAAGATCACGTTCTGCAACTGCCGCACGTTGCCGACCCAGGGGTTGGTGAGCAAGGCAGCGCTCGCTGCCGGGGTCAGGCGCAGCGCCGGGCGGCCGGCCTGGGCGCAGGCGCGGGCCAGGATCGAATGCGCCAGCGGCAGGATGTCGTCGGTGCGCTCGCGCAGCGCCGGCATGTGCAGGTTGAGCACGTTCAGGCGGAACAGCAGGTCCTGGCGGAAGGCGCCTGCGGCGACCATCTCGTCGAGCGCGCGGTGCGTGGCGCTGATGATGCGCACATCCACCTTCAGCTCGCGGTCGCCGCCGACGCGGCGAAAGCTGCCGTCGTTGAGAAAGCGCAGCAGCTTGGCCTGGAGGTAGGGCGACATCTCGCCCACTTCGTCCAGGAAGACGGTGCCGCGGTCGGCGAGTTCGAGAAGCCCCGGCTTGCCGCCGCGCAAGGCACCGGTGAAGGCGCCGGGCGAATAGCCGAAGAGTTCGCTCTCGGCGAGGTTCTCCGGCAGCGCGGCGCAGTTCAGGGCAAAAAAGGGCTGGCTCCCGCGCGGGCTCGCGGCGTGGCAGGCGTGGGCGAGCAGTTCCTTGCCGGTGCCGGTTTCACCGCTGATGAGCAGGGGCGCGTCGACCAGGGCCATGCGCGCGGCGCGCAGCTTGAGCTGCGCCATCTCCTGCGAGACGCCGAGGATGGCGTCGAAGCCGCCGCTGCTGCCGTAGTTGCGCAAGGCGCTGAGCTGCTCGCCCATGCGGCTGGGCGCGTGCAGCGTGACGACGGCGCCGGCGAGGCGGCCGCCGTCTTCGTGCAGCGGCGTGGTCTCCATCATGTAGGGCTCGCCGCCGAACTCGATCTCGGTCACCGGCAGGTGGTAGTCGCCGGCGACGAGGCCTTCGAGCAGGCCGGGCTGGCCGAGCAGGGGCTCGATGGCGGCGCCGGCCACGGCCTTGGCCGCGAGGCCGCTGGCCGCGACCGCGGCGCGGTTGGCCACCGCGACCCGGCCTTCGGTGTCGATGGCGAACACCGGATCCGCCTGCGAGGCCAGCAAATGGTCGAGGTAGATGCGGCGCTGGGCCCCGGGCAGGATGCCGACCGGGCTCACGCTGAGGACGCTCGGCACGCGCATCAGTTCGTCGCGCAGCCCGGCCAGGCCCGCGCCATCGAGCTCGGGCGCCTCGACGTAGATGTGCGGCGGCTCGACCTCGACCGCGGTGACGTTGAAGGCGCGCCGCGCCAGGGTGGCCAGCACTTCCTGGGCGATGCCGACGCGGTCGGTGAAGCGAACGTCGATACGCATCGGGCCTCCAAACCGTATTCGTATCGATACAGTGTATTTGAATCGATACGATCACGCCAAGCCGATGATTTCATGGCGCTTTCTCTGATCTGACGAGATTCGTCAGGCGTCGATTGGAACGAAATCGATACACCCAGCGTGGCCGCTTTTCGCCAGCTTCGGCCAAGCCGTTGATTCGATTCGGCTTTTTCTTCTGGCACGGGGCCTGCTAAGGAACCGGCAACGCAACCAGGAGAAGAACGTGTCCGTCGTGGTGCTCGGCAGTGGGGTGGTGGGAACCAGCGTCGCTTATTACCTGGCCAAGGCCGGGCACGAGGTCACGGTCGTCGACCGCCAGCCCGGGCCGGCGCTGGAAACCAGCTACGGCAACGCCGGCGAGGTCTCGCCCGGCTACTCGGCGCCCTGGGCCGGGCCGGGGGTGCCGGTCAAGGCCGTGAAGTGGCTCCTGATGCACCACAGCCCGCTCGTCATCAAGCCGCTGCTCGACCCGGCGATGTGGAGCTGGTGCCTCTCGGTGCTGCGCAACTGCACCGAGGCGCGCTACCGCATCAACAAGAGCCGCATGGTGCGCCTGGCCGAATACAGCCGCGACTGCCTGATGGAGCTGCGCCGCGACACCGGCATCGGCTA
>JAGWTS010000571.1 GCA_028868875.1 Burkholderiales bacterium | reverse complement strand
TGGACGTGCTGCTGAGCGGCCCCTTGCCGACCCCCGGCGTGGCCTATCTCGTGCGCGCGCTGCGGCTGGATCTCGGCGTCGTCATCAGCGCTTCGCACAACCCGTTCGGCGACAACGGCGTCAAGTTCTTCTCGGCCGATGGCGAGAAGCTGCCCGACCACTGGGAGATCGAGGTCGAGGCGGCACTGGCCCAGGATCCGCAATGGGTCGATTCGGCCGGCCTCGGGCGGGCACGGCGGCTCGACGACGCGAGCGGGCGCTACATCGAGTTCTGCAAGAGCACGGTGCCGCACACCCTGTCGCTGCGCGGCATGAAGCTCGTGATCGACGCCGCCCATGGTGCCGCCTATCACGTTGCGCCCGACGTCTTTCACGAACTCGGGGCGACGGTCGTCAAGATAGGCTGCCAGCCCGACGGCATGAACATCAACGACGGGGTCGGGGCGACCGAGCCCGCGGCGCTGGTTCACGCGGTGAGCCAGCACCGGGCCGACTACGGCATCGCCCTCGACGGCGACGGCGACCGGTTGCAGATGGTCGACGCCGAGGGGCGGCTCTACAACGGCGACGAGTTGCTCTACGCGATGGCGGTCGACCGGCTGTCGCAGCGCAGTCCGGTGCCCGGGGTGGTCGGCACGCTGATGACGAACATGGCGGTCGAGCTGGCGCTGCGCCGCCGCGGCGTGAGCCTGGTCCGCGCCAAGGTGGGCGATCGCTACGTGCTCGAAGAGCTCGCCGCGCGCGGCTGGCAGCTCGGCGGCGAAGGCTCGGGCCATCTGCTCGCGCTCGACCGACATACCACCGGCGACGGCATCGTGAGCGCGCTGCAGATCATGCAGGCCGTGCGGCGCGGCGGCTGCACGCTGGCTTCGCTGCTCGAAGGGGTGACGCTGTTTCCCCAGACCTTGATCAACGTCCGCTTGCGCGAAGGCAGCGACTGGAAGCGCAGCGCCGCACTCGACGACGCGCGCGACAGTGCCGAGCGCGAGCTGGGCGATTCAGGCCGGGTGCTGATCCGGGCTTCGGGGACCGAGCCCGTGCTGCGGGTGATGGTCGAGGCGCGCGATGCCGAGGTCGGTCGCCGCTGCGCCGAACGCCTGGCTGCCGCCGCCGCGCGCGCTTGAGCCGGCCCAATCCTGTTTCCGGCGGTCGAGCCGTTGCGTTTTGGATTAAATGACGTGCCTGTGACATAGTCATGACGGATTTGACGGCCCGAAACCGTCATCGGCGTTGTCATTGAGTTGTCATGAGATCTTTCTAGAGTGCGAGCTTCCATCACTGGACAGCCCAGAAAGGCTCAGCATGACTTCTTCACTCGCTCGTATCGCCATCGTTGGATTCGGTCTCGCCGTAGGCACTGGCGCCGTGTTGGCCCAGGACGTCACGGGGGCCGGCTCGAGTTTCGCCGCACCGATCTATTCGAAGTGGGCCGAGGCCTACAACAAGGCGACCGGTGTGCGCCTGAACTACCAGTCGATCGGCTCGGGTGCCGGCCTGAAGCAGGTGCGTTCGAAGACGGTCGATTTCGGCGCCTCGGACATGCCGCTGACCGATGAAGAGCTGGCCAAGGACGGCATGATCCAGTTCCCCAC
>JAGWTS010000280.1 GCA_028868875.1 Burkholderiales bacterium | reverse complement strand
CGATGGCGGGCACTGCTGGCCTACATCTGCCAACGAATCGTCGGTCAGATTGGCCTGCCGCCAGCGCCAGCTGCGCTCGCGGCGACCGGGTAACTGCTGTTTTTAGGATTACTGGCTGTCCGTCTCGCCCGGGATGCCGGGCATGGCCTCGTTCGGCACGGCGGCAGGGCGCGGCGGGATCACGCCCGGCACCAACATCTGCAGGCGCGCGGGCGTCATGACACCCGGCGCCAGCGGCGGCGCAGCGGGCACGCCCGGCGGCGTCGCGATGGGCAGCGGCGCCGGTTGCGGCAGCGCGGACGGCGGCGGCAGCGTCCCCGGCACGCCGACGGCGGCGGCTGCGGGCGGAGGAATCTCGAGCGCGAGGCGGGTGGCGCCGCCGGCCGGGCCGAGCGATGCGCCGCGCATCTGAACCGATTGCAGCACCCAGTCGCCATCCACCTTGGCGCCGGGCCGGTAGCTGCGCGCCAGCTTGCCGTCGACCGCGATCAGGGCCAGCCCTTCGCCCTGCGCCGCGCCGGGGCGCGGGGCCACCACGCCCAGCAGCTTGAAACGCGCGGCCTCGGGCGCGGGCGCCGCGGCCTGCGCGACCACCGCAGCACCGAACAGGCGCGTGAGGTCGCCGCGGGGCGTGGCGTCGAGCGCGACGACGCGGGTGCCGGCGGGCGCCCTGGCCGTGGCGACGACCCAGTGCAGGCCCCAGAAGAAGGCGCTCAAGGCCACCAGGGCCCAGACCGCGAACGACCACCAACGCTGCAACATGCGGCGATTATGATTGCTGCGCCCTGCCAGAGCGTGCCGTCGAACGGCGCATCCCACCCCAGTCGTCCCGCACCCATGAACCCCATGCCCCGCCTCCGCCGCTCGCGCGGTTTCACGCTCATCGAGATCATGGTGGTGCTCGTCATCATCGGCGTGCTCGCGGCGCTGATCGTGCCCAACGTGCTCGAGCGCGCCGAGGACGCGCGCGTCACCGCGGCGCACACCGACATCAGCAACCTGATGCAGACGCTCAAGCTCTACAAGCTCGACAACCAGCGCTATCCGAGCCAGGACCAGGGCCTGGACGCGCTCGTCCACAAGCCCACGGCTGCCCCGGTTCCGCCGAACTGGAAGCCCTACCTGGACAAGCTGCCGAACGACCCCTGGGGCCATCCCTACCAATACCTCAACCCGGGCGTGAAGGGCGAGATCGACGTCTTCAGCTTCGGCCCCAGCGGCCAGCCCGGCGGCGAGGGCAAGAATGCCGAGATCGGCTCCTGGCAGTAAGGCGCGGGGCTTCACGCTCATCGAGCTGATGGTCGTGATGGCGATCGTCGCCATCGCCGCCGGCCTCGTCAGCCTCGCGATCCGCGACCCGGCTCAGACCCGGCTCGAGAACGAGGCCGCCCGGCTCGCGACGCTGCTCGAAGCCGCCCGCGCCGATGCGCGTGCAGGCGGTTTCGAGGTGCGCTGGGTGCCGGGCACCGACGACCGGGGCGACGACTTCCGCTTCGTCGGCCTGCCGGCCTCGGCCGACCTGCCGCGCCACTGGCTCGACCCGCGCGTGAGCGCGCAGATCGTCGGTGGCACCAGCCTGACGCTGGGGCCGGATGCGATCCTGCCGCCGCAGCGCCTGGTGCTGCGCCTGGACGACCAGCGCGTGGTGCTCGCGAGCGACGGCCTCTCGGCCTTCGCCCCCGCGCCCGACGCGAGCGCCGCGACCCCGTGAAGGCGCGCGGCTTCACCCTGATCGAGGTCATGGTCGCGCTCGCGATCGTCGCCATCGCGCTCGGCGCCGGCATGCGCGCCGCGGGCGTGCTCAGCGACAACGCCGAGCGCCTGGCCGAGGTCAGCGCCGCCGGCTGGTGCGCCCAGAACCAGCTCACCGCCTTGCGCCTGGCGCACCTGATGCCCGATGTCGGCGACTCCGATTTCAGCTGCCAGCAGCTCGGACGCAGCTACCGCGGCCAGCTGCGCACGCGGCCGACGCCGAACCCGAACTTCCGCCGCGTCGACGCCGTCGTCAGCGACGAGGCCGGGTACCCGCTGCTGACGCTCACGACCGTGGTGTCCAGAGGGTGATGGCTCCCCCCCGTAGCGCCTTCGGCGCTTCCCCTCAGGGCCACCAGGGGCCCCTTCGTGGCCCGCGGGGGCGACGCCAGCGGACCGGCGGAGCCGGATCCGCGGCGTCCGCTTGGGGAGCGCCGGGTTGTGCGGCTCGTGCGGCACGGGCGACGACCATCGACCGAACCCGGCGCCAGCGCGGTTTCACGCTCGTCGAGGTCATGGTCGCGCTCGTCATCATGGCGGTGCTCGCGGGCCTGGCCTGGCGCGGCCTCGACGCGATGGTGCGCGCGCGCGATGCGAACGCCGAGGCGGTGGACAGGGCGGCGCGGCTGAACACGATCATGGCCCAGTGGGAGCAGGACCTGGGCGCGATCTTCGACAGCGGCAGCGTGCCGGCGCTGAGCTTTGACGGCCAGACCCTGCTGCTCACGCGCAGCGTCGCCGACGGCGTCGCCGTCGTCGCCTGGTCGCTGCACGGCAGCAGCTGGCAGCGCTGGGCAAGCCCCGGCGTGACCCGGGTCGCGGCGCTGCAGCAGGCCTGGCTCGGCTCGCGCCAGCTCCTCGGCAACGAAGCGGCGCAGGTGCGCCTGCTCGACGACGTGCAGACCTGGCAGGTCTATTTCTACCGCGTCAACGCCTGGACCAACGCCCAGTCGACGGGCGATGTCGCGCTCGTCCCGGCGCTTCCCGGTGCCGCGGCCAGCGCCCCCGCCGCCGGGTCGGCGGCGGCCGGCACGACGCCGCCCGCCGCGTCCGACGCGACCATGGCGCCGGCGCCGACTGCGCGCGCGCTGCTGCCCACCGGGGTGCGCCTCGTCGTCACCACCGCCGCCGGCGTGCTCACCCGGGACATCGCGCTCGGGCCCCAGGGCCTATGACGCCGGGCGCGAGCGCCCGCCGCCGCCCGCGGCGCCAGCGCGGCGCGGCCCTGCTGCTGGCAATGGTCATCCTCACGCTGGTGGCGACGCTGGCCGCGGGCATGGTCTGGCAGCAGACGCGCGCGGTCGACATCGAGACCGCCGAGCGCGCCCATGCCCAAGCCGAATGGGTGCTCACCGGCGCCCTCGACTGGGCGCGCCTGATCCTGCGCGAAGACGCGCGCAGCGGGCGCCCGACCCGCCTCGACGCACCCTGGGCGACGCCGCTGGCCGAAGCCCGGCTCTCGACCTTTCTCGCCGCCGACCAGGACAACAACGCCGAGGGCGGGCCCGACGCCTTCCTCTCCGGCTCGATCGTCGACGCCCAGTCGCGCTGGAACCTGCGCAACCTCGTCGACGCCAAGGGCCAGCTCGACCCGACCCAGCTCGCGGCGCTGCAGCGCCTGTGCGAGAGCGCCGGCATCGATCCGGGCGTGGCGACGACGATCGGCCAGGGCCTCGCCGCCGCGCTCGCCCCGGTTCCCACCGACGCGTCGGCGCAGACGCAGCCGATCGCGCCGCAGCGCCTCTCGCAACTGGCCTGGCTCGGCGTCGACGCGGCGACGCTGGCGCGCCTCGCGCCGCTGGCCACGCTGCTGCCGGTGCCGACGACGGTGGACGCCAACACCGCATCGAGCGAAGTCCTGCAGGCCGCGATCGCGGGCCTCGACGGCGGCACCGCCGAACGCCTGATCCAGGCGCGCAAGCGCGCCGCATTCACGAGCGTGGCCGACATCCAGCGCCTCACCGGCACGATCAAGGTCGACCCCGCCCGGGTCGGCTTCCGCTCCGACTACTTCGAGATCGACGGCCGGCTGCGCCTGGACGGCAAGGTGCTCGAGGAACGCTCGCTCGTGGTCCGGCGCGGGCTCGAGGTCGTGGTGCTGCAGCGCGAGCGCTACAGCGTGCCACTGGGTGAATCTGGGTGAAACATGAGGCGGCGACAATGGCGGCCATGTCGATCCTGGTGATCCAGATTCCCCCCCGCGAGCGCCTGGGCGCACGCGGCAACGGCGACGCCGGCCCCTCGGCCCCGGCAGCGAGCGAGTTCGACTACGTCTTCAGCATCGACGGCCTGACGCCGGCGCAAAGCGGCCGCTGCGCGAGCGCGGCGCTGCCCAAGGCCGACCTGGTCTGCGCCGTGCTCGCCGACGCCGACGTCGGCTGGCAGCGTCTGAACCTGCCCAAGGCCCCGGCGGCCAAGCTGCGGCCGGCACTGGGCGGGCTGCTCGAGGAGGCGCTGCTCGAAGACGACCCCCTCGTGCACCTGGCGCTGGCGCCGCGCGCCGCAGCCGGCCAGCCGGCCTGGGTCGCGGCGGTCAATGCGCCCTGGCTCCAGGCGACGCTGGCGGCGCTCGAAACCGGCGGCCGCGTGGTCGAGCGCGTGCTGCCGCCGACCAGCCCCGAGGACGAGCCCGGCGGCCATTTCTTCCTCGCCGGCGCGGCCGATTCCACCCCCAGCCTGGCGCTCAACCTGGGCCAGGGCCCGCTCTGCCTGCGCCTGGACGGCAACCTGGCGCGCAGCCTGCTGCCGGCCGAGCCCGGCGCGCTGCGCTGGAGCGCGACGCCGGCGGCGGCCGCCGCCGCCGAGCAATGGCTGGGGGCTCCGGTCGCGGTCGTGAGCGACGCCGAACGCGGCCTGCAGGCCGCGCGCGGGCGCTGGAACCTGCGCCAGTTCGGCCTCGCGCCGCGCCACCGCGGGCTGCAGGCCGCGCGCGCCGGGCTGCGCCGCTTCCTCAGCCCGGAATGGCGCCTCGTGCGCGCCGGCGTCTACGCGCTGGTGCTGGTGCAGCTCGTCGGGCTCAACGCCTGGGCCTGGACGCTGCAGCAGCGCATCGCCGGGCGCGAGGCCGAGATGACGCGGCTGCTGAAGGACAGCTTCCCGGCCCTGCGCGTGGTCTACGACGCCCCGGTCCAGATGGAGCGCGAAACCTCGCGCCTGCGCGCCGCCGCCGGCCGCCCCGGGGCGGACGACCTCGAATCGCTGCTCGGCGCCGCCGCCGCGGCCTGGCCCGAGGGAATGGGCCCGGTCCAGACCCTGCGCTTCGAGACCGGCCGCCTGACCCTGGCCGCCGCCGGCCTCGATCCGGCGCAGATCGACACCCTGCGCCGCAAGCTCGAGCCGACCGGCTTGACGGTCGAATTCAGCGACGGCCGCCTGACGCTCTCGCATGGCCGGCGGGGCGCCGCATGAAGCCGGACCTCGGTTCGGCGGGAGCCCGCCGATGACGCCGGGCGCGGCTTCGTTCGCGCCGCTGCGGGCCTGGTGGCGCGGCCTGGCCGTGCGCGAGCGCCGCATGGTCGCCCTCGGCGCCGCGGTGCTCGGCGGCTACGCCCTGCTTGCGTTCGCGGTGCTGCCGGCCTGGCACCGCATCGCCAGCGCGCCGGCGCGCCTCGACGCGCTCGACGCCCGGATCCAGGCCATGCAGGCGCTCGCCGCCGAAGCGCGCGCGCTGCGCGCGACGCCGCCGCTGGCCGCGGCCCAGGCGCTCGCGGCGCTGCAGGCGGCGACGGCCCGGCTCGGCGACAAGGGCCGGCTCTCGATCCAGGGCGACCGCGCGGTGCTGAGCCTGAGCGGCGTCGACGGCACGCAACTGCGCGACTGGCTCGCCGAAGTCCGCTCCGGCGCGCGCGCGCGCCCGCTCGAAGCCCAGATCACGCGCGGCGCCAGCGGCTATGCCGGAACCGTGACCCTGGCCCTCGGAGCCGCTTCTTGAGCCGCGTGCGCAGGCCTGCTGCCGGCGCCGGCGGCGGACCCTGGTTCGGCGCCGCCGGCGCGCTCTGCGGCGCCCTCGTGGCCCTGCTCGTCTTCGCCCCCGCGGCCTGGCTCGGCGACGCCGTCGCCCGCGCAAGCGCCGGGCGCTTCCTGCTCGCCGACGCGCGCGGCAGCCTCTGGTCGGGCAGCGCCCTGCCGGTGCTGGCGGGCGGCCCGGACAGCCTGGAGGCGCGCGCCCTGCCTTCGCGCCTGCAATGGACGCTCGGGCTGGACGGCTTCGCCCTCGCCTTGCGCGCGCGCCAGCCCTGCTGCATCCACGGCGAACTGGCGCTGCGCGTCGCGCCCGCCTGGGGCGGCTTGAAGATCAGCCTGCCGGCCGCGCAGGGCAGCTATGGCCAGTGGCCCGCGGCCTGGCTCGACGGCCTGGGCACGCCCTTCAACACCTTGCGCCTGGGCGGCTGGCTGAGCCTCTCGGGCGAAGGCCTGGTGGTGGAATCGGCGGCCGGGCGCTGGCGCCTGGCCGGCCAGGCGCTGCTGCGCGTCGACGACCTGTCGGCGCGCGTTTCGGGCGACGAGAAGCTGGGCAGCTACCGCCTCGCGCTCAGCGGCGGCAGCGTCGCCCGGATCGCGCTCAGCACGCTCGACGGTCCGCTCGAGCTCACCGGCAACGGCCAATGGGGGCCCGGCGGGCTGCGCTTTCGCGGCCTGGCGCGCGCCGCCCCTGGCTACGAGGCCGGCCTGAACAATCTCCTGAACCTTCTCGGCCGGCGCCAGGGCGCCGCGGCCGTTCTTTCGATCGGATGAGCATGAATTCGCCGCGCCACCCTGCCCTCGCCCTGTGCCTGGCCGCCGCCAGCCTCGTCGCCATGGCACCCGTCTCGGCGCAGAAGGGGGCCGCGCCGGTGACGGTGAACTTCGTCAACGCCGACATCGACGCCGTGAGCCGCGCCTTCGGCGCAATGCTGAACCGCCAGATCGTCATCGACCCGCGCGTCAAGGGCCAGATCACGGTCTACAGCGAGCAGCCCCAGAGCATCGCCCAGGCCTACCAGAGCTACCTCTCGGCGCTGCGCGGCCTCGGCTACGCCGTCGTCGACAGCGCCGGCCTGCTCAAGGTGGTGCCCGAGGCCGACGCCAAGCTCCAGACCGGCACGGTCTCGATCGGCGGGGCCCCGGCCACGCGCGGCGACCAGATCGTGACCCAGATCTTCCAGCTCAAGTACGAGAACCCGAACAACCTCGTCGCGGTGCTGCGCCCGCTCATCAGCGCGAACAACACGATCAACGCGAACCCGAGCTCGAACGCCCTCGTCATCACCGACTACGCGGACAACCTGAAGCGCCTGGCGCGCATCGTCGCGGCGCTCGACCAGCCCTCGTCGACCAACCTCGAGGTGGTGCCGCTCGAGCATGCGGTGGCCTCCGACCTGGCGCCGCTCGTGCAACGCCTGGCCGACGGCGGCGCCGCCGCGGCCGCGCCCGGCGTTCCCGGCGCCCCGGGCGCGACCACCGTGATCGCCGACCCGCGCAGCAACTCGCTCATCGTGCGCGCGGCCAACAACGCCAAGCTGGCGAACGTGCGCGTCATGATCGCCCAGCTCGACCGCCCGACGAGCGGCCTCGGCCCGGGAGGCGGGCTCTGGGTCGTGCACCTGAAGAACGCCGATGCGGTCAAGCTCGCGACCGTGCTGCGCGCGGCTTTCGGCAACACGGGCGGCGGCTCCTCGGGCAGCGGCAACCGCGGATCGACGGCGGCGACGCCGACGCCGCAGGCCAACGCCGCGAACGCGGCCGGGGGCGCGAACTCGCCCCAGGCGACGGCGCCGGTCACGCCCTCGGGCGACGTCACCACGGGCGGCTTCGTCCAGGCCGACCCGTCGACGAACTCGCTCATCATCAGCGCGCCCGAGCCGCTGTACCGCCAGGTGCGCAGCATGATCGACCAGCTCGATTCGCGCCGGGCCCAGGTCTACATCGAGAGCATGATCGTCGAGGTCTCGGGCGACAACTCGGCCGACCTCGGCTTGCAGTGGCAGGGCCTGCTCGGCAAGGCGGGCGATTCGACCGGGCTGTTCGCAGGCACCAGCCTCTCGGTGGGCGGGCCCAGCATCCTCACCTTGTCGCAGACGGCGACCGGCAAGGGCACGACGCTGCCGGCGGACGGCCTGAACATCGGCCTCATCCGCAAGTACGGCAGCAGCTACGCGCTCGGCGCGATCGCAAACGCGCTCGCGACCCAGGCCAAGGTGAACATCGTCTCGACCCCGAACCTGGTCACGCTCGACAACGAGGAGGCCAAGATCGTGGTCGGCGAGAACGTGCCTTTCATCACCGGCCAGTACACCAATACCGGCACCTCGACGTCGAGCCCGTTCCAGACCATCGAGCGCAAGGACGTGGGCATCACGCTGCGCGTGCGGCCGCAGATCGGCGAGGGCGGCACGGTCAAGATGACGATCTACCAGGAGCAGTCGGCGGTCGAGACCGCGACCGCCGCCGGCACCAGCAACGCCGGGCCGTCGACGACCAAGCGCTCGATCGAATCGACCGTGGTCGTCGACGACGGCCAGATCATCGTCCTCGGCGGCCTGATCCAGGACAGCTACACCGAGAACAACTCGAAGGTGCCGCTGCTCGGCGACATCCCCTACCTCGGTGCCCTGTTCCGCAGCGAG
>JAGWTS010000279.1 GCA_028868875.1 Burkholderiales bacterium | reverse complement strand
GCCGCGGCTGGGCGATCGAATGCCGCATCAACGCCGAAGACCCGTTCCGCAACTTCCTGCCTTCGACCGGCCGCCTCGTGCGCTTCCAGCCGCCCGAGACGACGATGGAAGCGGCTTGTCCCGTTCCGGAAGGCGGGGGCGTGCGCGTCGACACCGGCGTGGCCGAAGGCGGCGAGATCCCGATGTACTACGACTCGATGATCGCCAAGCTCATCGTCCACGGCGCCGACCGCAAGGACGCGATCGAGCGCATGCGGCTGGCGCTCAACGGCTTCGTCATCCGCGGGGTGTCGAGCAACATTCCCTTCCAGTCGGCCTTGCTCGCGCATCCGAAGTTCGTTTCGGGCGACTTCAACACCGGCTTCATCGCCGAGCATTACGGCCAGGGCTTTCGCGCCGAGGACGTGGAGCACGACGACCCCGACTTCCTGGTGGCGCTGGCGGCCGCGGTCTATCGCAGTTATCGCAGCCGCGCCGCCGGCATCAGCGGCCAGCTCGCGGGCCATGGCATTCGCATCGGCCAGGACTTCGTCGCCGTCGTCAAGGGCGAAGGCGGCGCGCACCGCCATGTGCCGGTGCAGATCGTTGCCAACGGCAAGACGACGGTCCGGCTGGACCAGCGCTGCTACGAGATCGACATGGACTGGAAGTTCGGCGACATCCGCGCCAGCGGTTTCTGCAACGGCCGCGCTTTCACGGCCCAGGCCGAGCGCCAGGGGCTGTGGACCCGGGTCGAGCACAACGGCCGGCGCATCGACGCGATGCTGATCTCGGCGCGCGCCGCCGAACTGCTGCGCGTGATGCCGTTCAAGGCGCCGCCCGACATGAGCCGATTCCTGCTCTCGCCGATGCCGGGTCTGCTCGTCGACATCGCCGTCAAGCCCGGCCAGGCGGTGCAGGCCGGCGAGCGCCTGGCGGTGATCGAGGCGATGAAGATGGAGAACATCCTCGTCGCCGCGAGCGACGGCACGGTGTCCGAGCTGCTCGCCGCCCAAGGCGAGAGCCTGGCGGTCGATCAACCGATCCTGAGTTTTCAATGAACGCCAAACCCTTTCGCATTCTCGGCATCCAGCAGATCGCGATCGGCGGGCCCGACAAGGCAAGGCTGAAATCGCTCTGGGTCGACCTCTTCGGCCTCACGGTGAAGAGCAGCTTCGTAAGCGAGCGCGAAAACGTCGACGAAGACATCTGCGCGCTGGGCACGGGGCCGCACGCGGTCGAGGTCGACCTGATGCAGCCGCTGGATGCCGAGAAGAAGCCCGCCGTGCACGCCACGCCGTTGAACCACGTCGGCCTCTGGGTCGACGATCTCGCGCAGGCCGTCGATTGGATGACGGCCCACGGCGTGCGCTTCGCTCCAGGCGGCATCCGCAAAGGCGCCGCCGGCCACGACATCTGCTTCATCCACCCCAAGGGCAACGAAGCGTTCCCGGTGGGCGGCGAAGGGGTGCTGATCGAACTCGTGCAGGCTCCGCCCGAGGTGGTCGCGGCGCTGGGTTGATCCAGGCCGGTTCGTCAGCCGGCCATCTCGACTTCGCCCTCTATTTCCACCGGGATGTCGAAAGGCAGTTCGGCCATGGCGAGCGCGCTGCGGCTGTGGGCGCCGATCTCCGGCCCGAAGCGATCGAGGCTGCCGAGTTCGCGCTCGAGGCTGCCCAGGGTCGCGCGGGCGGTCAGGGGCGCCGCCTGATATCCCTGCTCGGGCGGGAGGTCGCGCCCGACCTTGCCCAGCGGCCGGGCGATCGAGCCATCGAGGCTTTGCGGGCCCGTGACCCGCGATCGGCGCGCGTCGAGCCTTCGCAGCAGTATCTGTTCGTCTGCGAGGACGGACTCGCTATCGAGGCAGCGCTCCGAAGCGGCCATTCGTAGTGCGCGAAGGCTCAATCAACAATTCGAGCAAGACGGCGCTGCCGGCGAAGGCTATCGTTGCGGCTTGCCTCACCCGCCATGCGCTTCGACCTCGTCACCCTGAACCTCGTGCTCGCCATCGCCGACACGCGCAGCATCACGGCCGGCGCGGCGCGCGAGCACCTGGCTTTGGCTGCGGCGAGCAAGCGCCTGAAGGATCTCGAGGCGCGCTTCGGCGTGCCGCTGTTCGAGCGCCACGCACGCGGCGTCGAACTCACCGAAGCAGGGCGCGCGCTGGTGCGCCACATCCGCTCGCTTCACGCCTCGCTGCACGCGCTGGAAAGCGAGGTCGTCGAGTTCTCGCGCGGCATCAAGGGCCATCTGCGCATCGTCGCCAACGCCGGGGCCATCAGCGAATGCCTGCCGCCCGACCTCGCGGCCTTTTCGCAGGCGCACCCGCAGATCCGCATCAGCCTCGAAGACCAGACGAGTGCCGAGGTGCAGGCCGCGGTGGCCGAAGGCCGCGCCGACGTCGGCTTCTTCGTCGCGCCGCTGCTCGACAACCGCATCAGCACGCGGCGCTACCGCCACGGCTCGCTCGCGGCGCTGCTGCCGGCCGGTCATGCACTCGCGGGGCGGCCTTCGCTGCGCTTCGAGGCCTTGCTCGACCACGACATCGTCGGCCTGCACGCCGGCGCCGCGGCCCACGAATTGATGCTGGCCGCGGCCCAGGAGCGCGGCCTGGCCTTGCGTTCGCGCCTGCAGGTGCGCGGCTTCGACGCCATCGCCCAGCTCGTCGAGGCGGGCCTGGGAGTCGCCGTGATGCCGGCCGCGGTGGCGCGCCGCTTCGCCCGCGTCTTCCGCGTCGAAGTCCGCGCCCTGGACGAGGCCTGGGCCGAGCGCGACTATCTGCTCGCCGTGCGTACCCAGGATGTATTGCCCACCGTGGTCCAGCGCTTCGTCGATGCGCTGTGCCCGCTCCCGAACGAGAATCCCAGCCCCGGAGGTTGAACCACCATGACTGCCAGAACCCTTTACGACAAGCTCTGGGACGAGCATGTCGTCCACACCGAAGAGGACGGCACCGCCGTCCTCTACATCGACCGTCATCTCGTGCACGAGGTGACGAGCCCGCAGGCTTTCGAAGGCCTGCGGCTGGCCGGACGCAAGGTCTGGCGCGCGAGTTCCATCGTCGCCACCGCCGACCACAACACGCCCACCAGCGGCTGGGAGCGCGGCTACGACGGCATCACCGACCCGATCAGCAAGCTCCAGGTCACGACGCTGGACGCCAACATCAAGGCCAGCGGGGCGGCGGCCTTCTTTCCCTTCCTGGACAAGCGCCAGGGCATCGTCCACGTGATCGGGCCGGAGAGCGGCGCCACCTTGCCGGGAATGACCGTCGTCTGCGGCGACAGCCACACCAGCACCCATGGCGCGTTCGGCGCCCTCGCGCACGGCATCGGCACGAGCGAGGTCGAGCATGTGATGGCGACCCAGACCCTGCTCGCCAAGAAAGCGAAGAACATGCTCGTCAAGGTGGAGGGCGCGCTGCCGCGCGGCTGCGGCGCCAAGGACATCGTGCTCGCCATCATCGGCCGCATCGGCACCGCGGGCGGCACCGGCTCGACGATCGAGTTCGCCGGCTCGGCCATCCGCGCCCTCAGCATGGAAGGGCGGATGACGGTGTGCAACATGGCGATCGAGGCCGGCGCCCGCGCCGGGATGGTGGCCGTCGACGACAAGACCCTCGACTACGTGAAGGGCCGGCCTTTCGCGCCGAGCGGAGTCGAATGGGATCACGCCGTTGCCCATTGGCGCAACCTGCATTCCGACCCGGGCGCGAAGTTCGACACCGTGGTCGAAATCGATGCCACGCAGATCCAGCCCCAGGTCACCTGGGGCACGAGCCCCGAGATGGTGGTCGGCATCGAGGGCCGCGTGCCGGATCCCGAGAAAGAGAAAGACGCCAACAAGCGCGGCGCGATCGAGCGCGCCCTGGCCTACATGGGGTTGGAGCCGAACAAGGCGATGGCCGACATCCGCATCGACAAGGTCTTCATCGGCTCCTGCACCAACAGCCGCATCGAAGACCTGCGCGAAGCCGCCGCCGTCGTGCGCCGCATCGGCGGCAAGGTGGCCTCCAACGTCAAGCGCGCGCTGGTCGTTCCCGGCTCCGGCCGCGTGAAAGCGCAGGCCGAGGCCGAAGGGCTGGACGCCGTGTTCCGTGCCGCCGGTTTCGAATGGCGCGAACCCGGCTGCAGCATGTGCCTGGCGATGAACGCCGACCGGCTCGAACCTGGCGAGCGCTGCGCCTCGACCAGCAACCGCAACTTCGAGGGCCGCCAGGGCGCGGGCGGCCGCACCCACCTCGTGAGCCCGGCAATGGCGGCAGCCGCCGCGCTCAACGGCCATTTCGTCGACGTGCGCCGCATATCGTGAATCCCCCCCGAAGCGCCTACGGCGCTCCCCCCCAGGGGGGCGCCGCCAGCGGACCGGCCAAGCCGGATCCGCGGCGTCCGCTTGATGCGCAAATGCGGGCGCAGCAAACGGCGTTCACAGCCGCCCTGGAAATCTAAGGAAAAGCCATGCAAGCCTTCACCGTCCACAAGGGACTCGTCGCGCCGATGGATCGCGAGAACGTCGACACCGACGCCATCATCCCCAAGCAGTTCCTGAAGTCGATCGCGCGCTCCGGCTTCGGCCCCAACCTGTTCGACGCCTGGCGTTACCTCGATCCGGGCGAGCCGGGGCAGGACCCGTCCCAGCGCCGGCCGAACCCTGATTTCGTCCTCAACCAGCCGCGTTACCAGGGCGCCTCGGTCCTGCTCGCGCGCCGCAATTTCGGCTGCGGATCGAGCCGCGAGCACGCGCCCTGGGCGCTGGATCAATACGGATTCCGCGCCGTGATCGCGCCGAGCTTTGCCGACATCTTCTTCGAGAACTGCTTCAAGAACGGCTTGCTGCCGATCGTCCTGCCCGAGTCGCAGGTCTCGCAGTTGTTCGACGAGGTGAAGGCCTTCCCGGGCTACGAGCTCACCGTCGATCTGCCGCGCCAGGTCGTTGCCAAGCCCGATGGCGGCGAGATTCCATTCGAGGTCCAGCCCTTCCGCAAATATTGCCTCGTCAACGGCTTCGACGACATCGGCCTGACCCTGCGCCATGCCGACAAGATCCGCGCCTTCGAATCCGAGCGCCTGGCGAAAATGCCCTGGCTCGCCCAAACGCTGATCGGATAAATTGAATCCCCCCCGCAGCGCCAGCGGCGCTCCCCCCCCCGGGGGGGGCGACGCCAGCGGCCCGGCAGAGCCGGTTCCGCGGCGTCCGCTTGAATCATTGATTCATGCGTCGAGGGTGGCCATGGCTGCCATTCAAAACTGAGACCCCTATGAAAATCGCCATCCTCCCCGGTGACGGCATCGGCACCGAAATCGTCGCCCAGGCCGTGCGCGTCCTCGACGTGCTCGATCTGAAATTCGAAACCGAAACCGCCCTCGTCGGCGGCGCCGCCTACGAAGCCCACGGCCACCCGCTGCCCGAGTCGACGCTGGCCCTGGCCAAGGCGGCTGACGCCATCCTCTTCGGCGCCGTCGGCGACTGGAAGTACGACAAGCTCGAACGCGCCCTGCGCCCAGAGCAGGCGATCCTGGGCCTGCGCAAGCACCTGGGCCTTTTCGCCAACTTCCGCCCTGCGCTGTGCTACGAGCAGCTCACGCACGCGTCGAGCCTGAAGCCCGAACTCGTCTCGGGGCTGGACATCCTGATCATCCGCGAGCTCACCGGCGACATCTACTTCGGCCAGCCGCGCGGCCGCCGCACGGCGGTCGATGGCCATTTCCCGGGCGCCGAAGAAGCCTTCGACACGATGCGCTACAGCCGCCCCGAGATCGAGCGCATCGCCCATGTCGCCTTTCAGGCGGCGCGCAAGCGCGGCAAGAAGGTCACGAGCGTCGACAAGGCCAACGTGCTCGAGACCTTCCAGTTCTGGAAGGATGTCGTGACCGAGGTCCACGCCCAGTACCCGGACGTGGCGCTGGAGCACATGTACGTCGACAACGCCGCGATGCAACTCGTGCGCGCGCCGAAGAAGTTCGATGTCGTCGTCACCGGCAACATGTTCGGCGACATCCTCTCGGACGAAGCGGCGATGCTCACCGGCTCGATCGGCATGCTGCCCTCGGCCTCGTTGGACAAGAACAACAAGGGGCTGTACGAGCCCAGCCACGGCAGCGCGCCGGACATCGCAGGCCGCGATCTCGCCAACCCGCTGGCTACAATCCTGTCCGCCGCCATGATGCTTCGCTTCTCCCTCAATCTGCCGGAATCGGCCGACCGCATCGAGTCCGCCGTGCGCGCGGTGCTCAGCGCCGGCCTGCGCACGGCCGATATCTGGAGCGAAGGCACGAAGAAGGTCGGCACGCGCGAGATGGGTGACGCGGTGGTCGCATCGCTCCGCGGCAAAACCATCACCCCGATTACCACCAAGACCTAGCGTCTCGGACTTCGTCTCGCCCCCACTCTGGACCCCGGCGATTCGAGCCGGGAATGAACCGCGGGGTCCAGGCAACGCTGGAAAGGCAAGACCCAAAATGGCACTCGTAGGACTCGTAGGCTGGCGCGGCATGGTCGGCTCCGTGCTGCTCGACCGCATGCAGGCCGAAGGCGACTTCGCGCTCATCGAGCCGGTGTTCTTCTCCACCTCCAACGCCGGCGGCGCCGCCCCGGCGATGGCCAAGAACGAGAAGAAGCTCTTCGACGCGAACGACATCGCGGCCTTGAAGCGCTGCGACATCGTCATCACCGCGCAAGGCGGCGAATACACCAAGGCCGTCTACCCGCAGCTGCGCGCCGCGGGCTGGAAGGGCTACTGGATCGACGCCGCCAAGACCCTGCGCATGCAGGAAGACGCCGTCATCATCCTCGACCCGGTGAATCGTCCGGTGATCGACGCCGCGCTCGCCAAGGGGGTGAAGGACTTCATCGGCGGCAACTGCACCGTGAGCTGCATGCTGATGGGCGTGGGCGCGCTCTTCAAGGCCGACCTCGTCGAGTGGATGGCCTGCACCACCTACCAGGCGGCTTCGGGCGGCGGCGCCCAGCACATGCGCGAGTTGCTGACGCAGATGGGCACGCTCAACGCCGCGGTGCGCGCCCGGCTCGACGACCCGGCCAGCGCCATCCTCGAGATCGACCGCCAGGTCGCCGCGACCCAGCGCGCCCTCACGGCCGAAGAGACGAAGAACTTCATGGTGCCGCTGGCCGGCAGCCTGATCCCCTGGATCGACAGCGACCGCGGCGACGGCACCAGCCTCGAAGAGTGGAAGGGCGGGGCCGAAACCAACAAGATTCTCGGCCGCGGTCCCGGCTTCGGCAGCCCGGAAACCCCGATCGATTCGATCTGCGTTCGCGTCGGCGCGATGCGCTGCCACAGCCAGGCGCTCACGATCAAGCTCAAGAAAGACGCTCCACTGGCCGACATCGAACACATGATCGCCAACGACAACGAGTGGGTGAGTTACGTGCCGAACACGCGCGAAGCGACGGTGCGCGGCCTGACCCCGGTGGCGGTGACGGGCACGATGAAGATCGCGGTCGGTCGCTTGCGCAAGCTGGCGCTGGGTAGCGAATATCTGGGCGCCTTCACAATCGGCGATCAGCTCTTGTGGGGCGCCGCAGAACCGCTGCGTCGTATGCTGCGCATCCTGCTCGAGCAGTGACAGGCCGCTGCGTTGTCCGGTGACAACGCAGTGCTGACAAGCTGGAAACCAAGTAATTCGGCCACGAACATCAGCCATCACCTGAGCTTGTAAGCGTATATGCTTGATGTTATTGTGTTTTCCGCTGATTGCGCAGCATCGTCCGCGAGTCACGGGGGGGCACCGGACTGTGGGGCGGCTGGGAGGCTGCAAAGGGTCCGGCCGAACGTTTTGGGAGACGCCTTGAAACACCGCTCGACGAACATGGCGCGATTCGCGCTGACCGCAGTGGCGCTGGCCACCGCTTGCCTGTGGACGGCGCCGGCGTCGGCGCTGGGCCTGGGGCGGCTCACCGTGCAGTCAGCGCTGGGCGAAGCCCTGCGCGCCGAAGTCGATGTCACGAGCATCACACCCGAGGAACTGGCCTCGATCAAGATGCGGGTTGCCTCGCCGGAGGCCTACCGCCAGGCCGGTATCGACTACAACGCCGTGCTCTCGACCGCCGAGGTCAAGCTCGAGAAGCGGCCTGACGGGCGTCAGGTTCTGCGCATCACGAGTGATCGCGCGGTGCTCGAACCCTTCGTCGACGTGATCCTCGAAGCCGACTGGGCCACCGGCCGCTTCGAGCGCGAGTACACGATGCTGTTCGACCCGCCGGGCCGCCGCTATGCCCAGCAGCAGGCACCGGCCGCGGCCCAGACCTCGCCCGTGATCTCGCCCGCCCCGGCGCCGTCCCGGATGACGACGCCGGCGCCGCTGGCCCAGGCCCCGGCGCGCCCGGCACCGCGCCCGCTGGCTTCGAACGGCCCGCGCCCG
>JAGWTS010000278.1 GCA_028868875.1 Burkholderiales bacterium | reverse complement strand
GGTTGCGGGTCCAGCGGTGCAGCCGGTCGGCGATCGCGAGGTTCTCCTGGCTGTTGCGGATCATCTCGACGATCTTCATCTCGAGGCCCTTGATGCGCTCGCGCAGCATTTCCATCTGCCGCTCCTGCAGCGAGACGGCGCGCTGGCCGTGCGGGCTCGTGAGCTGGATGGTCGACATCAGCTCGGCGTGGCGCTCGAAGAAGCCGGGCGTGTTGGCCAGGTACTCGGCGATGTCGGTCTCGGTGATTCCCTGGATGCTCACAGCTCGATCTCTCCTTCGAAAACGGTGGCCGCGGGGCCGGTCATCAGCACGCTGGCGTCGTCGGCCGGCCATTCGATCAGCAGGTTGCCGCCGCGGGTCTGCACTTCCACTTTGCGCCCGAGCCAGCCCAGGCGGATGCCGGCGACGACGGCGGCGCAGGCCCCCGTGCCGCAGGCCAGGGTCTCGCCGGCGCCGCGCTCGAACACGCGCAGGCGCGCGCTCTCGGGCGAGAGCACCTGCAGGAAGCCGGCGTTGACCTCGCGCGCAAAGCGCGGGTGGTGCGAGATCAGCGGCCCCAGGGTCTCGACCGGGGCGCGGTCGACATCGGCCACGCGCTGCACCGCATGCGGGTTGCCCATCGAGAGCACCGCGAGCTCGACTCCGGCCAGCGACCAGAGATCGAAGCCGTTCTCGCGCCGCGCCGCCAGGCCTTCGGAGTCGAAAGGCACGCGTTCGAGCTCGAACACCGGGCGGTTCATGTCCACCGTGACGCGGCCGTCGGGCTGCAGGCGCAGCTCGAGCAGGTTGTTCACGGTCTCGACCCGGATCGTGGTCTTGTCGGTCAGGCCCTTGTCGTGGACGTAGCGCACGAAGCAGCGCGCGCCGTTGCCGCAATGCTCGACCTCGTCGCCGCTGTTGTTGTAGATGCGGTAGCGGAAGTCGACGCCGGGCGTGGCGCTGCGCTCGACCACCAGGATCTGGTCGGCGCCGACGCCGAAGTGGCGGTCGCCGAGGCGGCGCGCCTGTTCGGGCGTCAAATCGACCGGCGCACGCGTCGCGTCGAGGACGACGAAATCGTTGCCGGCGCCGTGCATCTTCGTGAAACGCTGTCGCATCGATCGATTATCCGGCCAGCGCCTCAGTACACCGGCGGCGCGCCCGGCGGCCGGCTCTTGAAGCGCTTGTGCACCCACAGGTATTGCGCGGGGTCGCGCCGGATCTCGGTCTCGATCCAGGCGTTCATGCGGCGCGCGTCGGCCTCGGCGTCGGCGCTCGGCCAGTCGTCCCAGGGCGGCAGGAAGCGCACCTTGTAGCCCTGGCCGCCGGGCAGGGTCTCGGCGACGATGGGCTGGACGATCATCTTCAGCGAGCGCGCCAGGCGCGAGGGCGCGAGCAGGGTCGCGGCCGGCACGCCGAAGAAGGGCACGAAGGCGCTGTCGCGCAGGCCGAAGTCCATGTCGGGCAGGTTGAAGAAGGCGGCGCCGCGCTTGATCGCGCGCACCAGGGGCAGGGCGCTTTCGTGGCGCGAAAAGATCTCGCCGCCGCCGTAGCGCAGGCGCCCGCGGCGCACTGCGGCGTCGAGCACCGGGTTGCTCTGGGCCTGGTAGATCGAGGCCACCCAGCGCTTCTGGAACAGCTGGGTCGACGCGCCCGCCACGTCCAGCGCCATGAAATGCGGCACCAGCCACATCACCGGGCGCTCGCTGCGCTCGGCCAGGCCGACGTCGCCTTCCACATGGATGAGCCGGCGCAGGCGCTCCGGGCGCGCGTACCAGAGCAGGCCGCGCTCGACCAGGCTGCGCCCGAGCCACTGGAAATGCTCGCGCACCAGGGATTCGCGCTCGCCCTGTGCGAGTTCGGGCAGGCAGAGTTCGACGTTGCGCAGCGCCACCTCGCGCCGGCCGTGGGCGAAGCGGTAGAGCAGGCGGCCCGCGCCGCGCCCGAGCGCCGCCTGCAGCGCGAGCGGCAGCACGTGCAGCAGCCAGACCAGGGCCAGCACCGCATAGGCCGACAGCCGCCTCATGCCGGCTGGGCGCCGCGCGGCGCCTTGTAGCGGTGGTAGCCCCAGAGGTACTGGCTCGGGAGGCGCCGGATCACGGCTTCCATCGAGCGGTTCACGGCGAGCGCGGCGGCGGCTTCGTCGGCCGCCGCGCCGGGGGCGGCATCCGGCAGGGGTTCGGGCAGGGGCAGCGCCCGCACCACGTAGCCGCCGCCCTGCGCCAGGCGCTCGGTGCAGAGGATGGCGACCGCGGCGCCGGTCTGCTGCACGAGGCGCGCCGCCAGCGTCATCGTGTAGGCCGGGCGGCCGAAGAAGGGCACCCAGACCCCCATGCCATCGGGCGGCACCTGGTCGGGCAGCAGGCCCACGGTTTCGCCGCGGCGCAGCGCGCGCAGCATCAGCCGCACGCCCGAGAGGTTGGCCGGTGCCGTGGCCAGCGCCGGGCGCGCGCGCGCCGTCTCTTCCAACTCGCGCAGCCAGGGCTGGCGCGCCGGGCGGTACAGCACCGTGATCGGCTGGCGCGCGCCGAAGCGCTCGGCATAGGCCTGGGCCGAGACCTCGAAGCTGCCCATGTGCGGCGTGAGCAGCACGAGGCCGCGGCCGCGCTCGAGCAGCGCCTCGATCAGCTCCGCGCCTTCCCAGCGCACCGGGTCGGCGATCGCCTGCTCGGCCGGGCGCAGCCACAGCCGCGGCAGTTCCATCACGAGCTTGCCGGCCTCGGCGACCGAGGCGCGGCGCTCGGCCGCGCCGAGGCCGGCCAGCGCCGCGTTTTCGACAAGACGGCGGCGGTAGCTCGGCGAGAGCGCATAGCCGGCCCAGCCCAGGGCGGCGCCGAGGGCGTGCAAAAGCCGCAGGGAACGTCTGGAAAGCCAGCGCAGCAAAGGGAGCATGTTTCCTATAATCGCCGGGTCGCCGAGTTAAAGGACAACTTGCGGGGCGACGCGAGGGTGCGAAGCATACCCAGGGTGCACAGCCCCCTCGCCGGACCGGTCGCCGACAGGCTCCGGTTCAACAAAACCGCTAAAGCGTTCGCCGCGGCTCCGGAACCCCGAACAGCGACGACGCAGTCGGTGACATCAACTGGAGCTTCATCAAGTGGCGAACGATTTCCTCTTCACCTCCGAATCCGTTTCCGAAGGGCACCCCGACAAGGTCGCCGACCAGGTCTCGGACGCAATCCTCGACGCGATCTTCAAGCAGGACCCGCGCAGCCGGGTCGCGGCCGAGACGCTGACCAACACCGGCCTCGTCGTGCTCGCGGGCGAGATCACGACCAACGCCCACGTCGACTACATCCAGGTCGCGCGCGACACCATCAAGCGCATCGGCTACGACAACACCGAGTACGGCATCGACTACAAGGGCTGCGCCGTGCTCGTCGCCTACGACAAGCAGAGCAACGACATCGCCCAGGGCGTCGACCATGCGAGCGACGACCACCTGAACACCGGCGCTGGCGACCAGGGCCTGATGTTCGGCTACGCCTGCGACGAGACGCCCGAGCTGATGCCCGCGGCCATCCACTACGCGCACCGCCTCGTCGAGCGCCAGTCGCACCTGCGCAAGGACGGGCGCCTGCCCTTCCTGCGCCCCGACGCCAAGAGCCAGGTCACGCTGCGCTACGTCGACGGCCGCCCGCATTCGATCGACACCGTCGTGCTCTCGACCCAGCACAGCCCGGATCAGAGCGAGACCGCGACCAAGCTCAAGCCCAGCTTCTACGAGGCCGTGATCGAGGAGATCATCAAGCCGGTGCTGCCCAAGGAGTGGCTGAAGAACACGCGCTACCTGGTGAACCCGACGGGGCGCTTCGTCGTCGGCGGCCCGCAGGGCGATTGCGGCCTCACCGGGCGCAAGATCATCGTCGACACCTACGGCGGCGCCTGCCCGCACGGCGGCGGCGCCTTCAGCGGCAAGGACCCGAGCAAGGTCGACCGCTCGGCCGCCTATGCCGCGCGCTACGTCGCCAAGAACGTCGTCGCCGCCGGCCTGGCGCGCCAGTGCCAGATCCAGGTGGCCTACGCCATCGGCGTCGCCAAGCCGATGAACGTGACGGTCTACACCGAAGGCACGGGCAAGATCTCCGACGAGCGGATCGCGGCCCTGGTGCAGGAGCATTTCGACCTGCGCCCCAAGGGCATCATCCAGATGCTCGACCTGCTGCGTCCGATCTACGAGAAGACGGCGGCCTATGGGCACTTCGGCCGCGAAGAACCCGAATTCACGTGGGAGCGCACCGACAAAGCTGCGGCCTTGAAGGCCGCAGCCGGCCTGTAAGGCCGCCGGGCGAAGCCCGGTTTGTCGGCGCGCGGGCGCTGCTCCTATCGCGCCAGCGATGTGAGCGGCGACCAAAAGCGAGGCCCCGAGCGCGAGCGAGCTTGTCGGTTCTTCGGCGCAGGCTCACTTCGCGCGAGCGAAGTGAAGGGCCGCAGGCCCGGCCGAAGCCAAAGCACGGACAAAGCTGCGGCCTTGAAGGCCGCAGCCGGCCTGTATTGCCGCCGAGCGGAGCGCGGTTTGTCGGCCCCAGGGCGCTGCCCATATCGCGACCGCGACGGGCGCCGCCGCGGCCTCGGAGTCGCGCCACCTCGGCTAAGCTCGCCGCGGTGAACCGCCACCGTTCGCTCGCGCCCGTCCCCTGTCGCCGCTGCGGCGCTCCGCTCGGGCCCCTGCAGCGCCTGCGCGGCGAGGCCTGCGAGGCGCTGGACTGCCGCCGCGCCGAGGTCGACGAACGCCTGGCGCGCGAGCGCGAGGCCGCACTGCAAGCCCGCCTGCGGCGCCGCACGCGCCACGAATCGACGCCCGCGCTGACGACGGCGCCGGTGATCTGGCTCCAGCCGAACCGCAACCGGCTGATCGACATCCGCACCGCCGAGCGCGCGCGATATCTGGCCCAGCTCGAGCGCGTGGCCGCGCTGGCAGCGCCGGAGGCCGCCGAACCGGCCGCCGATGCGAAACCCCCCTCCGACTCCGCGATCCGGGGCCGCCTCTGCGCGTTCTGCGCTGGCCGCTGCTGCCGCTACGGCCTGGCGCAGCACGCCTTTATCGACCGGGCGCTGCTGCAGCGCTGGGTCGAGCGCCATCCGGGCTCGACCGCGCAGGACGCCGCGGCCGCCTACGCCGCGCAGCTGCCGCGCCGCCATGTCGAGGCCTCCTGCCTGCACCATGGCCGCGACGGCTGCACCCTGCCGCGCGGGATGCGTTCGGACATCTGCAACCGCTTCGCCTGCGCCGGCCTGGCCGGGCTCGAGCAGACCGTCGCCGCCGACGCACCTGCCACCGTGGTCGCGGCGATGGCCGAGGGCCAGCGTCTGCTGCGCGTCGCCGCGCTCGACGAAGCCGGCGCCCGGCCCTTGCGCGCGCGCTGACGCGGCCGTCCTCCCGCCATGCCCGTCCCGACCCTCGACGATCTGCGCCGCCATGCGGTGGTGCGCACGTTCTTTGCCCCGACCACGCTGGCGCGCGCGATCGAACGCCTCGGCTTCGTCCAGGCCGACCCCATCCGCGCCCCGGCGCGGGCCCAGGACCTGACGCTGCGCCACCGGGTTCGCGACTACCGCGCCGGCGACCTCGAGCGGCGCTATGCCCGGCTCGCGATCGAGGAGGACTTCTTCGTCAACTATGGCTTCGTGCCGCGCGCCACCCACCACCTGATGCACCCGCGCCGGCCTCCCGCCGAATGGAGCGCGGCGCGCCGGACGCAGGCCCGCGAGGTGCTCGAATTCGTGCGCCAGCGCGGCAGCGTCCACCCGCGCGAAGTCGATGCGGCGTTCGACCACGGCAAGGTCAGGAACTGGTTCGGCGGCAACAGCAACGCGAGCACCCAGTTGCTCGACGACATGCATTACCGCGGGCTGCTGCGGGTGGCGCGCCGCGAAGCCGGCGTGCGCCTGTATGCGGTGCGCGAGCACGGGCCCGCGGCCGCCGATCCGGCCGCCGCGCTCGACGCGCTCATCGACGTCATCGTGCACAAGTACGCGCCGCTGCCGCTGCGCTCGCTCGCCGAACTCGTCGCGCTGCTGCGCCGTGGCGCCCCGCAATGGGCCGAAGGGCGCCGCGCCGCGCTGCTGCGCGCCCGCTCGCGTCTGCCGCAGGCCCTGGTCGACGGCCTGGCCTGGCTCTGGCCCGAAGGCGAGAACCCGCCATCGCGCCGCCACGCCGTCGACGAGCGGGTGCGCCTGCTCGCGCCGTTCGACCCCCTGGTCTGGGACCGGCGCCGCTTCGAACTGTTCTGGGGCTGGGCCTATCGCTTCGAGGCCTACACGCCCCCGGCGCGGCGCGTGCGCGGCTATTACGCACTCCCGCTGCTGTGGCGCGACCAGGTCGTCGGCTGGGGCAACCTGGCGCTGCGCGAAGGCCGGCTCGTGCCCGAGTTCGGCTATGCCGCCGGCCGCGCGCCCCGCGAGCCGGCGTTTCGGGCCGCGCTCGACGAAGAACTCCAGCGCATCGAGGTCTTCCTCGGCCTCTAGGCTCAGCGGCTCAGCGCCGCAGCGGCTTCTGCAGCAGCGCGATTGCGGATCCTGCGGCCAGCATCGCCGCGCTCCAGGCCAGGCCGCGGCCGAGCCCGCCCGGGCCGTCGGCGACGAATCCGACCAGGCTCGGGCCGACGATCTGGCCCGCCGCGAAGACGATCGTGAATGCCGCGATGCCGGCGGGCCAGGCCGCAGGCTCGGCGTTGTGGCGCACCAGCGCCGTGGTCGAGGCGACGACCGACAGGAACACGGCGCCGAACAAGGCGCCCGAGGCGAATACCGCGGCCGGGCTCACGCTCAGCACCGGCAGCAGCGTCGCGAGCGCGAGCAGGCCGTTGAGCAAGGCCAGGGCCAGGCCGCCGCGCTGGCGCTGCAGCAGGCCCGACCAGATCCACGACGAGGCCACGACACCGGCGCCGAGCACGGCGTAGAAGGCGACGACCATCGGCCCGGACAGCCCCTGTTCGCGCAGCAGCGTGACGATGAAGGTCATGTAGCCGATGTAGCCGAGGCCGAACAGGCCGTAGGCGCCGAGGCCGAAGGCGAATCCGCGCAGGCGCAGGGCCCCACGCGGCGCTCCGGCGACGGGCGGCGCTGCCAGCGAGCGCGTGCCGAAGGCGCACAGCGCCGTGGCCGCAAAGGCAAGCGCCCCCAGTGCCCACCAGGCCCGGGCCCAGGGCAGGGCCGGCACGAGCAAGGCCGAGGCGATGATGCCCAGGCCGGTGCCGCCGTAGTAAAGCCCGAGCACGAGGCCGGCGTGGCCGTCGCTGCGCCCGGCCAGGCGCGCCGCGAGCAGGCCGCCGCCGACGAAGGCGGCGGCGCTGGCGACGCCGCTGGCCAGGCGCAGCGCGTAGAGCGCGGTGTCGGTGCGCACCGCGCCGTGCGCGGCCAGCAGCAGCGCTGCGCCGAAGCCGCCGGCGAGCATCACGCGCCGGGCGTCGAAGCGCCTGAACACGCGCGGCGCGAGCAGGGCGCCCGCGAGGTAGCCGGCGGCGTTGACCGTGTTCATCGCGCCCGCGGTGAAATAGCTCCAGCCGAGTTCGGCGCGCATCGGCGAGAGCAGCAGCGCATAGGCGAAGCGGGCGAGCCCGAGCGAGACCGCCGCCGCCAGCGAAAGCGCCGCGGCGCGCGCCAGCAGCGCGTACAGCGGATCCCGGCTCAAGCCGGCCGGCCCCGCATCGGGCGCCCCGCATCGACCAGGGCACCGACAGCGCCAGGCGGCGCGAGCTGATCGCGCGGAGGTGAACATGACCTGACAGCAAGAGTGGCTATCATCGCAGGGCCGTCATACAACCGTCACATCCTCCGTCATGACGAACCATTCTGCTCCAGCTCCGAGCCGTCGCGCGCGCCGGTCGCGTCCGATCGAGCGCGGCGATGTCGCGCCCTCGCTCGCCCCGTCCGCCCTCGAAAGCAACACCATCGCACGCGCAGCCGACCGGCGCGAAACCGTCACCGCGATGGCCTTGGCCGACGTGCTCGAGAAGCATGCCCAGGGCGAAGCCGGCGCGCCCGGCGAATGGCTGCGCCAGCTCCAGGCGCTGATCGCCGGCGCCTCGCCCGACGAGGTCAAGGCCTTGCGCCGCCTGCTCTTCGTCCACGCCAGCGAGCAAGCCAACGGCAGCGACCCCGACACCGAGATGGCGCCGGGCTGGCGCGAAGGCCACTACCCCTACCGCAACCTGATGTCGAGGCGCAATTACGAGCGCCAGAAATACCGCCTCCAGGTCGAGTTGCTCAAGCTCCAGGCCTGGGTCAAGGAAAGCGGCCAGCGTGTCGTCATCCTTTTCGAGGGTCGCGACGCTGCCGGCAAGGGCGGCACGATCAAGCGCCTGATGGAGCATATGAACCCGCGCGGCGCGCGCGTCGTCGCGCTCGAGAAGCCGAGCGAGGTCGAGCGCGGCCAGTGGTATTTCCAGCGCTACATCGA
>JAGWTS010000277.1 GCA_028868875.1 Burkholderiales bacterium | reverse complement strand
GCACGGCCGATGCCGCCGTAGACCACGAGGTCGTTCGGGCGCTCGGCGACCTCGGGGTCGAGGTTGTTCATCAGCATGCGCAGCGGCGCCTCGGTCAGCCAGCTCTTGGCCGACAACTGGGTGCCGCGCGCGGCGCGGATGACGCGCGTGTTCTGGGTGCGGGGGTTGGTGCTCATCGGGAGTCTCCGGGCAGGTTCGTGGAAGAAGGGCCGGCCGCGGCCGGCTCGCTGGCCCACTGCAGGGCGAAGGCCAGGACATCGGCCAGGGTGCGCCGGGTGGGCTCGGCGCGGTCGGGGTCGAAAGGGGTCGGCCAGTTCTCGGGATCGGGAGAGGGCGGTTCGGCCATGTACGCGGCGCAGGCCAGCTCCATCTGCAGCGCGTGCACGCCGGCGGCCGGCTGGCCGTAGCGGCGCGTGATCCAGCCGCCCTTGAAGCGGCCGTCGACGACCCAGGTGGGGCCGGTGCGCGCGAGCACGGCGCTCACGCCCGCCACCAGCGCGGGGTCGGCGCTGGCGCCGCTGTTCGTGCCGAGGTTGAAGACGGGCAGGCGGCCTTCGAACAGGCGCGGCACCGTCGAGCGGATCGAGTGGCAGTCATAAAGCACCACGCGTGGGTGGAGCGCGCGCAGGCGCTCGAGCTCGGCGTGCAAGGCCGCGTGGTAGGGCTCGAAGTAGGCGCGGCGGCGGCGTTCGATTTCGGCCGCGTCGGGCTCGCTCCCCGCGGGGTACAGCGGCTCGCCGTCGAAGCTCGTGGTCGGGCACAGCCCGGTCGTCGCCTGGCCCGGGTAGAGCGAGGCGCCGGAGGGGTCGCGGTTGACGTCGATGACGCTGCGCGAGAGGGTCGTGCGCACGAAGCTCGCGCCCAGGCCCGCGGCGAAGTCGTAGAGCTGTTCGACCCACCAGTCGGTGTCCTTGCGCGCGAGCCAGGGCGAGACGCCGCCCGCCTCGAGGCCGGCGAGATCGACTCCGGTGTGCGGCAGGCTCAGCAGCAGCGGCGCCGTGCCGCGCCGCACGCTGAGCCAGTCGGGCTCGCTCATCGCGCGTCTCCGGCGACGTCGGGCAAGGCCACGCCGGCCGCCGCCTCGGCCAGGGCGCCGCGCCGCACGAGGCCGATCGCGGCTTGCAGGTCGGGGTGGAAATGGCGGTCTTCGTCCAGATGCGGCACCGCGGCGCGCAGCAGCGCACGCGCGGCTTCGAGCGGCGGGCTCGTCTTCAAGGGGGCGTGGAAGTCGCAGCCCTGGGCCGCGGCGAGCCATTCGATGCCGATCACCGCGAACGCGTTCTCGGCCATCGCCAGCAGGCGGCGCGCGCCGTGCGCGGCCATCGAGACATGGTCTTCCTGGTTCGCCGAGGTCGGAATCGAATCGACGCTGGCCGGGTAGGCGCGCTGCTTGTTCTCGGAGACCAGCGCCGCGGCGGTGACCTGGGGAATCATGAAGCCCGAGTTCAGCCCGGGGTGCGGACACAGGAAGGCGGGCAGCCCCGACAGCGCCGGGTCGACCAGCATCGCGATGCGGCGCTCGGCGAGCGAGCCGATCTCGCACAGCGCGAGCGCAATCATGTCGGCGGCAAACGCCACCGGCTCGGCGTGGAAGTTGCCGCCCGACAGCGCCTCGCCTTCGGCGGCGAAGACGAGCGGGTTGTCCGAGACGCTGTTGGCCTCGATGTGCAGCGTGTGGCCGGCCTGGCGCAGCAGGTCGAGGCAGGCGCCCATCACCTGCGGCTGGCAGCGCAGGCAGTAGGGGTCCTGCACGCGCGAATCGCCGGCGCGGTGCGAGTCGCGGATGGCGCTGCCGCCGAGCAGCGCGCGCAGCGCGCCGGCGGTCTCGATCTGGCCGCGGTGCGGGCGCAAGGCGTGGATGCGCGGGTCGAAAGGCGCGTCCGAGCCGCGCGCGGCGTCGGTGGAAAGGGCGCCGGTGACGAGCCCGGCAGCGAACAGGCGCTCGGCCTCGAACAGCCCGGCCAGAGCATAGGCGGTCGAGAACTGGGTGCCGTTGAGCAAGGCCAGGCCTTCCTTCGGGCCCAGCACCACCGGCGCCAACCCGGCGCGCGCCAGCGCCTGGGCCGCGGGCAGGCGTTCGCCGCCGACCAGGGCTTCGCCGACGCCGATCATCACCGCCGCCATGTGGGCCAGCGGCGCCAGGTCGCCCGAAGCGCCGACCGAACCTTGCGCCGGCACCAGCGGCACGACGCCGCGTTCGAGCATCGCCTGCAGCAGCGCCAGCGTCGGCGGGCGGATGCCCGAGGCGCCTTGCGCCAGGCTCGCGAGCTTGAGCGCCATCATCAGGCGAACCACGGGCGTGGGCATCGGCTCGCCGACGCCTGCGGCGTGCGAGAGCACGATGTTGCGCTGCAGCCGTTCGAGATCCTGGTTCTCGATGCGCACGCTGGCGAGCTTGCCGAAGCCGGTGTTGATGCCGTAGACCGGCTCGCCGCCGGCGAGGATGCGCTCCACGGCTTCGGCGCTGGCGGCGACGGCTGCGGCGCAGCCCGGGTCGAGGGCTGGCGTGGCGCCGCGGTAGACGGCGCGCCAATCGGCCAGGGGAGTGGCGCCGGGGCGCAGGGTGACGGGGCTCATAGGCCTTTCCGGATGCGGGTGTGAAGGGGGTTGAAGCCGATGCGGTAGACGAGCTCGGCCGGGTGGTCGATGTCCCAGATCGCGAAGTCGGCCCAGCGCCCGGGTTCGAGGGTGCCGGCCTCGTTTTGCAGGCCGAGGGCGCGCGCGGCTTCGCGGGTGACGCCGGCGATGCATTCGTCCACGCTCAGGCGGAACAGCGTTGCCGCCATGTTCATCGCCAGCAACAGGGACGTGAGGGGCGAGCTGCCCGGGTTGTTGTCGGTCGCGATCGCGATGCGGGCGCGGTGCTCGCGCAGCGCCGCGATCGGCGGCAGCCGGGTTTCGCGCAGGAAGTAGTAGGCCCCGGGCAGCAGCACGGCGACCGTGCCGGCCTGCGCCAGCGCCGCGGCGCCGGCTTCGTCGGTCCATTCGAGGTGGTCGGCCGAGAGCGCGCTGAAAGACGCGGCGAGCGCCGCACCGCGCAGGTTCGACAACTGGTCGGCGTGCAGGCGCAGCGGCAGGCCGAGGGCGCGCGCGGCTTGGAATACGCGGCCGATCTGCGCCGGCGAAAACGCGATACCTTCGCAGAAGCCGTCGACCGAATCGACCAGGCCTTCGGCCGCCAGCGCGGGCAGCATCTCGCGCACGACGAGGTCGATGTAGGCGTCCTTGTCGCCGCCGGCTTCGGGCGGCAGGGCATGGGCGCCGAGGAAGCTGGTGTGCACCGTCACCGGCCGTTCTTCGCCCAGGCGCCTTGCGGCCTGCAGCGCCTTGCGCTCGTGCTCCAGCGCCAGGCCGTAGCCGGACTTGATCTCGATCGTCGTCAACCCTTCGGCGATGAGGGCATCGAGCCGCGGCAGCGACTGCCGCACCAGTTCGTCGACAGAGGCCGCGCGCAGGGCCGCCACCGACGAGGCGATGCCGCCGCCGGCACGCGCAATTTCTTCGTAGCTCGCGCCTTGCAGCCGCAGCTCGAACTCGCGCGCGCGGTTGCCGGCGTGAACCAGATGGGTGTGGCAGTCGACGAGGCCGGGCGTGATCCAGCGGCCTTCGCAATCGGTGGCGTGCTCGGTCCGGCGCAACGCCTCGGGCAGCTCGCGCTCGGCCCCGGCGAAGACGATGCGATCGCCCTGCACCGCGATGGCGCCGTGCTCGACCGAGCCCAGCCCCGGCGCGCCGGCGCGAAGCGTGGCCAGGCGGGCATTGCGCCAGAGGCGGAGGGGGGAATCGGAATCGCGGTTCATGAGCGGGAGAAGAAGGGCGGCAGCGCGGGCAATGCCGATGGTCAATCCGTCGAACTTCTGTTAATGTATAGACATAACGACACGCTGGCAAGCCCCATCCCGATGACCACGATCCATGCCGCCACCGCCTTGCTGGCCGAGGGCTGGCGCAACAACGTCCGCCTCGGGATCGAGGCCGGGCGCATTGCCACTCTCGAAATCGAGGCACCCGCGCGCCCCGGTGACGAGCGCCATGCCATCGTGCTGCCGGCCATGCCCAACCTCCACAGCCACGCCTTCCAACGTGGCATGGCGGGCCTGGCCGAACGGCGGGGCCCCGGCACCGACAGCTTCTGGAGCTGGCGCGAGCTGATGTACCGCTTCGCGCTGAAGATGGCGCCCGAGCAGCTGGAGGCCGTTGCGGCCCAGCTTTACGCCGAGATGCTCGAGGCCGGATTCGCCCGCGTCGGTGAATTCCATTACCTGCACCACGACCCGGCCGGCCAGCCCTACGCGAACCCGGCCGAGATGGGCGCGCGCATCGCCGCGGCAGCGCAACAAAGCGGCATCGGCCTGTGCCTGATGCCGGTCTTCTACGCCCATTCGGGCTTCGGCGGCGCGGCGCCGGGGGCGGCCCAGCGCCGTTTCGTCACCACGCCCGAACGCTATGCGCGGCTGCTCGAGGCCACGCGCTCGGCGCTCGCGCCGCTGCCGGGGGCGCGCCTGGGCGTGGCGCCGCACAGCCTGCGCGCGGTGACGCCCGAAGAACTCGGCGCGGTGCTCACACTCGCACCCACCGGGCCGGTGCACCTCCACATCGCCGAGCAGACGCAGGAAGTCGAAGACTGCCGCGCCTGGTCAGGCGCGCGGCCGGTGCAATGGCTGATCGACCATGTCGCGGTCGACGGCCGGTGGTGCCTCGTGCACGCCACCCACATGACGCCCGAAGAGACGACGCGCAGCGCCGCCAGCGGCGCCGTTGTCGGCCTGTGCCCGATCACCGAGGCCAACCTGGGCGACGGCATCTTCGACGCGCCGGCCTTCGCCGCGGCGGGCGGGGGCTGGGGCATCGGCTCGGACTCGAACGTGCAGATCGGCGTCGCCGACGAATTGCGCATGCTCGAGTACTCGCAGCGCCTGGCCACGCGCCAGCGCAACGTGATGGCCGAGCCCGGCGCCTCGAACGGGCGCGCGCTTTTCGACGCCGCGCTGGCCGGCGGCGCCGCGGCGTTGGGCGAGAGCGCGGGCGTCGTGGGCCTGGGCGTCGGCGCCGCGGCCGACCTGGTGTCGCTGGATGCGCGCGCGCCGGTGCTCGCCGGCCGCAGCGGCGACGCCTTGCTCGACGCCTGGATCTTCACCGGCCGCGCGCCGGTCGACTGCGTCTGGGCGGGCGGCCGCAAGCAGGTCGAGGGCGGGCGCCACTGCCGGCGCGAAGCGATCGAAGCGCGCTTTCTTCAGGCGATGGCGGAATTGGCGGCTTGAGGGGCTGAGCCGACTGCCGACAGCGCCGACAGATCGGAGCGGCCGCGGTCAGCGCAGCGCGTTGTGCGCAGCCGCTTCCCGCGCGCTCGCGGCGGCAAGGTCCAGTTGCGACCACGGCGGCTTTCCGGGCGCGAACCGGCTGCGCAGGTAGGCGGCGAGCCCGGCCAGTTGCTCATCGTCCAGCGCCTGCGCAAAGCCCGGCATGAAGCCGATGTCGCGCCCTGCGGGCTGCTGCAGCCCTTCGGCAATCGTGCGCAGCAGGCGTTGGGGGGTATCGGCATGGAGCGCGCTGCTGAGCGCCAGCGGCACGTTCACGCCCAGCACCCGGGGCCCGTCGCCATCGTGATGGCAGGCGCCGCAGGCCTGTTCGAACAGGCGCTGCGAAGGGCCGAGCAGCGCAGGCGCAGCCGCCTGGCCCGCAGCCACCGCCGCGCGCGCGGCCGTGGCAGCGCGGCCCGGGTCGGCATCACCGGCGAACGACGCGAGGTAATGCGCCATCGCGCGCAAATCGGCGTCGGGCAAGGCCTGGAGCTCGCCGATCACGGGTGCCATCGCGCCCATCGCCGCACCATGCTCCCGGCTGTAGCCGTGGCGCAGGTAGTGGAAGAGCTCGGCTTCGGTCCAGGGCACGGGCGAGCGCGAGGCGGTGTTCAAGGCCGGCGCATCCAGGTCGCGGATGCGGGCGCCGGCCAGATGCTGCGACCCGCTCTGCTCGGCACCCAGCGCATTGCGCGGCGTGTGGCAGGCGCCGCAATGGCCCAGGCCCTCGACCAGATAGGCGCCGCGCTGCCACTGCGCTGAATGATGAGCGCCGGCCGGTTGGCTGGGGCCCGGCTTCAGGTACAGCGCATTCCAGAGCCCGAGCAGCGGCCGCAGGTTGAAGGGGAAGCGCATCCGCGCCTCGGGGGTCTCGCTTCGCACGGCGGGCCGCGACATCAGGTAGGCGTAGAGGGCGGTGAGGTCGTCGTCGGTCAGGCGCGTGTAGGCGGTGTAGGGGAAGGCGGGGTAGAGCAGGTGGCCGTCGCGCGAGACCCCTTCGCGCATCGCGCGCTGGAAGGCGCTGAACGACCAGTTGCCGATGCCGGTGTCGGCATCGGGCGTCAGGTTGGTGGTGTGCACGGTGCCGAAGGGCGTCTGCATCGCCAGGCCGCCAGCCAGCGCCGGCCCTCCCGGCAGCGTGTGGCAGCCGGCACAACCGCCCGCTTCGGCGAGGCGCCGGCCTTGTTCGATCAGTTCGGCCGTGTACAGCGGCGCCGCGCTGCCGCGCAGCACCGGCGCGATCGCGGGGCGCCAGCCGAGCGCACTCGCGCCCAGGCCCACGAGCGCAACGGCCGCCGCGCCCGCGGCCGCCCACCAGCGCTTGCCGCGCGGCCCCTGGGGCCCGGGCGCCGCGGCGGGAGGCGGGTCGGCGGGCCCAGGGGTTGCGGCGGTCCCGGAGCTTGCGCCGATTCCTCGCGCCTGCAGCGCCGCGCGCACCACCTCGGGCGTGAACGGCGGTTCGCGCAGCCGCACGCCGGTGGCGTCGAAGATCGCATTCGCAATCGCCGCGGTGCCGGGAACCGACGAGGACTCGCCCACGCCCAGCGGCGGCTCGTGCGCCCGCGGCGCCTGCCAGACCTCGATCACCGGCACCTCGCGGAAGCTCAGGATCGGGTAGCCGCCCCATTCGCGCGCGGCGGGCAGGTGGGTTGTCGCGTCGATGCGCAAGGATTCCTTCAGCGCCCGGCTCGTGGTCTGGATCACGTTGCCGTGGATCTGGTGGCGCGCGCCCGCGGGGTTGATGACGAGCCCGGCATCGTGGCCGACCACCACCTTGCGCACCTTCACCTCGCCGGTGACGCGGTGCACGTCGACGTCGGCCACCCAGGCCGAATAAGCCGCGCCGAATCCGGGCCAGCGGCCGTGCAGATAGCGCGCGTAAGCCACGCCCTGGCCTTGCAGCCAGTCGCCGACGCCTTGCTGCAGCCGCGGTCCGGCGTGGGGGCGCCAGCCGGCGCGCTCTGCCGTGCCGCGCAGCAGTTCGCGCGCGCGGTCGTCTTCGAGGTGGCGCAGCCTGAAGTCCACCGGGTCCTGGCGTGCGGCCGCGGCGAGTTCGTCGACGAACGACTCGTGGGCGAAGCAGTTGGGCAGCGCCGAGACCCCGCGCAGCCAGGCCGCGCGCAGGATCGGCGGCATGTCGCGCACGCCGACGCGCAGGTTCTGCGTCGCATAAGGCGGGCGCGCCGTGCGGTCGCCCATCTCGTAGGTGGGGGCCAGCGGCTCGATGGTTCGCGTGAGCAGCAAGGCGAGCGTGCGCGCCGCGTTCGAGGGGTAGCAGGAGCTGAAATCGTAGGCGGCGATCGAACCGTCCTCGTCCAGGCCGCCGCGAAGCTCCATCAACTGGGCCGCACCCTTGGGCTCCCAGAGATGCTCCTGTTCGCGCGTGAGCTGCACCCGCACCGCGGCGCCGGATGTACGCGCCAGCAAGGCGGCGTCGGCTGCCACATCGTCGGCGCAGTTGCGGCCGTAGCAGCCGGCACCCTCCAGGCGGATGACTTCGACGGCGGTCTCAGCCACCCCCATCAGCAAGGCCAGGTCGGCGCGCAAGGCGTGCGGATACTGGGTCGCGGCCCAGACCGTGAGCACATGCGGCCGGGCTTGTTCGCCGTGCCATTGAGCCAGTGCGCAGGAAGGGCCGATCGAGGCGTGCAACTGGTAGGGCCAGACGTAGCGCGCGGCCAGGGCCTGGTCGGCGCCGGCCAGGGCGGCATCGACCTCGCCTTCGTCGACGAGGCGCCGCTCGGTCGCCGGCTGGTCGCGCAAGGCCTGTTCCAGGTCGGCGAGCGGCGGCATCCCGGGCCAGGATTTCCAGCGCACGCGAAGCTCGGTAGCGGCGCGCTCGGCCTCGTCTTCGCGCTCGGCGACGAGGCCGACGAAGTCGCGCAGGACGACGACCCTGCGCAGGCCGGCGATGTGGGCAACCGAGGCTTCGTCGACCGAATCGAGCGTGTTGCCGATGAACTCGCCATGGTCGGCGCCGGCGTAGGGCGGACGCACGACGCGGCCATGCAGCATGCCGGGCAGGCGCAGATCGTGGACGAAGACGGCCTCGCCGAAGGCCTTGGCCGGAATGTCCACACGCGGCTGCTCGCGGCCGACGAG
>JAGWTS010000276.1 GCA_028868875.1 Burkholderiales bacterium | reverse complement strand
CGGTCGAGGTGGATCTCGCAGTTGCCGGTGCCCTTGAACTCTTCGTAGATCACCTCGTCCATGCGCGAGCCGGTGTCGATGAGGGCGGTGCCGATGATCGTCAGGCTGCCGCCCTCTTCCACGTTGCGCGCGGCGCCGAAGAAGCGCTTCGGGCGCTGCAGGGCGTTGGCGTCGACGCCGCCGGTCAGCACCTTGCCCGACGAGGGCAGCACGTTGTTGTAGGCGCGCGCCAGGCGCGTGATGCTGTCGAGCAGGATCACGACGTCCTTCTTCATCTCGACGAGGCGCTTGGCGCGCTCGATCACCATCTCGGCGACCTGCACGTGGCGCGCCGCGGGTTCGTCGAAGGTCGAGCTGATGACCTCGCCGCGCACCGTGCGCAGCATCTCGGTCACTTCCTCGGGGCGCTCGTCGACGAGCAGGACGATCAGGTGCACCTCGGGGTGGTTGGCGACGATGGCGTGCGCCAGATGCTGCATCATCACCGTCTTGCCGGTCTTGGGCTGGGCCACGAGCAGGGCGCGCTGGCCTTTGCCGATCGGCGCCACGAGGTCGATGATGCGGCTCGTGATGTTCTCTTCGGCCTTGATGTCGCGTTCGAGCTTGAACTGCTCCTTGGGAAACAAGGGCGTCAGGTTCTCGAACATGATCTTGTGCTTGCTCTCCTCGGGCGTCACGCCGTTCACGCGATCGACCTTGACGAGGGCGAAGTAGCGCTCGCCGTCCTTGGGCACCCGCACCTCGCCTTCGACCATGTCGCCGGTGTGCAGGTTGAAGCGGCGGATCTGGCTGGGGCTGAGGTAGATGTCGTCGGTCGACGCCATGTAGCTCGCCTCGATCGAGCGCAGGAAGCCGAAGCCGTCGGGCAGGACCTCGAGCACGCCGTCGCCGTAGACCTGCTCGCCGGCCTTGGCGCGCTTCTTCATGATCGCGAACATCAACTCCTGCTTGCGCAGGCGGGTGACGTTCTCGATCTCCAGCGCCTCGCCCATCTTGATGAGTTCGGAGACGTGCTGGGCTTTGAGTTCGGACAGATGCATGGGTCGGGACCCTGGGGGTGTCGCCGCAACGCAGCCGTGCTGCGGAGCGTCACGCGGTGACGGAGAAAAGCTGGTGTGGGATGCCGGATCCACGCGCCGCTGCTAAGGGCGGCCGGCTAAAGCGCCGACGGCGTCGGGGCGTGGTGGCGGTTCGGTCGGCGCGCCTTAAGCGACGTGCCGACCGGGATGATTATAGATGACCGTCGATGAAGGCGGTGAGCTGGGCCTTGGACAAGGCGCCGACCTTGGTCGCCGCGAGCTCGCCGCCCTTGAAGAGCATCAGCGTCGGGATGCCGCGGATGCCGAATTTGGCCGGCACCTCGCGGTTGTCGTCGACGTTCATCTTGGCGATCTGCAGGCGTCCGTCGTAGGTCTTGGAGACCTCGTCGAGGATCGGCGCGATCATCTTGCAAGGGCCGCACCATTCCGCCCAGTAGTCGACCAGTACCGGCTTGTCGGACTGCAGGACATCGCTGCCGAACGACTGGTCGGTGACGTGCTTGATCAATTCGCTGCTCATGTACGCAATCTCCCGTGCTGCGGGCGAGGCGACGCCCCGACCAGGCACCTGGGAATTCTGACACAAAGGCCCGGCCCGCGCGGTGCGGGCCCCCGGGCCCGAACTGGTGCGGGAAGCCGGCGCTCATCGCTCGATCGGCGGGCCTCGGCCACGGTCCAATGCCGTTCCATGGGGAATTCCGTCGCTTCCGACAAAGCGGGCCCGGCGCGGCCCGCGGCCATGCGCATGTTCGGCCGCTTCCAGCTCTTGCGCCTGCTCGGCAAGAGCGAGCGCACGATGGCCTGGGCCGTTGCCGCGCCCGGAGAGAACGCCGAATGGATGCTGGTCCTGCCGCGCTCGCAGCCGATCGGTGCGCAGGCGCTCGAGCGCTGGAGCGATGGCGTGCGGCGTGCGGCGCGGCTGAACCATCCGAACCTCGCGCCCGTCGTCGAGCTCGGCGTGCACGACGGCTGGCCCTTCGCCGCCTACGACCTGCACGAGCGCGCGACCCTGGCCGAGCGCCTCTCGAGCAAGGGCATGCCCGGAGTCGAACTCGCGCCGCTCGCGATCCAGGCCTTGCAGGGCCTGGCCTTCGCCCACGAAGGCGGCGTCGTCCATCACGATGTCCAGCCCTACATGATGCTGGTGTCCGACAGCGGCCAGCTGCGCGTCGCCGGCCTCGAGGTCGCGGCCGAAGAGTCCGCCGAGGGGCTCGAGCCCGGCGCCTTGCGCGAGCGCCGCGACGCCGCCGGCCGCGACGTGCTGGCGCTGGGCGTGCTGCTGCATCACGCCCTGGTCGGGCAGGCGGCGCTGGACGAACCCGACACTGGCCGCGTGATCTCGCGGCTGCCGCCCGAAGGGCGCGAGATCGTGCGCCTGGCCTGGACCACGGCACACCCGATCCCGGATGTGCTGCGCGCCATCGTCAACCGCAGCACCGACCGCCAGGAGCGCCAGCGCTATCGCAATGCGCGCACGCTGGCGCGCGCCCTCGAAGGCTGGCTCCAGACCGAAGGCGCGGGCCAGGGCGGCACGATCGCGCTGCTGGGCGACAAGCTGCGCGCCGCCGGCGTCCTGCCGTCTTCGCCCGGGGCGGGAGCGCAGGCAGCGCGGCTGGCGCTGATGGAGAGCGAGCGCACGATCGAGCTGGCCGAGGTGGTGTTGCAGGACATCGCGCTCTCGTTCGAGTTGCTGCGCAACGTCAACGGCGCCCAGGTGCGCGGGGCCCAGGTTTCGGGCAACGGCCCGATCCTGACGATCCGGCGCGCGATCGCGATGCTCGGCCTGGACGGCGTGCGCCGGGCTGCGCTGGCGCTGCGCCCCTGGCCCGGCCCGCTCGACCCGCGCAGCGCAGCCGAACTCGAGCGCCTTGCCCAGCGCGTCAAGCGCGCCGGGCGCGTCGCCCTCGCGCTGCGTCCGCCCGGCTACGACGGCGAGGTCGTCTACCTGATCACGATGCTGCAGAACCTCGGGCGCCTCGTCGTCCAGTACCACTTCGCCGACGAGGCGGTGCAGATCCGCCGCCTCATGCAGGCTGCGCCGTCGGCGCGCGCGGGCGAGCCCGACGATCCCGGGATGAGCGAGGAAGCCGCCTGCTATGCCGTGCTCGGCGCCGACATCGAGGCCATCGGCGCTGCGGTGGTCCGCTCCTGGGGCCTGGACGACAGCGTGCTGCACATGATCCGGCGCCTGCCGCCGAGCGCCCCGGTGCGCCACGGCGACGACGACGACGAGGTGCTGCGCCTCGTCGCGAGCGCGGCCAACGAAGCCGTGGATGCGCTGGCGCAGGCCCCGGCCCATGTCGCCCCGGCGCTGCATCGGGTGGCGCAGCGCTACGGCCGCGCCCTCGGGCTCACGTTCAAGGATTTGCAGCAGGCGCTGCAGGATGTGCCGCGGCCGACCTCGAACCCGACCGCGCCGATGCCGCTGCAGCCCGAAGAACCTGCGGCCGCGGGCCCGCGCTCGCGCGCCATGGCGCGGGCCGCGCGATGAGCGCCGCCACGGCTGCCGCCGCGCGCCGGCTCGGGCGCTTCGAACTGCGCCGCCTGCTCGGGCGCGGCGCCCAGGCCAGCGTCTGGCTCGGCCACGACCCGCGCCTCGAGCGCGAGGTCGCGGTCAAGCTGCTCGACGCCGGCGCCGGTGCCTATGCCGTCAACGAATGGCTCGACGAAGGGCGGGCGGTGAGCCGGCTCGGCCATCCGAACATCGTGCCCGTGTTCGAAGCCGACCAGCAGGACGGCCAGCCCTACCTCGTCTTCGAATACGTCGAAGGGCCGACCCTGGCCGAGGCGCTGCGCCAGCGCGGAGCCTTCGCGTCGCGCGACGCGGCGACGCTGATGCTGGGCGTGCTCGACGCCCTGGCCGCGGCGCACGAGCAAGGCATCGTCCACCGCGATCTCAAGCCCTCGAACATCCTCCTCGGACGCGACGGGCGGGCCCGGGTGATGGACTTCGGCATCGCCGCCCGCATCGGTGGCGGCAGCGGCAGCGGCGGTCAGCCCGGGGCCATCGTCGGCACCCCGGGCTACATCTCGCCCGAAGCCGCGCGCGGCGAGGCGCCGCAGCCGGCGATGGACGTGTTCTCGGCCGGCGCGATGTTCGGCGAACTCCTCGCCGGGCGGCCGCTGCTGCGCGAGAGCGACCCCTACCGCGCGCTCGACCGGGTCCAGCACGAAGACCTCGTGCTGCCGGCTTCGGTCGCGGTCGACGACGGGCTGCGCGGCATCGTCGCGCGGGCCTTGGCGCGCGACCTGCACCAGCGCTATGACGGGGTTGCCGCGATGCGCGCCGCGCTCGCCGCCTGGCTCGAACCCGACGCGGCCGTCGCGACGCCGACCGCGAGCCACGGCACCCTCGAATTCCTGTTGCGCCGGATGCGCAACAAGGGCGACTTTCCGGCGCTGTCCGAATCGGTGGGGCGGATCCAGCGCATCGCCAACTCGGAGACCGAAAGCCTTTCGAGCCTGGCCGGCGAGATCCTGCACGACGTGGCGCTCACCAACAAGCTGCTGCGCATGGTCAACAGCGCCCACTTCAACACTGGCGCCGGTGCGGTGAGCACGGTGTCGCGCGCGGTGGCGCTGGTCGGCTTCGCCGGCATCCGCAACATGGCCTTGTCGCTGTTGCTGCTCGAGCACATGCGCGACCAGGGCCACGCCGCTTTCCTGAAGGACGAGTTCCTGCGCGCGCTCATGGCGGGCATGCTCGCGAGCGAGCTCTCGTCCACGACCCGTGAAGGCGAAGAAGCCTTCCTCGGGTCGATGTTCCAGAACCTCGGGCGCCTGCTCACCGAGTACTACTTTCCAGAAGAGGCGCAGCAGATCAGGCGCCAGCTCGGCGACGCCAAGGCCGGGACGCAGGAGCGCGACAAGGCCGCTTCGCGCGTGCTCGGCATCGGCTTCGAGGAACTGGGCTGCGCGGTCGCGCGGTCGTGGAGCCTGCCCGACAACCTGCAGCGCAGCATGCGGGCGCCTGCGGGCGCCGTGCCGGCGCGCGGCGCGGCGCTCGGCATCGAGCGCCAGCGCTGGCTCGGGCGCGCCGGCAACGAGATCAGCGACCTGCTGCTGGACGCCGAAGGCGAGGCGCTCGAGCGCCAACTCGGCGCGACGGCCGAGCGCTTTGGCGCCGTGCTCGGCATGGCGCCGCGGGCCATCGTCGAGGGCGTGGGCCGGGCGCGCGCCGAACTCGGCCGCATGATGCCGGCGATGGGCCTGCGCCTGGGGCCCCACGCGGCAGCGCGAAGGCTCGTCGCGCCGGCGCCGGCGCCTGCCGATGCGTCGCCCCCGCAGCGGACCCTGGTGGCGCCGCGCGCCGACGAGGCGGCCACGCTGGTGGCGCCGCACCCGGAGGCCGCGGCCACGCTGGTGCTGCCGCAGCGCAGCGAAGCAGCGGACCTTCTCGCCGCGGGGGTCCAGGACATCACGAACACGATGGTCGACGAGTCCTTTCGCATCGACGAGGTCTTGCGCAAGGTGCTCGAGACCATGCTGCGCGCCTTGGCGTTCCGGCGCGTCATCTTCTGCCTGCGCGATCCGCGCACCGAATCCCTCACCGGCCGCTTCGGCCTCGGCGCCGGCGCCAAGGAGTTGAGCCCGCGGTTCAAGGTGCCGCTGCGCGCAGCGCCGGAATCGGACCTCTTCACCGCCGTCTGCGTCAAGGCGGTGGACACGCTGATTGCCGACGCCGCTGCGCGCAACATCGCGGGCCGGGTGCCGGCCTGGTACCGCGCGGCCGCCAACGCGCCGACCTTCCTGCTGCTGCCGATGCTTCGCAAAGGCCAGCCCTTCGCATTGATCTATGCCGACAAGGCCGAGGCCGGCGCGATCCAGCTGCAGGACAGGGAAATGGCGCTGCTGGGCACGCTGCGCAACCAGGCCGTCATGGCGTTCAGGCAGGGCGAACTGCGCGGCGCCTGACGCAGCGCTGGCCTGGTTCCTGGAGGGGGAGGGTGCCGAGCCTTACCCCGGCACTGGTTGCAACGCTTAGGGCTGCTTGGTTCCCCACCTGACCCGGTTGGGCGCGCTTCCATGCGGGGAGGCCCGGCGAAGCGGATTGTAGCCGGGGCCCTTCAGCGAAGCTGCAGCGCGTCGTCGCCGAACTCCACCCCCAGGGGCTCGATCAGCAGCCGTTTCGGGCCCGCCTCGACGTGCCCGGCGACGAGGGCCTCGATGCCCTGGGCGCGCGCCACCGCGACCGCGCGCTCGGCGTCGGCGGCGGCGACGAAGAGGGCGAACCCGGCGCCCATGTTGAGCGTGCCGTAGGCCTCGGCGGCGTCGTGCCCGGCGTGGCGCGCGATGAATTCGAGCACCGGCGGCACGGGCGGAATGCGCTCGATGCGGTAGGTGAACGTGCCCGGATGGCGCAGCAGCTTGCGCCAGCCGTGGCCGGTGATGTTGGCCGCGTAATGCACGCCGATGCCGGCCTGCCACAGCGCCTCGGTGACGGGCGAGTACAGCAGCGTCGGCGCGAGCAGGGCTTCGCCGTAGGACAGGCCCGGCGCCACCTCGCTCAGGTAGCCCTGGGGCAGGCGCTCGACGAGCTTGCGCGCCAGGCTCAGGCCGTTGGCGTGGATGCCGCTCGAGGCGAGCAGCACGATGGCGTCGCCCGGGCCCAGGCGCTCGCCCAGCGACAGCCGCGGCTTCGGGTTGACGAGGCCGGTGCAGGCCGCCGCGAGGTCGATGCGCCCGCCCTCGACGATGCCGGCCAGCGCCGGCGTCTCGCCGCCGCCCCAGGCCACGCCGCAATGGTCGCAGGCCGTTTTCCAGCCGCTGACCAGGGCCTGCGCGCGCTCGGCGTCGCCGAACCAGTCGCTGCCGCCGGCGGCCCAGTAGGCCTGGACGACGAGCGGCGTGGCGCCCACGGTGACGAGGTCGTTGATCGCCATCGCGATCGTGTCCTGGGCGATCGCGGCGTAGTGGCTGCGGCCGGTGAGTTGCTGCATCTCGTCGGCGACGAGGGCCTTGCTGCCCAGGCATTCGACGATGCTCGCGAGGTAGAACGGCCCGACGTCGACGACGTAGGCCGATTCGCCGCGCGAGGCCGACACTTCGCCGAAGCCGTGGCGGGCCAGGTTGGCGCCGGTGGCGGCGGCAGCGCGCTGGGCGGCGACCTTCAGCGGGTCGATGAGTTCGTAGTTGACGCCGGCTTGTTCGTAGCTGAGCGTGGCGGGGTTGCGGCTTTGCATGGCCGGGATTATCCGTCGCGGTCCGTAGAATGAACCGCAATGAGCTATGTCGTCCTCGCCCGCAAGTACCGGCCGCGCAGCTTCGACCAGATGGTCGGGCAGGAGCATGTCGTGCGCGCCCTCACGAACGCGCTCGAACAGCAGCGCCTGCACCACGCCTACCTCTTCACCGGCACGCGCGGCATCGGCAAGACCACGGTCTCGCGCATCCTCGCCAAGAGCCTGAACTGCACCGGCGCCGACGGCAAGGGCGGCATCACGGCCCACCCCTGCGGCGTCTGCAGCGCCTGCACCGAGATCGACGCCGACCGCTACATCGACTACATCGAGCTCGATGCGGCGAGCAACCGCAGCATCGACGAGATCCGCGACCTGATCGAGCGCGCCGCCTACAAGCCGGGCGTCGGCCGCTTCAAGGTCTTCATGATCGACGAGGCGCACCAGCTCACCAAGGACGCCTTCAACGCCTTGCTGAAGACGCTGGAAGAGCCGCCCGAGTACCTGAAGTTCGTGCTCGCGACGACCGACCCCGAGAAGATGCTGCCCACGGTGCTCAGCCGCTGCCTGCAGTTCAACCTGCGGCCGATGGCGCCCGAGACCGTGCGCGCCCACCTCGCCCAGGTGCTCGAGGCCGAAGGCGTGGCCGCGGACGACGGCGCCCTGCGGCTGCTCTCGCGCGCCGCGCGCGGCTCGATGCGCGATGCGCTCTCGCTCACCGACCAGGCCATCGCCTACGGCAGCGGCCGGCTCGAGGAAGCCGGGGTGCGGGCCATGCTCGGCACGGTCGACCGCAGCCATGCGCGCCGCCTCGTCGAGGCCCTGGCGCGGCGCGACGGGCGCGAGGTGCTCGAGGTCGTCGACGGGCTGCGCGGGCTCGGCCTGTCGGCCGCCGGCACGCTCGAGGAACTGGCTTCGCTGCTGCAGCAGATGGCGGTGGAGCAGGCGGTGCCGGGGGCCCTGGATGCGGGCGACCCCGAGGCCGAGGAAGCGCGCCGCCTCGCCGCCCTGATGGCAGCCGACGAGACCCAGCTGCTCTACAGCATCGCCTTGCACGGCCGCGAAGAGCTCTCGCTGATGAGCGACGAATACGGCGCGCTGACGATGGTGCTGCTGCGCCTGCTCGCCTTCCCGAGCGCGGATGGACCGAGTCCGGCGCCGGCGCCGCGCTCGGCGCCCGTGCGCGC
>JAGWTS010000275.1 GCA_028868875.1 Burkholderiales bacterium | reverse complement strand
TCGGTCGCCATGTCGGCCAGCATGTGGGCGATGGCCTGGAAGCCGCCGATCGCCTGGCCGAACTGGCGCCGCCGCGTGGCATGGGCGATGGCATCGTCGAGCGCGAGGCGCGCCAGCGCCAGCATGGTCGGGCAATGCAGCAGGCGGTTCACCGCAATGCGCCCGACCGCCAGCGCGAGTCCGCGCCCCGGCTCGCCGATGCGGTTGGCCGCAGGGATGCGGCAGCCGTCGAGCACGATGTCGGCGGTGCTGCTCTGGCCCGCCATCGTCTTGTAGCCGCCTTCGATGCGAAATCCCGGCCGGTTGCGCTCGACGAAGAAGGCCGTGGTCTCGCGCCGCGCCGGATCGTCGCTGGTGGAGGCGATGACGACCGCGGCGTCGCAATAAGGCGATCCCGAGATGAAGCGCTTGCTGCCGGTGAGCACGTAGTCGTCGCCCTCGCGATCTGCCCGCGTCTGCAGCGAGCCGGCATCGGAGCCCGCCTCGGGCTCGGTGATCGCGAAGCAGATCGCCATCTCGGCGCGCGCCACCGGCAGGATGAAGCGCTGCATCTGGTCGGGCGTGGCCTGGCGCGCCAGCGCGCCCACGCGCGGCGGGCCGGTGAGCTCGCCCAGCACATGGGGCGCGAGCACGCAGCCGCGGCCGTAGATCGCTTCCTTGACCAGCACATGGTCGAGCACCGAGAGGCCGGCGCCGCCGAGCGCCTCGGGCAGCGTCAGGCCGTACAGGCCGAGTTCGCGCGAGCGCTGCCAGACGGCCTGCAGCAAGGCGCGGTCGCCGCCTTCTTCGTGCGTCAGGCCATGAAGCGCGGCCAGTGGCTGCAATTCGTCGTCGATGAAGGCGCGCGCGCGGGCGATGATCTCGGCGGCCCGGGCCGAGCCTTCGAAAGGCCGGCCGTTCGCGGCCGTGGTGGCGGTCATGAGCAGGGCTCCGTTCAGTTGACGCGGCGCGTCCGGCCGGCCCAATACGGGTCCTGGACCTGCTTGCGCGCGAGCTTGCCGTTGGCATTGCGGGGCAGCGCGGCGACGAACTCCACCCGGCGCGGCTTCTTGTAGCCCCCCAGCCGCTCGCCGCAGAAGGCGTCGAATTCCGCCTGCGTCAAGGCGGCGCCGGGCTTGAGCACGACGTGCGCGGCCACCGTCTCGCCCCATTTGTCGTCGGGCAGCGCGAACACGCAGGCCTCGGCGACGGCCGGGTGCTGGTAGATCACGGCCTCGACCTCGGTGGGGTAGACGTTGAAGCCGCCGCTGATGATCATGTCCTTCTTGCGGTCGACGATGTAGAGGTAGCCCTCGTCGTCGCGCCGCGCCAGGTCGCCGGTGTGGTAGCGGCCGTCGACGAGCACCTCGGCCGTGAGCTCGGGGGCGCGCCAGTAGCCGGCGAAGACGTCGGGGCCGCCGACGACGATCTCGCCGACCTCGCCCGCCGCGACGCTGCGGCCTTCGCTGTCGACGATGTCGACCTCGCATTCGAGAAACGGGCGCCCGCAGGAGGCCAGGCGCTCGGGGCGCACGGCGCGCGCCAGGATGTGGTCGGCGGCCGACAGGCCGCAGACGCCCGAGGTCGTCTCGCCGGCTCCGTAGCCTTGCGAGAGCACCGGGCCGAAGACGTCCATCGCCCGCAGGATGCGCGCCGGCGCCATCGGCGCCGCGCCGTAGCCCAGGCGCTGCAGGTCGGGCAGCGGGCGGTAGCGGCGCTCCTGCTCTTCGAGCAGCATGTGGATCATCGTCGGCACCAGGAAGGTGTGGCTGACACGATGGGCCTGCATCTCCTGCAGCCAGCGTTCGGGCTCGAAGCCCTGGAAGAGGTGGATCGTGGCGCCGGCGCACAACGCGGGCACCAGCTGCATGCCCGAGGCATGGGTGATCGGCCCGACCAGGCCCAGGATGTCGCCCGGGACCATGCCTTCGCTGCGCATCAGGAACTTGCGCAGCTGCGCCAGCCGGTTGCCGAAGGTCTGCATCGCCGCCTTGAGCGTGCCCGACGAGCCCGAGGTGTAGTGCAGCACCGCGAGCTCGTCGCGCTGCACGCGGCAGGGCTCGAAGCGGTCGCTGGCGCGCTCGAGCCGGCCGGCGTAGGACTCGTCGCCGTCGGCGTCGAGCAGCAGCAGGCGCGGCGCGGCGCCTTCGAGCAGCGGCAGGAAGGCCTCGGCGCGCGCGCGCGTCGTCAGCACGACCGCGGCGCCGGCGTTGTCCACCACCTGGGCGACCTCGCGCGGCGAAAGCCGGGCGTTGATGGGTGCCTTGACGAGCGCGGCCTTGTAGCAGGCCAGCTCGAGCTCGACCACCTCGAAGCAGTTGGGCAGGCACACGCCGACCCGGTCGCCGCGCTCCAGCCCCATCGCGAGCAGCGCGTTGGCGAGGCGGTTGCTGCGCGCTTCGAGCTGTTCGTAGCCGAGCGCGGCGCCGCTGCCCTGGAGCGCGATGCGCTGGCGGAACAGACCGCTGGCGCGGGCGACGAGGGCGCCGACATTGGGGACTTCGTGCGACTGGGGGGACAAGCGGGCTCCTCGACGGCGGCCGCCAGCACGCGACCCGGGCGGGACTATGCGTTTGAAGCCCCGCGCGGCGGAAATACCGTTTGCTGATGGCGGGCGATCACCGGGCGCGATGGCCCGCGCCCGATGGCGTCAGAGCAGCCGCGCCTGCCAGGCACCGGAGGCGACCATCTGGCGCACCTGCTCGAGCAGGAATTCGGCCACCGCCGCCGCGGCCGGGCTGGGGCTGCGCGCCGACGGATGCGCAAGGTCGTAGCGGCGCACGATCTCGGGATCGACGACGCGCGCGCGCAGCCAGCCCGGCCGGTTCGGCGGCTGGTCGAACACCGAGGAAGCGGGCATGAAGGTGAAGCCGGCGCCGGCCAGATGCAGCGAGCGGATGACGCGCGTCGAATCGTGCTCGTGGACGATGTTGAGCACCAGCCCGCGCTCGGCCGCCAGGCGCTCGACGTCTTGCCGGATCGAGAAGCGCGGCGACTGCAGCACCAGGGGCAGCGCCGCCGCCGCCGCGAAGCGCACCACCGCCTCGCCGTCCATGAGCTCGCTGGCCACGGCGCCGGCCGGGTCGTGGCCGCTGAGCAGCAGCGCCTCTTCGGCCAGCGGGCGGCAGACCAGCCCCTGGCCCCGGGGCGTGTCGACCAGGATGCCGAGGTCGGCGCGGCCTTCGACCACCGCCTTGCGCACCATCAGGCTCATGTCGTCGAGCACGAAGACGCGGATGCGGGGATAGGCGGCGCGCACGCCGACGAGCAGCGGACCGGCGAGCAGCGGGACCAGCAGCAGCGGCAGCGCCAACGTCACCGAGCCTTCGGGGCTGGCGCCGCTGCGCTGGATGCGCTCCTCGATCGCCGCCGCGTCGGCGAGCAGGCGCAGGGCGTCGTGGTACAGCTGCAGCCCGACCGGCGTGGGCGCGACGCCGGCATGCGAGCGCTCGAGGAGGCGCGCGCCGAGATCGCCCTCGAGCTTCTTGATGCGCGCCGTCAGCGCCGGCTGCGCCACGTACAGCGAGGCCGCCGCCCTGGACAGGCTGCCGGCGTCGACAACGGCGATGAAGTAGCGGAGGCTGCGCAGGTCCACGGGATGGGCGGCGGCGCAGGAAGCGCGCGCCAGGGGCGAATGCTACGGCGCGCCGAGCGCGCCCCGCCCTGGCGGCGCCACCCCCCATCGTGCAGCGGACACCGCTTGCGCGGCGGGCCGCAACGAAGGCCGGGGACAAGCCGGCGCGTTCGGCTGGACAGCAGCGGCGTCGACTGACCTGGCCCCTGGAATCCGTGTCCCGTCGCCGCGCCACGACTTGGCACGCATGGCCTGAGCGGCGTGCGGGTCGAATCGGCACCTGGTCCGAGGCCCCGGCCGAAGCGCTTGAATACCCTGATCGGCTCGACCGTCTTCCGCCTGGTCTTCCAGGGCGTGGGCGGGCCGATCTGGGTCGAGCACCTGCTCTCCGGCCTGCCCGGCGGCGTGCTGGGCTTCCTGATCGTCGTCAACGTGATGGTCTTCGTGCTCGCCTTCTTCCTCGACTTCTTCGAGCTGGCGTTCATCGTCATTCCGTTGATCGGGCCGGTTGCGATCAAGCTGGGCATGGATCCGGTGTGGTTCGGCATGCTGCTGGCGGTCAACCTGCAGACTTCGTTCATGCACCCGCGTTTCGGCTTCGCATTGTTCTATCTGCGCAGCGTGGCGCCGGCCGAGAATTATCAGTAATGCACTGCTCTTTGCAGTTCTGCATTTCTACACGCTTCAAGAACGGCAATGAATGCCGTCGGGAAAAGTACCCGTCAAATACAAGGGGGAGCCATGAAGTTCAGACTCCTGTTGGCACTGATCGGCCTGTTCACCGCCATGGGAGTGCAGGCAACCACGGTCAGCCTGTCTCCCTCAACCTTCTCAACTGCTTCCGCCTCGCAGTTCTTCGTCGATGTGCTCGTCAGCGGGCTGTCGGGTTCTGACGTGGTGGGCGGTTTCGATCTCGATGTCGTGTTCGACTCGTCGGTCGCTTCCGCCAGCAGCGGTGGACTTCGGAACGGCCCTCGGCGCCGACGGGGTCGACCCGTTCAGCGATGCCGTCCTGACGCCCGGCCGCATCGACTTTGCCGCGGTCTCCCTGCTCTCGGGCGCGAACCTTCTGCCGCTCCAGAGCGGAACCTTCTCGCTGGCACGACTGACCTTCTATGCCGTCGCCGCCGGAAGCTCGAACATCGCATTCGACCTGACAACGCCCCCGGGACTGCAGTTCGGCGACGAGTTCGGCGCACCGCTGCCCGTCACGGTCGGTGGCGAAGCCTTCGTATCGGTCGACAGCAATGGCGTGTCGGAGCCTGCAACCATGGCCTTGGTGCTGGCGGCCTTGCTTGGCGCGGGCCGCGTCACTCAGGCGCGCTGCCGGGCCTAGGCCGATCCGCACCACGCGCCCGGTCGACCTGGCGAGCGACATGAGCCCCCGCCTGCTGGTCATCGCGCCTTCGGCGATTCTTGCCGTAGCCATCGTCGTGGCCCGCACGTCCGGAAACGACAAGGCGCCATTCGTCGTTCTCTCCGTCCTGGCGCTGCTTGCATTGTTGTTCGCAGTCTCGCTCCTGGCGGCGGTTGCAGGTGGCTTCTCCGACGGTACTGCACGACGCCTCTTGCTCGGCTCGGCATGCCCCTTGGTCTACGCTGCAGCGGTCATCGCGCTATCGCGCATGAATCTCGTGGATCCATTGCCATGGCTGGGCTTCAGGTAACGGAGAGCGGTACGAGGCCCGCATTTCTCGAGAGTCTCGAGTGCTTCGATTGACCGCGGCGCACCTCTGCGTCATCAAGGCCCGTGCCCGGCGTGAGATTGAGCGTGTCGCAATGAATTCCAATGCCGCGAAACGTTACGCCATTGCCTTCATTCCCACTCGATCGTCGCCGGCGGCTTGCTGCTCACGTCGTAGGCCACCCGGTTGATCCCGCGCACCTCGTTGATGATGCGGCCCGACACCTTCTTCAGCAGCGAATACGGCAGCTCGGCCCAGTCGGCGGTCATGAAGTCGCTGGTCTCGACCGCTCGCAAGGCCACCACGTAGTCGTAGGTGCGGCCGTCGCCCATCACGCCCACGCTCTTGACCGGCAGGAACACCGCGAAGGCCTGCGAGACCTTGTCGTACCAGCCCGCGGCGCGCAACTCGTCGATGAAGATCGCATCGGCGCGGCGCAGCAGCTCGGCGTACTCGCCCTTGACCTCGCCGAGGATGCGCACCCCCAGCCCCGGGCCCGGGAACGGGTGGCGGTAGACCATTTCGGGCGGCAGGCCCAGCGCAATGCCGAGCTCGCGCACCTCGTCCTTGAACAGGTCGCGCAGCGGCTCCAGCAGCTTCAGCCCCAGCGTCTCGGGCAGGCCGCCGACGTTGTGATGGCTCTTGATCGTCGTCGCCTTCTTGGTCTTGGCCGCTCCGGACTCGATCACGTCGGGGTAGATCGTGCCTTGGGCGAGCCATTTCGCATTCGCGAGCTTGGCGGCCTCGCGCTGGAAGACCTCGACGAATTCGCGGCCGATGATCTTGCGCTTGGCCTCGGGGTCGGCCACGCCCTTCAAAGCGCCCATGAACTCGGCGCTGGCGTCGACGTGGATCACCTTCGCGTGCAGGCGGCCGACGAACATGTCCATCACGAGTTGCGCTTCGTTCAGGCGCAGCAGGCCGTGGTCGACGAAGACGCAGGTGAGCTGCTCGCCGATCGCGCGGTGGATCAGCGCCGCGGCGACGCTCGAATCGACCCCGCCCGAGAGACCGAGGATGACTTCCTCGCTGCCGACCTGCTCGCGGATTTTGCGCACCGCTTCCTCGACGTGGTCGCGCATCACCCAGTCGGGCTTTGCGCCCGCGATGCCGAGCACGAAGCGCTCGATCAGCGCCCTGCCCTGCACGGTATGCGTGACCTCGGGGTGGAACTGCACCGCGTAGTAGCCGCGCGCTTCGTCGGCCATGCCGGCGATGGGGCAGCTCGGCGTGCTCGCCATCAGCTTGAAGCCCGGCGGCAAGGCCGTGACCTTGTCGCCATGGCTCATCCAGACCTTCAGCATGCCGTGGCCTTCGGCCGTGGCGAAGTCCTGGAGGCCGTCGAGCAGCTTGGTGTGGCCGCGCGCCCGCACCTCGGCATAGCCGAATTCGCGCTGGCTGCTGGCCTCGACCTCGCCGCCCAGCTGCACCGCCATCGTGAACATGCCGTAGCAGATGCCGAGCACCGGAACGCCGAGGTCCCAGACCGCCTGCGGCGCACGCAGCTCGTGTTCTTCGTAGGTGCTGGCGTGGCTACCCGAGAGAACAATGGCTTTGGGCGCGAACTCGCGCACGAATGCATCGCTCACGTCGTTGGGGTGGATCTCGCAATAGACATGGGCCTCGCGGATGCGCCGCGCGATGAGCTGCGTGACCTGCGAGCCGAAGTCGAGGATGAGGATCTTGTCGCGTTGCATCGTCATGTCGCTGCTGCGGCCAGGCGTTCGCGCCGCTGTTGCTTGAAATGGGTGACGGCGAAGACCAGCGCCAGCGCCTGCAGCGCGGCACAGAAATACATCGGCGCGCCGATGCGCCAATCGCCATGGGGATAGCTCGAAACGAGCGCCAGCATAGGCGCGGCAATGGTTGGAGCGATCACTGCGGTGAGGCTGTTGAGCGAGCTCGCCGCGCCCATGATGCGGCCCTGCTCGTTCGAATCGGCGGCGCCCGAGACGAGGCTTTGCATTGCGGTGGCGACCGTGTTGCCGAGCACGTTGGCGCAGATCACCACGTACATCATCCAGCCCGCGGTGACGAGGCCGAAGCCGACGAAGGCCAGCACCGACGAGACGAGCCCCCAGACCGCGAGGCGCTGCGGCGTGAAACGCTTCAACAGGCGCCCGAGCAGCACGCCCTGGGTCAGCGCCGAGACCAGGCCGACCGCGAACAGCGACCAGCCGTTCTGCGTCGGCCCCCAGCCGAACTTGAAGGTGGTGTAGAGCACCCAGGTCGTGTACAGCGTGAACTGTGCAATTCCGGCGCAGGCGAGGACGCCGACCAAGCGGCCAATGCCTTTCAAGGCCGCGAGATCGCGCAGCGAGGCGAGCGGGTTGGCGCGCTTCCAGTCAACCTGGCGTCGGCGCTCGGGCGGCAGCGATTCGGGCAGCACGAAGTAGCCGTAGGCGAGGTTGACGAGCGACAGCGCCCCGGCGACGAAGAACGGCAGGTGCAGGTCGATGCCGCCCAGCAGGCCGCCGATCACCGGCCCGAGGATGAAGCCGATGCCGAACATCGCGCCGATCATGCCGAAGCGCTTCGCCCGCCCTTCAGGCGGCGTGATGTCGGCAACGTAGGCGCTGGCCACGGCGGCATTGGACGCCATCGCCCCACCGATGAGGCGCGAGACGACGAGCATCCACAGCGCGGTCGAGAGTGCCGTCATGAAGAAGTTGATCGCGAGGCCGCAGAAGCCGATGAGCAGGATCGGACGGCGGCCCCAGCGGTCGGACAAGGCGCCCAGAACCGGATTGCCGACGAAGCTCGAGAGCGCGAAGACGAAGGTGATGACACCGTACCAGTGCGTCTGCTCGGCTGCGCTGGTCGTGAACTTGCCGACGAGCCCGGGCAGCACCGGCACGATGACGCCGATCGCCAGCATGTCGATCAGAACCGTGGCCATGATGAAGCCCATCGCGGCGTCGCGTGCGCCGGCGCGCCTTGCCATCACGGCTCCTATTCGAGCCGGTAGTTCGGCGATTCTTTCGTGATCTGCACGTCGTGGACGTGGCTCTCGCGGATGCCTGCGGCCGTGATCTCGACGAACTCGGCCTTGTTGCGCATCTCGTCGATGCTGGCGCAGCCGCAGTAGCCCATCGAGGCGCGCAGGCCGCCGGCCATCTGGTAGACGATGGCGATCATCGAGCCCTTGTAGGGCACGCGGCCCTCGATGCCCTCGGGCACGAGCTTGTC
>JAGWTS010000010.1 GCA_028868875.1 Burkholderiales bacterium | reverse complement strand
GCTGCACATCGAGGCCAACAGCGTCTCGGACAACCCGCTCGTCTTCGCCGCCGAAGGCGAGGCGCTGTCGGGCGGCAACTTCCACGCCGAGCCGGTGGCCTTTGCCGCCGACATGATTGCGCTGGCGCTGTGCGAGATCGGCTCGCTCGCCGAGCGCCGCATTGCGATGCTCGTCGACCCGGCGCTCTCGGGGCTGCCCGCCTTCCTGTGCCCGCGCCCGGGGCTCAATTCGGGCTTCATGATTCCGCAGGTCACGGCCGCGGCCCTGGTCTCGGAGAACAAGCAGCGCGCCTACCCGGCCAGCGTCGATTCGATTCCGACCTCGGCGAACCAGGAAGACCATGTTTCGATGGCCGCACATGGCGCGCGCCGCCTGCTGGCCATGGCCGAGAACGCGAGCGCGGTGATCGGCATCGAATGGCTCGCCGCAGCCCAGGGTTGCGACTTCCACGCGCCCCTGAAGACCAGCCCGCCGCTCGAAGCCGCGCGGGCCCTGTTGCGCGCCGAGGTGCCGCACCTGGACGAAGACCGCCATTTCCACCCCGACCTGCAAGCCGCGATCGGCCTCGTGCGGCGCGGCGCCCTGGCCGAGGCGGCGGCCGGAGTGGCCTTGCCCGGCGTCGCCGGAGAGGTGCGATGAGCGACCCCGACCGCGCCGAGCCCACCCGGCGCACCCTGGCCGACGTCCTGGCCTCCACCCTGCAGTGGGCCACCGAGCCGGCCAAGGCCGGCCCTTCTTCCCCGAACCTGCCCGGAGATTCCCGATGAGCACCAACCCCCGCACCCAGAACACGCGCGTCATCCGCGCCGCGCGCGGCCCCCAGCTGTCGGCCAAGAGCTGGCTCACCGAAGCGCCGCTGCGCATGCTGATGAACAACCTCGACCCCGAGGTCGCCGAGCGCCCGAACGACCTCGTGGTCTACGGCGGCATCGGCCGTGCCGCGCGCGACTGGAATGCCTTCGACCAGATCGTCGAGGCCTTGAAGCGACTGGAAGCCGACGAGACCCTGCTCATCCAGTCGGGCAAGCCGGTGGGCGTGTTCAAGACCCACGCCGATGCGCCGCGCGTGCTCATCGCGAACTCGAACCTCGTTCCCAAATGGGCGACCTGGGAGCATTTCCACGAGCTCGACCGCAAGGGCTTGATGATGTACGGCCAGATGACGGCCGGCTCCTGGATCTACATCGGCTCGCAAGGCATCGTCCAGGGCACCTACGAAACCTTCGTCGAAGCCGGGCGCCAGCACTATGGCGGCAACCTCAGCGGGCGCTGGATCCTCACCGCCGGGCTCGGCGGCATGGGCGGGGCGCAGCCCCTGGCCGCCACCTTCGCCGGGGCCTGCTCGCTCAACATCGAGTGCCAGCAGTCGCGCATCGACTTCCGCCTGCGTTCGCGCTATCTCGACGAACAGGCGAGCGACCTCGACGATGCGCTGGTCCGCATCGCGGCCCATTGCAGGGCCGGGCGTGCGGTCTCGGTCGGCCTGCTCGGCAACGCCGCCGAGATCCTGCCCGATCTGGTGCGGCGCGCGAAGAACGGCGGCCTACGCCCCGACCTCGTCACCGACCAGACCTCGGCCCACGACCTCATCAACGGCTACCTGCCCGCGGGCTGGTCGGTCGAAGGCTGGCAGGCGGCCCAGGCCGACGCCGGCCAGCATGCCGCCTTGTGCGACGCCGCCGCACGCAGCTGCGCCGTGCACGTGCGCGCGATGCTCGACTTCAAGGCCATGGGCATCCCGACCGTCGACTACGGCAACAACATCCGCCAGGTCGCGCTCGACCAGGGCGTGGCCGACGCCTTCGACTTTCCCGGTTTCGTTCCGGCCTACATCCGGCCGCTGTTCTGCCGCGGCAAGGGTCCGTTCCGCTGGGTCGCCTTGTCGGGCGACCCCGAGGACATCCGCAAGACCGACGCCAAGCTGAAGGAGCTGTTCCCCGAGGACCGGCACCTGCACCGCTGGCTCGACATGGCCGGCGAGCGCATCGCCTTCCAGGGCCTGCCGGCGCGCATTTGCTGGATCGGCCTGGGCGAGCGCCACCGCGCCGGTCTCGCCTTCAACGAGATGGTGCGCAGCGGCGAGCTGAAGGCGCCGATCGTGATCGGCCGCGACCACCTCGACAGCGGCTCGGTCGCGAGCCCGAACCGCGAGACCGAGGCCATGCGCGACGGCAGCGACGCCGTCTCCGACTGGCCGCTGCTCAACGCCTTGCTCAACACCGCGGGCGGCGCCACCTGGGTCAGCCTGCACCACGGCGGCGGCGTCGGCATGGGGTATTCGCAGCACGCGGGCGTCGTCATCGTCTGCGACGGCAGCGAAGCCGCCGACCGGCGCATCGCGCGCGTGCTCTGGAACGACCCGGCCACCGGCGTCATGCGCCACGCCGACGCCGGCTACCCCGAGGCCATCGAATGCGCGCGCGAGCAGGGTCTGAACCTGCCCGGCATCCTGGGCTGAACGGCGTGGCGAACGACGCACCCAGGTGGCGCCTGATCCGCGCCGCCGAGGCGCGCCGCATGCCGTGGAAGAACGGCGGCGGCGAGACCGTCGAGGTGGCGGTCCACCCGCCGGGGGCCGGCATCGGCGATTTCGACTGGCGCGTCAGCCTGGCCGGCGTCGCGGCCGATGGGCCGTTCTCGACCTTCCCCGGCGTCGACCGCACGCTCGCAGTGGTTCGCGGCGCGGGGCTGCGGCTCGAAGTGGGAACCGCAGCAGCCGTGACGCTGGGCCCCGAATCGGCGCCGCTGACTTTCGCCGCCGACGCCCCGACCCGGGCCCAGCTGACGAACGGTGCGGTGCGCGACCTCAACGTCATGACGCGGCGCGCGCTGCTGCGCCACCGCGTCGAACGCCACCGGTTCGAGCACCTGCTGGAATGCCGCAGCGACGCGCCCACCCTGCTCTGGCTGTGCCAGGACGGCGCGGCACGCATCCGCGGGCCGAAGATCGATGCCGTGATGCTCGGCCCGCTGGATGCGCTGTTCGTCGAAGCGGCGCACCCCGGGGCCTGGCGCGCCGAGGCCGAACAGGCGCTGACCCTGTTCCAGATCGAGATCGGGCCCGTCGACGGCGAGTCGGTCGGTGCGCGGGGCAGCCCGCGCTGACAAGGCGCAGGCATGGCTTTAGCCCCGCTAAATCACGCAGCAGAGTTTGTCCCCTGGTCGAAGCAGGTCGCGCCTCCTAGACTAGGCCTCCCGTGGCCAGGCTGCCGCGGCTCGGTCGGACGCCCCTCCTTTCGGGCACCGGCCCCGCGATCGCAGCCTCGTCACTCTCCCCCTCAGCCCACCTGGAGTTCCCATGCAGAAATTCATCGCCGGCATCGCGCTGTCGATCGCCGCGTTCGTCGTCCCGGCCCATGCCGAGGGGACCCTGCGCTTCGGCGTCGACCCGACCTTCGCCCCCTTCGAATCCAAGTCGCCCTCGGGCGAACTCGTGGGCTTCGAGATCGACGTCGGCAACGAGATCTGCAAGCGCCTCGACGTGAAATGCGTCTGGGTCGAGACCGGCTTCGACGGCATCATCCCGGCGCTGCAAGGCCGCAAGTTCGACGCCATCCTCTCGGCCATGTCGATCACGCCCAAGCGCCAGGAGCAGGTGGCGTTCTCGCAGCCGCTGTTCAACACCCCGAGCCGGCTCATCGCCAAGGAGGGCTCGCCCCTCAGGCCCACGGTCGCTTCGCTCAAGGGCCACACCGTCGGCATCGCCCAGGGCACGATCCAGGAGGCCTATGCCAACGCCTACTGGAAGCCTGCGGGCGTCGACGTCGTCTCCTACCCGAACCAGGAAGCCATCTGGGCCGACCTGCGTTCGGGCCGCATCGACGCCACCTTCACCGACACGCTCGCCGGCAGCCTGGGCTTCCTGAAGACGGCGCAGGGCAAGGGCTACGCCTTCGCCGGCGGCGACGTCAACGACCCCAAGACGATGGGCGTCGGCGCCGGCATCGGCTTCCGCAAGGGCGACGACGCGCTGCGCGCCAAGGTCGACGGCGCCATCAGCGCCCTCTTCAAGGACGGCACCTACCGCAAGATCGAAGCCAAGTACTTCGACTTCGACATCTCCGGGCGCTGAGTCCCCGGCCTCCCGCCTCATGCCGGCTCGGGCAGGCGCAGCATGCGGTCGTTGACCTGCTGCTGCTCCCTGCCTCGTGTGAGCAACCAGCGGTGGAAACTGCGGCAATGCGGCTTGTCGAAGGCGCTCGGCTTCCAGGTCAGGAAGTAGGGCCAGGGCAGCGGCAGGCCGAGCGCGAACGGCATCGCGAGCCTGCCCGCAGCCAGGTCGTCGCAGACCATCGAGACCTGCGCCAGGACAAAGCCCCGGCCTTCGACCGCGGCCTGGATCGCGAGGCTGGACAGCGAGTGAACTTGCCTCCCGTCGGCGAGGTCGGCACAGGCCACGTCGTTGGCCTCGAACCAGTCGCGCCAGCCCGGCGGCGAAGCGAACTTGGGCAACCAGTCGATGCTGATCAAGGGGTAGGCCAGGATGTCGGCCGGGCCTTTCAGCACCGCACCCGCCAGCAGCTGCGGGCTGCAGACCGGGACGACGCTGTCGCGGAACAACTCGACCGCGTTGTCGACATCGGTGGCGCGGTCGCCGTAGCTGACGCGGAAATCCACCTCGTGGCCGTCGGGCGAAGGCTCGGTGTGGGTGCCATCCAGGTACAGGCTGACATCGCCCTGCCCTTCCTGCCAGGCGTAGACGCGCCGCGCCAGCCACTGGGCCAGCAGCGAAGGCAGCGCGCTCACGCTCAGCTTGCGCTCGCACTTAGACCGCACCACCTCGGCATGGGTGACGCGCAAGGCCTCGAAACCCGCGGCACAGCCTTCGTGGTACTGGCGCCCGAGCGCCGTCAGGCGCAGGCGCTTGCCGTCCTTCTGTGTCAGGCGCAGGCCCAGCACGTCTTCGAGCAGCTTCATCTGCTGGCTCACCGCCCCGGGCGAAACGCCCAGGCGCTTTGCCGCGGAGGCGACGCTGCCGCAGCGGCCCAGAGCCTCGAAGGTTTGAAGCGCGCGAAGCGGAGGAAGCTTGGTCATCTCGATCCCTGCACGGCCAATGACTACACTTTAGAAAGTCTAAATGAGTGGCGGGATTTTGCCAGCTATCCTTTTTTTCCTACGCCCGTTAAGCTCGTGCGCCGGCGTTCAACAGCAGGGCCTGCACCGAGGCAATCAAGGATGAATGAATGACCCAGGGTTTCCCCGATAGCGCCGACTACAGCCTGGTGCGAGATCGATTTCTGAACGCCGCGCAGGCTGCCGGAGCGGCGCTCAGCACCCATTCCCACCCTCTGCCGGGCCCCGCCGGCGAGACCCTTCGGACCGACGTGGCCTGGCTCGGCGATCCGCGCGCGCGCCGCGTCCTGTTCATCATTTCGGGCACCCATGGCGTCGAGGGCTATTACGGCTCGACCTGCCAGAGCAATTGGCTGCAGCAATTGAAGGGCCGCCCATTGCCCGGCGACGTGGCGGTGATGATGGTCCACCTCATCAATCCCTGGGGCGCGGCCTGGTGCCGCCGCGTCACCGAAGACAACGTCGACCTGAATCGCAATTACGTCGATTTCGCCGCCGGCCCCCCGCGCAACGAAGGTTACGAAGGCCTGCACGAGATCTACACCTGCCGCGACCTCGACGGCCCCGAAAGGCGCCGCGCCGACGCCTTGCTCGAGAAAGCCGTTGCCACCCACGGCTGGCGCGGCCTGCACGACATCACGGGCGCGGGCCAATATGCTCACGCCGACGGCCTGTTCTACGGTGGGCGCGAACCCAGCTGGTCGCGCCGGACGCTGCAGCGCATCGTCGAGCAGCACCTGGGCCACGCCGAAGCGGCGATCGGCTTCGACCTGCACACCGGCGCAGGCGAGTTCGGCCACCCGATGCTGATGGCCATTGCCCAGGCGCCCTACCCGGCGCTCGAGCCGGCGCGATCGATCTTCGGCCCCTGGCTCTACACGCTGTTCACCGGCAAGGGCCGCAGCAGCGACACCGGCGTCGCTGCCGGCGCCACCGGCTACACCTCGCAGGCCCTGCTCGATGCCCTGCCGCGCACCGCCTTGCTGCAACTCGTGATCGAGTGCGGGACCTACGACCCGGTCGCGATGCACCGCTCGCTGCGCGACGACCACTGGCTGCACCTGCACGGCCCGCACGCCGACCCCGCCGACCCCGTAACGCGCGCCATCAAGCGCGAGTTGTTCGAGCGCTTCCTGCCCGCCGATGGCGACTGGCGCGAGATCGCCTGGCGGCGCAGCTGGCACGCCTTCGAGCGCGCCCTCGCCGCCCTGCCCACGCTGGCGCCCCCGCAGCCGCGCTGAGGCGGCGCGCCGACCCCTCCCCGAGACCACCATGTCCCTGCAAGGCTACGGGCCCCAACTCCTCGTCGGCACGCTGCTCACGCTCAAGCTCGCGTTCGTCTCGCTGCTCGCGGCGTTCTGCCTCGGCCTGCTCGGCGCCGGCGCCAAGCTGTCGGCGAACCCGCTGCTGCGCGGCATCGGCAATGCCTACACGACGCTGATCCGGGCCGTGCCCGACCTCGTGCTGATGCTGCTGCTCTTCTACAGCATGCAGATCCTGCTCAACCGCATCACCGACGCGCTGCACTTCGAGCAGATCGACATCGACCCGTTTCTCGCCGGCGTGCTGACGCTGGGCTTCATCTACGGCGCCTATTTCACCGAGACCTTCCGCGGCGCCATCCTCGCCGTGCCGCGCGGGCAGATCGAGTCCGGCGCCGCCTTCGGGATGAGCGGCTGGCGCGTCTTCCGGCGCATCCTCTTCCCGCAGATGATGCGCTTCGCGCTACCGGGGCTGACGAACAACTGGCTCGTGCTGATCAAGGCCACGGCCCTGGTCTCGATCATCGGCCTGTCGGATGTCGTCAAGGTGGCGCAGGATGCGGGCAAGAACACGCTCCGGTTCTTCTTCTTCACCTTCGTCACCGGCGCCATCTACCTGCTCATCACGACGCTGTCCAGCCTCGTTCTGCACCGCCTCGAAAAACGCTTCTCGGTCGGGATGAGAAGGGTCGAATCATGATCGACATCCTCCGGCAATACGGGGTCGCCTATCTGTATTCCGACGGCTTCCGGCCCTCGGGGCTGGTCGTGACCCTCTGGCTGCTCGTCGCCTCGATCGTCATGAGCTTCGTGCTCGCGGTGCCGCTGGCCGTGGCGCGGGCTTCGAGCAAGCGCTGGATCTCGGCGCCGGTGTGGTTCTACTCCTACGTGATCCGCGGCACGCCGCTTTACGTGCAACTGCTGCTTTGCTACACGGGCATCTACAGCCTGCAGGCCGTGCGCGACCAGCCGGCCTTGAACGCCTTCTTTCGCGACGCGATGAACTGCACCCTGCTGGCCTTCGCGCTCAACGAATGCGCGTACATGCTCGAGGTGTTCGCCGGCGCGATCAAGACCACAGCGGCCGGCGAGATCGAGGCCGCGCAGGCCTTCGGCATGTCGCGCTTTACGATGCTGCGCCGCGTCATCCTGCCCTCGGCGCTGCGGCGCTCGCTGCCCCAATGCAGCAACGAGGTCATCCTGATGCTGCACGCCACGCCGCTGGCCTTCACGGCGACGATTCCCGACATCCTGAAGGTCGCGCGCGACGTCAATTCGGCGACCTTCGCGTCGTTCGACGCCTACGGCATCGCCGCGTTGTTGTATGCCTCGCTGGCGTTCGTGCTGATCGCACTCTTTCGCAAGCTCGAACATCGCCTGCTCGCGTTCCAGCGGCCGCAAGGGCACTGAAAGCCCGCCGGCGCGCTCGAAGACCCCGCCCACGAAGAACCAAGCCCATGCCCAAGCTCATCGTCGAAGACCTCCACAAATACTTCGGCGCACACGAAGTGCTCAAGGGCGTCTCGCTCCAGGCCAAGGCCGGCGACGTCATCAGCATCATCGGCTCGAGCGGATCGGGCAAGAGCACCTTCCTGCGCTGCATCAACTTTCTGGAACTGCCCACATCCGGGCGCATCACGGTGGGCGGTGAACTCATCCGCTGCACGCCGGCGCCCAAGGGCGGCGGCCTGCGGGTGAGCGATCCGGCCCAGTTGCGCAAGATGCGCGCGAAGCTCTCGATGGTGTTCCAGCATTTCAATCTCTGGGCCCACATGACGGTGCTGCAGAACGTGATCGAGGCGCCGATGAGCGTGCTCGGGCTCGAGCGCGGCGCGGCCGAGGAGCGCGCCCGCGCCCACCTCGCCAAGGTGGGGCTGGGCAACGGCTTCGAGCACCGCTATCCGGCGCATTTGTCGGGCGGCCAGCAGCAGCGCGTGGCCATCGCCCGCGCGCTGGCGATGGAGCCCGAGGTCATGCTGTTCGACGAACCCACCTCGGCCCTCGACCCGGAACTCGTGGGCGAGATTCTTCGCGTGATGCAGGCCCTGGCCGAGGAAGGCCGCACGATGATCGTCGTGACCCACGAGATGGGCTTCGCCCGCAACGTCTCGAACCACGTGATGTTCCTGCACCAGGGGCGGGTCGAGGAAGAGGGCCACCCGCGCGAGGTGCTCACGAAGCCGAAGAGCGAACGGCTGGGCCAGTTCCTTTCCGGCAGCCTGAAGTAGAGCGGGGCTGCGGCCCGCGTCGTGACGACACGCTAAACCGCCGACGCGAGCGCGCCGCACGCCCCCCGCCGCCGCAGGAGCACCGAACCATGTACCCCTTGCTCGCCGGGATGCGCATCGTCGAATGTGCGTCCTTCATCGCCGCGCCGTCCTGCGCGCTGCAACTGCAGCAGCTGGGTGCCGAGGTGATCCGCATCGACCCGATCGGCGGCGGGCCCGACTTCCACCGCTGGCCACTTTCGGCCGCCGGCTCCAGCTACTACTGGGAAGGGCTGAACAAGGGCAAGCGCTCGATCGCGATCGATTTCTCGCGACCGGAAGGGCGCCGGCTCGCGCTCGAGCTCATCACCGCGCCGGGACGCGACGGCGGCATCCTGGTGACGAATTTTCCGAAGGACGGCTTCCTCTCGCACGAGGCCCTGCGCAAGCAGCGCGAGGACTTGATCACGGTGCGCGTGATGGGCTGGAGCGACGGCGGATCGGGCGTCGACTACACCGTCAATGCCGCGCTCGGCCTGCCCTGGATGACGGGCGAGCCCGAACCCGGCGCGCGCCCGGTGAACCACGTGCTGCCGGCCTGGGACCTGCTCACCGGGGCCTATGCCGCGTTCGCGACGCTGGCCGCGGAGCGCGAGCGCCTGCGCAGCGGCCGCGGCCACGAGGTGACGATCGCCTTGTCCGACGTGGCGCTGACCGCGCTCGGCCACACCGGCCAGATCGCCGAGGTGCTGGCCGGCGGCGACCGGCCGCGCTTCGGCAACGCCGTGTTCGGCGCCTTCGGCCGCGACTTCACGAGCGCCGACGGCCGGCGCGTGATGGTGGTCGCGATCACGCCGCGGCAATGGACCGGCCTCGTGCAGGCGCTGCAGCTCGACGCCCGGATCGCAGGCCTCGAAGCCGAGCGCCGGGTCGCCTTCGACCGCGACGAAGGCCAGCGCTTCATCCACCGCGAGGCGCTGTTCCCGATCTTCGAGCAGGCCATCGGCGCGCTCGGCTTCGACGAGCTGGCGCGCCGCTTCGAGGCCCATGGCGTGTGCTGGAGCCTGTACCGCACGCTCGGCCAGGCGCTGCGCGAAGACCCGCGCTTTGCGCTCGCCGCGCCGCTGTTCGACGAACTGGACCACCCCAGCGGCGAGCGCTATCCGGCACCGGGCGCGCCGGCGAACTTCGTCGGCATGGCGCGCGCGCCGGTCGTGCGCGCGCCGCGGCTGGGCGAGCACACCGATGCCGTCCTCGCTGACCTGCTCTCGCTCAGCCCCGCGCGCATCGCCGAGCTGCATGACGCCGGGCTCGTCGCCGGGCCGGGCCCCACCCCCTCGAACGATTGAGATCCATGGCCGCACCGGAATTCAGCGAAATTCTCCAGATCCTGGTGCCCGCCGTGCGCGCCTACGGCCACGCCGCGCAGAACGCCGCTCGCAGCCTGCTTTGTCCGACCGGCCGCGCCGACCCGGCCTTGCTGCTGCGCCACCAACGGGCGCTGCACGGCTTCGCCTGGACCGCGACGACGGTCGAGGCGGTGGCGCAGTCCGCCGCCTGGGGCTTGCGCCTGGCCGACGCGGGCCGCCTCGGCGCGCTGGACGCGCAGGTGCTGGCGGTCGGGCTCGCGGAGTACGTGGCCCAGGTCGCGGGCGGCATCCCGATGGGCCAGAACGAGATCTTCCGCCCGCGCGAGCTCGGCTTGCACGTGCAGGCCGAGGCGTTCGCCGCCCTGCCCGCGGTGCAGGACCTGTTCGCCGCCGGCGGTGCCGAAGCGCGCCGGGCCCTGGTCGAGGCCTTGCGCAGCGGCGTGCAGCTGAGCGAGACCGCGCTCGACGATGAGCTCGACCTCATCCGCGACCAGTTCCGCCGTTTCGCCGAACGCGAGGTCACCCCGCATGCCCAGGCCTGGCACCTCGCCGACGCCCTCATCCCGCAGGCACTGATCGACGAACTCGCCGCCCTCGGCGTCTTCGGCATCTGCATTCCGGCCGAATACGGCGGCATGGGGCTGGGCAAGCGCGCGATGTGCATCGTCACCGAAGAACTGAGCCGCGGCTGGATCGCCGCGGGCTCGCTGGGCACGCGCAGCGAGATCGCCGGCGACCTGATCGCGACGGCGGGCACGCCCGCGCAGAAGACGCGCTGGCTGCCCGCCATCGCCTCGGGCCGGGTGCTGCCGACCGCCGTCTTCACCGAACCCGATTGCGGCTCGGACCTGGCCTCGCTGCGCACGCGCGCCACGCTCACCCCGCAAGGCCGCTGGCGCATCGACGGCAACAAGATCTGGATCACCCACGGCGCGCGCAGCGACCTGATGACGCTGCTGGCGCGCTCCGAGCCCGGCGTCGAAGACCATGCCGGGCTCACGATGTTCCTGGCGCCTAAGCCGCGCGGCGACGACGCCCGGCCCTTCCCGGCCGCGGGCATGAGCGGGGGCGACATTCCGGTGCTGGGCTACCGCGGCATGAAGGAATACGAGATCGCGTTCGACGGCTTCGAACTCGAAGCCGACGCCGTGCTCGGCGGCCGGCGCGGCCAGGGCTTCCGCCAGCTGATGCAGACCTTCGAGAGCGCGCGCATCCAGACCGCGGCGCGCGCGCTGGGCGTGGCCTGGCGCGCCTTCGACCTGGCCTGGCGCTACGCCAACGAGCGGCGCCAGTTCGGCGCCGCCATCGTCCAGTTCCCGCGCGTGGCCGACAAGCTCGCGATGATGGTGGCCGAAACCTTCGTCGCGCGCCAGCTCACGCTGCACGCCGCGGCGGAAAAGGAGCAGGGGCTGCGCTGCGACATCGAGGCCGGCATGGCCAAGCTGCTGGCCGCGCGTGTGGCCTGGAGCAATGCCGATGCCGGCCTGCAGATCCACGGCGGCAACGGCTATGCGCTCGAATTCGAGATCAGCCGCGTGCTCTGCGATGCGCGCATCCTCAACATCTTCGAAGGCGCGGCGGAGATCCAGGCCCAGGTGATCGGGCGCGGGCTGCTGGCGCAGGCGCCGGGCGCCGGCTGAGCGGGTCTGCTCCCCCGGTGCCGGGCGGCGCCGACGCGGCCCCGGGTTCGAGAACCCAAGATTGCGTGGGCTTGAATGCATCGTTCAAGCGCTTTCCAGCAACGAACGGGGGCTGCTGCGGACAATCGGACTCATTCAATCCTGTAGGACCCCCCATGATCAAGACATCGACGGCCCCTTACGCCGCACTCCTCCTGCGCGTGAGCCTGGGCATCCTCTTCCTCGCCCACGCGGCGCTCAAGATCTTCGTGTTCACCGTTCCCGGCTTCGTCGGCTACTTCGCCTCGCTCGGATTGCCGGCCATCGCCGCCTATGCCGTGCTGGCACTGGAAGTGTTCGGAGGCCTGGCCCTGATTCTCGGCATCTACGCGCCGCTCGTGGCCCTGCCGCTGGGCGTGGAGATGCTGGGCACCATCGCGATGGCTCACGGCGCCAACGGGTGGTTGTTCTCGAACAAGGGCGGCGGCTGGGAATACCCGTTGTTCTGGGCCATCTCCCTGTTCGTCCTCTTTCTCCTCGGCGACGGCGCCATGGCCGTCAAGCCCGCGAATCGCGCCGACGCCTGACGCGATCACACGCGTTCGACCGATCGGAAGGCATCCGATCGGTCGCGAGTCATGGGCAGAATCCCGGCCTTCGAGATCAACGAAGAAGGCCGATGCCATGACTTCACGCCGCCCCCTGCCCCGCGAACTCGATCTCCCGCTGGAAGGCGAGCCGGGGCCGACGAATTCGATCGCCGATGTCGGCGCGGTGGCGGTCGGCTACTGGCAGGTCGACGAAGCGGGTGCGCACGGGCGCCCGTTCCGCACCGGTGTCACGGCCATCCTGCCGTTCGGTGCCGAGCAGACGCTTCTCAGCTGCCCCGCGGCCGTTCATTCGCAGAACGGCAACGGCGAGATGACCGGCAGCCACTGGATCCGGGATTCCGGCAGGATGGCCTCGCCGATCCTCATCACCAACACCCATGGCGTCGGCGCCGCCCACGAAGCCGCCGTGCGCTGGATGGTCGAGACCTACCCGGGCCTGTTCGACGAGGACCATGCCTGGGCCTTGCCGGTCGTCGCGGAGACCTACGACGGCTTCACGAACGACCTCCTGGGCTTTCGCCTGCGCCCCGAGCATGCGCGGCTGGCACTCGACGACGCGCTCCGCACCGCACGCGCGGCGGCCGAGGCAGGCGCCGCGGCCCCGATCGCGCAAGGCAACGTCGGCGGCGGCATGGGCATGCAGAGCTTCGCCTTCAAGGGCGGCAGCGGCTCGAGTTCGCGCCGGGTTCGCTGCGGCGGCGTCGAAGGCCGGGTGGGCGTTTTCGTGCAATCGAACTTCGGCAACCGCGATCAATTCCAGTTCCGCGGAGTGCCGATCGGACGACTGATCGACCAACCCTCCCCCTTCGCGCCGGGTTCGGGCGAAGCGGGTTCGCTGATCACGATCGTGGCGACCGACCTGCCGCTGGACGCCGGCCAGCTCGACCTGGTGGCGCGCCGCGTGCCGATGGGCGTCGCCCTGCTCGGCGGCCGGGCCGGCAACCATTCGGGCGAGATCAGCCTGGCCTTCTCGGTCGCCAACGCGCGGCCGGCGCGCGGGCTGAGGCCTGTTGCCGACGCGCTGATTCCTGCCCTGCAGCTGGACCATGCGGCGCTCGACCCGCTCTACGAGGCGACGGTCCAGGCCACCGAGGAGGCCATCCTCAACGCCCTGTTCGCGGCCCGTTCGATGCCGACCCACAAGCCACCCGGAACCCTGCATGCGCTGGACGTGGAGCAGATGCTCGAACTGCTGCGAAGCTTTTCATGGCGCTGAATCCGGGCCCGGGGCGGCACGTGGCTCGATCGCTTCGCTGCGCCGCCCTGATTCGACGCCGTGTTCTCCGACCTACTTCGAAATCGGCAGGATGAACGACTCGGCCGACATGGGCTTCGCGAGCATGCCGTAGTGCAGCATGGCATCGAGGATCGGCTGCAGGTCGCCGGCATCGGTCGCAACGCCGCCGAAGGCGAAATAGATGGCGACCTTCTTGCCCACGGCCGGATCGAGCTTGAACTCCTTGACCATCATCGAGCGGTAGCGCTCCGGGTCCTTCTTGAAGTCGTCGGTGGCCTGCGTCAGCGCGTGCTCGAGCCGCACCAGCGCATCGCGATGCTTCTCGCCCCAGGCGGTGGTGACGAAGAGGCCGTCCTCGGCGATGCGGCGGTCGGGCGAAAGCGCGGCGAGCATGCCCGCGGTGAGCGCCCGCGCCTGCACCTTGGGCGCCACGCTGGCGGCGGCGAAGAAGGGTTCGGCGAAGCAGGCGGCGTCGGCGTTGCCGAGTTCGAGCGCGGCCTGCATCTGCGGGAACGGGACGACGATCTTCTTCACGTCGTCCCACGAGACGCCGGCCTTGGCGAGTTGGTCGCGCACCATCAGCTCGCACAGCGCCCCGGAGGCGTTGATGGCCACGGTGTGGCCCTTCAGGCCGGCCACCGTCTTGATCGGGCTCGACCCCTTGACGCCGATCCAGGTGCCCTGCTCGCCGGGCTTGCCGGACTCGGTCGCGAGGGTCATCACCATGCGCACGGGCTGGCCCGCGGCGTGGGCGAAGATCGCCGGCACGACCGCCGAGTAGCCGACATCGGCCGAGCCGCTGACCAGGGCCGACATCACCGCCGGGCCCGAGCCCAGGTACGAGATCTCGACGCGCAGCCCTTCCTTGGCCAGGTAGCCGGCTTCCTCGGCCTGCTTGAAGCGGATCATCGTGTCGGCGCGCAGGGCGGCGACGCGAATCGTTTCGACCTCGGCCGAGGCGCCCTGGGCCGCCAAGGCCAGCACGGTGCCGGCCATCAGGCCGAGCAATGCTCTTGCAATCTTCATCTACGTCTCCTGGTTGATCAGTGGCTGCGAACCGCGCTCGCCGCGGCCCCGCCTGCGTTCACTCTTTCTCGGCGCGCTCGAAGGCGCGCCCGAGTATGCGTGCCGTCTCGTCGACATCGGCCTTCGAATACACGAGCGGCGGCGACAGGATCAGCCGGTTGCCCTGCACGCGCACGATGGCGCCTTCTTCGCGCGCAAAGCCTACCAGCCTGCGCACGAACAGGGCGGGCGCGGCCAGCGGCACCCGGCTTTCGCGGTCTTCCACCAGCTCGATTGCCGCCATCAGGCCCTTGCCGCGCACGTCGCCGACGTTGCGAAAGCGCATGAATTCGCCCAGGCGCTCCTGCAGATAGGCCCCGACTTCGCGCGCGCGGCCGGGCAGGTCTTCCTGCTCGACGATCAACAGGTTCGCGTTCGCGGCGGCGCAGGCCAGGGCATGGCCGCTGTAGGTGTAGCCGTGCATCAGCGCGGCCGCGGCGCCGGGCTTGTCGAAGGCGGCGCAGACGCGATCGTTCACCACGGTGGCGCCCAGCGGCACGTAGCCCGAATTGATGCCCTTGGCCAGGGCCATGATGTCGGGCGCGACACCCCAGGCGCGGCTGCCGCACATTGCGCCGATGCGGCCGAAGCCGGTGACGATCTCGTCGGCGATGAGGAGCACGCCGTGGCGGTCGCAGACCTCGCGCACCAGCGGCCAGTAGCTTTCGTGCGGCACGATCACGCCGCCCGCGCCCTGCACCGGTTCGGCGATGAAGGCGGCGACGGTCTCGGGACCCTGGTACTGGATTGCACGGTCGAGCTCGGCGGCGCAGCGCGCGGCCAGGCGCGCCGCATCCGTCTCGCCCCAGGGGTTGCGGTAGAGATAGGGCGTCTCGACCTGGAAGCAGCCCGCCAGCAGCGGCTCGTAGGCGAGGCGGAAGAGCGGGTTGCCGTTGATCGAGGCGCCGCCGAAGTGGACACCGTGGTAGCCCAGCTTCAGCGAGATGAACTTGCTGCGCTGGGCCTGGCCTTCGAGCTTCCAGTACTGGCGCGCGAGCTTGAGCGCGGTCTCGACGGCATCGGAGCCGCCGGCGCTGAACAGCACCTTGCGCATGCGCTCCGGCGCGAACAGCTCGACGAGGCGCTGCGACAGTTCGATGGCCGGCGGATTCGAGGTGTTGACGAAGGTGGAGTAGTAGGCAAGCTTGTCCAGTTGCTCTACGATGGCCCGCTTCACTTCGGGCCGGTCGTGGCCGACGTTCACGTTCCAGAGCGAAGCCACGGTGTCGAGGTAGCGCTTGCCGTCGATGTCCCAGACATGGACACCCTGGCCGCGCTCGATGATCAGCGGCGCTTCTTCGGCCACCGCCTTCGGGTCGACCATCGGGTGGAACATGTAGCGGCCGTTGGCCTCGCGGAGGGCATCGCCTGGGTTCGGCATGGGTTGGGCTCGACCTTGAATGGTGACAAGTTGCGAGACTAGAAGACGGCGCGGTAATTGTTCAAATCAACCATGACTGGTAGTTTTACCGAGCCGCGCGCGCTGGCCGACCTGCTGCACGACCGCATCGCCACGCTCGAGAGCCATTGCGGCGCAATCGTGACTCGGCTGTGCGAAGGCGAGTTCGGCGTCACGCGGCGCGAATGGCGCTTCCTCGGGCTGCTGGCGCAGCACGGCAGCCTGCGGCCTTCCGAGCTCGCGCTGCTGGCGAGCCTGGACCGCGGCTCGACGTCCAAGACCCTCGCCTCGCTCTTGGACAAGGGCCTGGCGCGGCGCAGCGCGACGCGCGGTGATGCCCGCAGCGCAAACATCGGACTCACGCCCTCGGGCCATGCGCTGTACGAAGAGATCTTCGGCGCGCTGGCGGCCCTGAAATGCAGCGCCTGGGCCAGGACTGGAAGGCGTTCTCGAAAGGCCTGCTCGCGATCCGCAAGCAGGGGGGGTGCCTCAGCGAAGGCGAGCTGAAGCCCGACCGCTCAGGCGTCGCGGCGCCGATCTTCGACGAGAAGAAGCGCGTGCTCGGCAGCATCACGCTGGTGGGCCGCAGCGAGCGCTTCAGGGCTTTCCAGGAAAGCCTTCTGTGCGGGCTCGTGGTGACGGCGGCGGCGGAGTTGACGCAGCGGATTGCGGGGCAGTAGCGAGGCCGGGGATTGCCCCGCGCGCAAGCCGACCTTGCCGACATTCCAATTCCCCCGGCGCAAGCAGCCTGCCTATAGTCCGCACGCATGGCACAAGCCGCACAGGCGACGCGACTCAGGGCAAGCAGCGGAGGGGCCTTCCGGGGCGTCCGGCGCGCCGCGCCAGGCGCCGGCAGGCCGGGCTTTGTGCGCGTGCGCGTCCGCCCTCAAGGCAGAGGCGGCACCCGGCGCAACAAGGCCTCGGCCCGCAACAGCACCGGAGCGTCCACCATCTTGCCGTCCACCGCCACCGCAGCACCGCCCTGCGCCGCCGCGATGACGCGCCGCGCCCAGTCGATCTCGGCGTCGGCGGGGGTGAAGCCGCGGTTCACGGCTGCCACCTGCTTCGGGTGGATGCACAGCTTGGCGCCGAAGCCCAGCCGGCGCGCGCGCGCCGTGTCGCCGCGCACCGCCTCTTCGTCGTCGAGCGCGGTGGTCACGCCGTCCACCGGCGCCTCCAGCCCCGCCAGGCGCGAGGCCAGCACGAGCTGCGAGCGGAAGAACAGCAGCGCGTCGTCGTCGCCTTCGATCCCCAGGTCGACCTGGAAGTCGAGCGCGCCGAAGGCCAGGCGCCGCACGCCCGGCGCGGCGGCGATGGCGCGCAGCGCATCGAAGCCGGCCGCGGTCTCGATCAGCGGCAGCACCGGCTTGGCCAGGCGCGCCAGCGCGGCGGCGTCCTCGGCCTTGGGCAGCACGATGGCGCGCACCGCGGGCCGCTCGCACAAGCGCAGGTCGTCTTCGTGCCAGGGCGTGTTCGAGGCATTGACGCGCACCAGCACCGGGGCCGCCGCGGCCGATTCCAGCCAGCCCTGCAAGGCCTGGCGCGCCGCCGCCTTGGCGGCCGGGGCGACGGCATCTTCCAGATCGACGATGACGGCGTCGGCGCCGCTCTGCAGGGCGCGGGCGATGCGTTCGGGCCGGTCGGCGGGGACGAAGAGGTACGAGCGTGGCAACATGGGTCGATCCCGAAATTTGCGAGCATGGCGCGATCGCCGCCAGGCCGCAATTGCCGGCTGGCAAACCAGCCGTTGACGGAAACGAAAGGCAGCCGACTGATGCAGAACTCCCCCGCCCTCCAGGCCGCGCAGCGGCTGGCCCGCAGCTGGCTCGCGGGCGAGCACCTCGACGACCTGCCGCCGCCGCTGCGGCCGCGCTCGCTCGAAGAAGGGCGCGCGATCCAGGCCCTCTGGGCCGGGGTGGTCGGCGACGCGATCGCCGGCTGGAAGATCGCGGCCACGAGCGAGGCCGGCCAGCGCCACATCGCCGTTGCCGGCCCCATCGCCGGGCCGGTGTTCGCGCGCCGCGTGGTCTGCGACGGCGCCACGGTCTCGCTCGCCGGCAACCGCATGCGCGTGGCCGAGTGCGAGGTAGTGTTCACGATCGGCCGCACGCTGGATCCGCGCCCGCAGCCCTACAGCCGCTCCGAGGTGCTGGCGGCGGTGCAGTGGCTGCACCCCGGCATCGAGGTGCCCGACTCGCGCTTTCGCGAATTCGAGCGCGCAGGCGAGGCCCAGCTCGCCGCCGACTGCGCCTGCTGCAACGACATGGTGCTCGGCGCCGCCGTGGCGCCGGACGAGCGCATCCAGGCGCTGCCCGCGCTCGTCGTGCAGGCGCGGGTCAGCGACGGGCGCACGCCGCAAGGTGCGGGCCGCAACGTGCTGGGAGACCCGGTGGCGGCGCTGTGCTGGCTGGCCAACGAGCTCCGCGCCAGCGGCCGCGCGCTGGAAGCGGGGCAGTTCGTCACCACCGGCGCCTGCGTGGCGCCGATCGCCGTGCTGCCCGGCCAGCGCGTCGAAGCGGACTTCGGCTGGATCGGCCGCATCGCGGCAAGCTTTGCCTGAGCTCGAGAAGCTCTGAACCCAATCAACTCGAAAAGGAAACGCAATGAAGATCGGCATGGTGGGCATCGGCATGATGGGGCAGGGCATCGCCACCAACCTCGTCAAGCACGGCCATGAACTGGTGCTGCTGGAGCACCCGGGCAACCAGCCGCTGCAGGCCCTGAAGGCCGCCGGCGCGGTGGGCGTGGACAGCGCGAAGGCGCTGGCCGCGTGCGTCGACGTCGTGATCCTGGTCGTGACCGGCTCGCCCCAGGTCGAAGCCGTGCTCACCGGGCCCGAGGGCGTTCTCGAGGGCCTGCGCCCGGGCTGCATCGTCATCGACTGCTCGACCGCGATTCCGTCTTCGACGCTGCGCATGGCGCAGGCGGTGCAGCGGGCGGGATCGCACTTTCTCGACGCGCCGATGACGCGCACGCCCAAGGAAGCCGCCGAAGGCCGCCTCAACCTGCTGGTGGGCGGAGACGCCGACCTGCTCGAAGCCTGCCGCCCGATCCTGCGCTGCTTCGCCGAGAACATCACCCACATGGGGCCGGTGGGCGCGGGCCACGGCATGAAGCTGCTGCACAACTACGTCTCGCTGGGCATGGTCACGCTGATCGCCGAGGCCGCCGCCTGCGCCCAGCGCAGCGGCGTCGAGGCCGCGGCCTTCGTCGACGTGCTGGCCAAGGGCGGCGGCGGCGGCATCGCACTCGAGCGCATCAAGCCGTACCTGCTCGCGCGCGACCCCGGCGGGCTGCGCTTCTCGATCGCCAACGCCGCCAAGGACCTGGGCTACTACCGCCAGATGGCGGGCGATGCCGGGGCCGCCGCGGCGGTGGCAGGCGCGGTACGGGACACGCTGCAATCCGCGCTGGAGCGCGCCGGCCCCGAGGCGCTGGTGCCCGAGCTCGCCGGGCTGCTCGCCGAGGCCCCGCCTTCGCAGGCCTCGTAGAGCCGTTTGCCCGAATTCGAATGGGCAGGCGCGCCCTTCGTCACTAGCATTGCGGCCATCGTTTCCACCGATGGAGGCCCTGGTGGCCCAGACCCAAACCAAGCGCCTCGGCATCCTGCGCAAGAAGGACGGCATGCCCTACGAGGCCTTCAAGAAGCACTGGCTGGAAGTGCACGCCGTGCTGTGCATGAAGCTGCCGAACCTGCGCCGCTATTCGGTCAACTTCGTCGACCGCGAGCGCTTCCCGCATTTCCCTTACGACGGCTTCTCCGAACTCTGGTTCGACTCCGAGGAGGCGCTCGCGGCCTCGCTCGCCAGCCCCGAGGGCAAGACGCTGCTGGCCGACCTGCCGAACTTCGCCGGCGACATCCACCCCATCGTCGCGGTCGAGCACCTGATGCTCGACACCTGAAGGCGCGAAGGGCTGGCGTGGCGTCGCCCGCGCAGCGCCTTTACGGCACCGACGAAGCCGTCGAGCCCGCGCGCGTGCTGCGGGCGGGCCCGCTGACGCTGGAACTGCAGCGCGGGCGGCTGCGCCACATCCGCTGCGGCGGGCACGAGGTCTGGCACGGGCTGGCCTTCGTGCTGCGCGATGCCGACTGGGGCACGCCGCAGGCGCTCGTCGAGCACATCGAGATCCGCAGCGCCGACGATGCGTTCGAGGTCCGCATCGAGGGCCGCTTTGCCACCCCGGCGCCGCTTCCTTTCCGCCTGCACCTCGGCGGCAGCGCCGACGGCAGCATCCGCTTCGAGGCCGAGGCCGTCCCGACGGCGGACCTCGAGCTGAACCGCCTGGGCCTGTGCCTGCTGCATCCGCTGCAGGCCTGCGGCGCACGCGTGCAGGTCACGCACACCGACGGGCGCTGCAGCGCCTCGACCTTTCCCGAACAGGTTCCGCCCTGGCCGCCGTTCATGCTCGTGCGCGCGCTGCGCCACGAATGGGCGCCGGGGCGCTGGGCCCAGGCCACCCTCGAAGGCGACAGCTTCGAGACCGAGGACCAGCGCAACAACGCCGACGCCTCGTTCAAGACCTACAGCCGCTCGAACATGGCGCCGCGGCCTTACCGGCTCGGCGCCGGCGTGGCGCTGCGGCAATCGGCGCTGCTGCGCATCGAGCGCCCGCAGCGGCTCGTGCGGCGGCCGCACGAGCCGCTGCGCGTGACGCCGGGCGCCGATTCCGGGCCCTGGCTCGCGGTGGGCATCGAGGTCCACGCGGACGACGCCCGCGAAGCGGCGCTGCTGCCCTTGCTGCGCGAGCTGCGGCCGGCGCAATTGCATCTGGCCTGGCGCCCGGGCCTGGGCGTGCACTGGCCCGGCATGGCGGCGATGCTGGAAGCCGCCGGCGCCCGGCTGCGGCTGGATGCCCTGCTGCCCGACGCCGGCGACGCGACGGCCGCACTCCAGGCGCTGCAGGCCGAGCTCGACGCGGCCGCCGTCGCACCCGCGGCCATCGCCGTCTTCCCGAGCGACCCCGCCACCATCGACGCGGCCCGGCGCGTGCTGGCGCGGGTCGAGGTCGGCGGCGGCACGCCCCATTTCTTCGTCCAGCTGAGCCGGCTCGACGCGCTGGGCGCGGTCGACTTCGCGAGCTTCACCACCGCCTCGGTCGTGCACGGCGCGGACGACGACGAAGTCATGCTCGGCCTCGCCAGCCTGCCGGCCCTGGTCGCGAGCTGGCGCGCACGCGAGCCGGCGCTGCCGCTGCGCATCGGCCCGAGCGCGATCGCCGCGCGCTCCAGTCCGCTCGGCGCGCAGCCGCCCAGCGACGGCACGCGCCGCATCGCCTTGGCCGCGGTCGATCCGCGCAGCCGCGCCCAGTTCGGCGCCGCCTGGGCCCTGGGCCATGTCGTCGGCCTGGCCCAGCACGGCGTGCAGGCGCTCACCCTGCTGTCGCTGCGCGGGGCCCAGGGCATCGTGACCCTCGAGTCCGGCGGCGGCGTGACGCGCCATCCCGCGTTCCACCTCCTGCGCCAGCTCGGGCGGCCGGCGCGCCGGCTGAGCGTGCAGGTTTCGCAGCCGCAGCGGATTGCGGCGCTGGCGCTGCAGCGCGACGGGCGGCCGCTGGTCGTGATCGGCAATCTGGGCCCCGAGCCGGCCGAGGTGCAGCTCGAGGGGCTGGCCGCCGCAAGCCGCCAGCTGGCGCTCGATGCCAGCCGGGACGAAGCGCCCGCCTGGCGCGCTGCCGGCACGGCCGACCGGACCCTGCGCCTCGAGCCCTATGCGGTCGCGCTGATCGAGGCCTGAGCCGGCCGCCGTGCAGGTAGCATTGCCGCTCACCCCTGGCTGTCCACGATGCTGCCCGATATCGACTCCCTGGCCCTCTTCGTGCGGGCCGCCGAATTGCGCAGCCTGACCAAGGCGGCCGAGGCCTCGAACATCGGCCTGGCCGCTGCGAGCCGGCGCATGGCGCTGCTGGAACACCGCTTCAAGACGACGCTGTTCGAGCGCTCGCCGCGCGGCGTGGAGCTGACGCCGGCGGGCGCCTCGCTGCTGCCCCACGCCCAGGCCCTGCTGGTCGAGATCAACCAGATGCAGGCCGACATGCGCGACCACGCGGCCGGCAGCAAGGGGGCGCTGCGCGTGCTCGCCAACACCTCGGTCATCACCGAGGCGCTGCCCGACGACCTCGCCGGTTTCGCCCAGGCCAACCCGGATGTGCGACTCATCGTGCTGGAACGCTGGAGCGACGAGATCGTGCGCTCGCTCAATGCCGCCGAAGGCGACATCGGCATCGTCGTCGAGGGCGTCGCCACCGACGGGCTCGACACCCTCCCCTACCGCACCGATCGCCTGGCGGTGGTGCTGCGCGCCGACCACCGGCTCGCCTCGGCCCAGGCGCGCGACGCGGCACCGAGCGTGGTCTTCGAGGACGTGCTCGACGACGACCTCATCGCCCTGGAATCGGGCTCGTCGATGATGCGCCTGCTCGCCCAGCAGGCCGTGATCGCCGAAAAGACGCTGCAGTTGCGCGTGCAGGTGCGCAGCTTCGAGGCCGTGTGCCGCATGGTGCAGGCCGGCCTGGGCACGGGGCTGCTGCCCTGGCAGGCGGCCCTGGCGCTGGGCACCGCGATGGGCCTGGTGGTGCGGCCGCTGGCCGACGAATGGGCCGAGCGCCGCATGCTCATCTGCGTCAAGCAGCTGCGGCCGGCGAATTCCTCGCTCGCGCTGCTCGTGAAGCACCTGACGCAAGCCGGCAGGGCCTGAGGCGGCGGCACCCGGTTCGAAAATCCACAAGTCGGGCTTGCACAGATTCCGATGGACGGCCGCGGGCGTGCGGCCGAAGAATGGGCGTCGACCCCAACGACCTCCACGAGTCCCCCACGATGCCCGGCAAACCACTCGAGGGAATCACCGTCGTCGCGCTGGAACAGGCGGTGGCAGCGCCCTACTGCACCAGCCGACTGGCCGACGCCGGCGCCCGCGTCATCAAGATCGAGCGCCCGGAGGGCGACTTCGCGCGCGGCTACGACCACGCGGTCTTCGGCGAGTCCGCGTACTTCGTCTGGATCAACCGCGGCAAGGAATCGCTGGTGCTCGACCTGCGCCAGCCCGAGGCCAGGCAGGAGCTGCACGGGCTGCTGGAAACGGCCGACGTGTTCGTGCAGAACCTCGCGCCCGGCGCAGCGGCCCGGCTCGGCTTCGGATCGGGCATCCTGCGCCAGCGCCATCCGCGTCTCGTCACCTGCGACATCAGCGGCTACGGCGAATCCGGGCCCTTGCAGCATCTGAAGGCCTACGACCTGCTCGTGCAGGCCGAAGCCGGGCTCGTCGCCGTCAGCGGCGCGCCCGGACCCTGGGGCCGCATCGGCGTTTCGATCTGCGACATCAGCGCCGGCATGAACGCGCTCATCGGCGTGCAGCAGGCCCTGCTGCAGCGCGAGCGCAGCGGCCGCGGCAGCGGCGTCCAGGTCTCGCTGTTCGATTCCGCCGCCGAGCTGATGGCGGTGCCCTATCTGCAGGCGCGCTACGGCGGCAAGGCACCGGAGCGCGTCGGCTTGAAGCACCCCAGCATCGCGCCCTACGGCGCCTACACCTGCAGCGACGGTCGAGCCATCGTGCTGTCGATCCAGAACGAACGCGAGTGGGCGAACTTCTGCACCGTGGTGATGGGCGACGCCGCCATGGCGAGCGATCCGCGCTTTTGCAGCAATGCCGCCCGGGTCCAGCACCGCGAGGCGCTGGAAGAGGCCGTCCAGTGCGCCTTCGCCCGCCTGAGCCACGCCCAGGCCATCGCCCGCCTGACCGAGGCCCAGACCGCGTTCGGCGCCATCAACTCGGTGCACGACCTGATCGACCACCCGCAGTTGCGGACCCGGCCGATGACGGTCAACGGCCAGCGTGCCGAGATCCCCGCGCCGCCCTACAAGACGGAGTGGGACGACGCGGCCTTCGCACCGGCGCCACGCCTGGGGGAGCACCGCTGAGGAGGCCCCGGGCGCTGGCGTGACCAGCGCCGCACGGTTTCGCCTCAGCGGCCGGACGGATCGCGGTCGGCGACGCTCGGCTGCGCCAGCAAGTCCTCGAATCGGCGCGCGATTTGCGCATCGATGGCGCCGCGCTCCTGCGCCAGCGGCACCGTCGCCCGACACAGAATCCGGTAGCGGGCGCAGGCCTCGTCGCCGAAGGGCACCAGCGCCTGCAGGTGCTTCTCGATCGAAGCCAGGTCGCCGCGCGAGACCGGCCCCGGCATCGCGCGCGCAATCCCGGCCGCTTCGATCGCGGCGAGCGTGCCGCGCGCCAGCGGCAGCAGGGCATCGACCGCCTGCGCCTCGCTCGCACCCCAGCTGCGCCAAAGCCGTTCCGCGTCGGCGAACAACACGTTGATGAACTGCGAGGTGTAGCCGGCCGCCGCGTGGTAGCGCGCCCGCATGCCCGGCGGCAGGCGGTTGGTGCGGCATTGCAGGCGCTCGGCCAGCGCCACCAGCGTGGCGTCGAGCGGCTCGCCCGCCTCGATCGTGATGGTGCAACCGGGCAGCGAGCGCGCCGCCACCGCGGGGTCGCCGAAGGTCTGCATCGGATGAAAACCACCGACCTGCGCGCCCGCGGCCGCGGCGCTCGCCAGCGCCGCCACTTCGGTGACGCCGCTGCAATGGACGACGGCGACGCCCGCGCGCCAGCGCAAGGCGGCGACGCTGGGCTCGAGCGCGGCATCCGGAGTCGTCAAGAAAACGAGATCGCAGTCATCGACCAGGGTCTGCGCCGCGTCGACGCGGCAGCCCGGGATCGGCGCCGCCAGCGCCTGCGCGCTCGTGCGGCGCTGGCTCGCCGCGGCCACCACCTTCAGCCCTTGCGCGGCCAGGCTCCAGGCCAGGGCCTGGCCCAGGCGGCCGGCGCCGATGAAGCCGATTCGCAGCGAATCGATCGAAGCCGCAATGGCGCGCGTCATCTCGAGTCTCCATGCCGGCTGCGGCCACGGCGCGCCGCCGAACGAACAGGGGGCGCCACGCAACCGGCGCGGCCGCTGGCATCGCCCCCTGGGGGCCGAAGGGGCTTCGAAGCTTCTTTTTTCGGGAAGGCTACAGCGGCCAGGTGCGGTAGCGGCGCAGCGCGGCCAGGTTGGGCAGCGCGCCCAGGCCTGGGCCGCCGGGCACCGGCACACGGCCCTCGCTCACCGGCAGCAGATCGCCGAGCACGGCTTCGCGACCCGGATTGGGGTGGCAGTCGAATTCGAGCAGGCCGCTGCCGCCGGCGGCAGCGAGCACATGCAGCGAAGCCAGCAGCGACACCCCACCGCCGAAGTAATGCGGGCAATAGCGCTTGCCGGCGGCGACCGCAGCGCGCGCGATGTGCAGGCTGCCGGTGATGCCGCCCCATTTCGTGACGTCGGGCTGGATGACGCGCAGCACGTCATCGGCGCAGGCCGCGTCGAACTGCGCCCCCTGCAGGTTCTCGCCGCCGGCCAGCGGCGTCGTCGAGGCGGCGGCGAGGCGGCGCCAGGCTTCGACTGGCGCGTCGACGCGGATCGGCTCCTCGAACCAGGCGAGATTCAGCGGCGCCACGTCGCGGCAAAAGGCGATCGCCTGGTCGACGTCCAGCACCTGGTTGGCGTCGCAGGACAGTTCGTCGTCGGGGCCGATCGCCGCGCGCATCGCACGCAGGTTGCGCAGGTCCAGCGCATGGCCGAAGCCGGTCTTGAGCTTGAAGGCGCGGTGGCCTTCGGCGCGCCTGGCGGCGGCGAAGGCTTCGGGACTGTCGGGGTTGATGCCGGTGACGTAGACCGGCACCGAATCGACCGCGCCGCCGCCCAGGAAGCGGTTCAGCGGCTGTCCGGCCTTGCGTGCGAAGAGGTCCCACAGAGCGATGTCGATGCCCGCCACGGCCTGGGCGATGGGCCCGACTTCGAGCGTCTGCAGCACCAGCACCTCGAGCTGCCGGGTCAGCAGATGAAAGGCCTGCTGCGGCGCTTCGAAGGTCCGGCCGACGAGGCGCTCGGCGAAGTCGTTGACGAGGCGCGCGCGGTGCTCGGCACCGACCGAGGGCCAGTTGCACCAGGCTTCGCCCCAGCCGACGGCGCCTTCGCTGTCGACGACGCGCACGAGCACGACCGGGCGATCGCGGAAGGTGCCGAACGAAACCTTGATCGGCTGCTGGATCGGCACGCGGTAGGCAAAGGCCTCGACCGAAGCGATGGTGACGGGGGGGCTGGGCTGCATGGCGGCTGCTCGGGTAGGGGCTGGGTCAGAGAACAAAGCGCGGCTCGGGCAGGCCGCGCACACCGGGGTCCATCACGAACAAGGCGCCCGCGAGCGGCTGGGCGGCGAGTTCCTCGGCCGACATCTGCTGGCTCGCGCTCGTGATGTAGAGGCGCTCGAGGTTCGCGCCGCCGAAGGCGAGGGCGGTCGGCTTGTCCACCGGCATCGGGATGACGCGATCGACGCGGCCGTCGGCGCCGTAGCGCACCACGCGCGAGGCCTTGAACTGCGCGCTCCACAGGCCGCCTTCGGCGTCGACGATGGCGCCGTCGGGAAAGCCCGGAGGCTCGGTCGTGGCGAAGCCGCGGCGCGCGCCCGGCGTGCCGCGCACGGGGTCGTAGTCGAAGGCCTCGATCGCGTGGCGCAGCGAGTCGGCGAAGTACATCGTGCGGCCGTCCGGGCTCCACGACAGGCTGTTCGGGATGCACAGGCCTTGCAGCACCGGCACCAGCGGGCCGCGGCCTTCGAGCCGGTAGAGCACGCCTTCGGGGGCGCGCGTGAGGTTGTGCATGGTGCCGACGAAGAAGCGGCCCTGGCGGTCGCAGCGGCCGTCGTTGAAGCGCTGGCCCTCGATGCGCCGCGGCAGCCGCGCCAGGGTCTCGAAGCGCCCGCTCGCGGGCTCGAACAGCGTCACCTCGTCGCCCATCGCGACGAGCAGGCGGCCGTCTTCGGCCAGCGCGATCGAGCCGACGAGCGCGGGCAGGGTCCAGGTCTCGATGCGGCCGTCGGCGCCGTTCATCCGGCGCAGCGCGGGGCGCCGGATGTCGATCCAGTAAAGCGCCTGCGCGCGCTCGTCCCACAACGGGGATTCGCCGAGGATGTCGGTCTGGTCGCCGACCCGGGTCAAGGGCGCTGTAGCGGGCATGGGCGGCGATGCTAGAGCGACGCGCAACGCGGCGGGAATCCGTTTCGCGGCAATCGGGGCTTCGACGAATCCGAAGTCCATGGGATATCCCGGGCTTCGCAAGGCGCGAACCCGGCATTGCCCAAGTTCCGATTCCCGGGCCGCAGGCCGCGGTCCTAGGATCCCGCCGCATCGAAGCTCCAGCCACCCGAACGCCATGGGCACTCCAGCGCATCTGTTCAACGACCAGGCCCCGCAACGCCTCTTCTCGCTCGAAGGCCGCGTGGTGCTGCTCACCGGCGCCGCCGGCGGCATCGCGCTCGGCCTGGCCAAGGCCTTTGCCGCCGCCGGCGCCCGCCTCGTGCTCGCCGACCGCAATGAGGCGGTGCACGAGCGCGCCGCGCAGTTCCGCGATGCCGGCGCCGATGCCCATTCGCTCACCTTCGACGTCACCGACGAGGCCGCGGTGGCTGCCGCCGTGCGCGACACCGTGCAGCGCTGCGGCCGCCTCGACGTGGCCGTGGCCAATGCCGGCGTCATCGTGCGCCAGCATGTGCTCGAGCTGTCGCTGGAAGACTGGAAGCGCGTCATCGACACCGACCTCACCGCGAGCTTCCTGCTCGCGCAGCAGGCGGCGCGCCACATGGTCGAGCAGGGCTCGGGGCGCATCATCAACGTCGGCTCGATCATGAACCACGTGGCGCGCCCGCTGCTCACCGCCTATGTCGCGGCCAAGGGCGCGGTCTCGGCCTTCACGCGGGCGCTGGCCGCCGACCTCGGCGGCACCGGCGTCACCGCCAACGCCCTCGCCCCCGGCTATACCGAGACCCCGTTCAGCCAGGCCGGGCAGAAGGAGTTCCACGACTTCGTCGCCGGCTGGACGCCCGCGCGGCGCTGGGGCAAGCCCGAGGACTTGTGCGGCGCCGCGCTGCTGCTGGCCTCGGACGCCGGCGCCTACATCAACGGCCACACGCTGTACGTCGACGGCGGCTTTCTCGCCGTCACGCGCTGAAGGCCGGGAGCCCGCGCCATGAGCACCGCCGCCGCCCCCTCGATCGCCGTGCCCGCCTGGCAGCGCCTGGGCCGGGCGCGCGCCTTCATCGCCGTGCGGTCCTTCGTGCTGTTCGTGCTGCTGTGGGCGGCGCTGGCGGCCTGGAAGGCGAGCCCGCTGCAGCTGCCTTCGCCGCTCGCGGTGGCCGCGGCCTTGTGGCGCCTGGCGGCCAGCGGCGAGCTGCTGCAGCACGCCGCGATCAGCAGCGCGCGCCTGGGCATCGCGCTCGTCGTCGCGATCGTGCTCGCGGTGCCGCTGGGCTTCGCGATGGGGCTGAGCAAGCGCCTGGACGCCTACGTCGACCCGCTGGTCGAGCTGCTGCGGCCGATCTCGGGCATCGCCTGGATTCCGCTCGCGCTCTTCATCTTCGGCATCGGCGACACGCTGCCGGTGTTCATCATGGTCTACGTCGCCTTCTTCCCGATCCTGCTCAACACCGTCGCCGGGGTGCGCCAGGTCGACCCCAAGCTCGTGGCTGCGGCGCGCACGATGGGCGTGGGCCGCGGCGCGATGCTGCGCCACGTCGTCGTGCCCGCGGCGCTGCCGACGGTGATGGTCGGGCTGCGGCTGGCCTTTGCCGGCGCCTGGTCGGCGATCGTCGCCGCCGAGCTGATCGGCGCCCCGAGCGGGCTGGGTTTCGCGATCGAATGGAACCGGGAGCTGCTGATGACGCCCAAGGTCTTCGCCTTCATCGCCGTGATCGGCGTCGTCGGCTATCTGTGCGATGCGCTGCTGCGCGCCCTGCAAGGCTGGCTCACGCCCTGGGCCGACGGCATGGAACTGGCATGAACCGCGCCGGCACCATGAGCAAGATCGCCGCCCCGCAAGCCGCCGCCACGGCTCCCGCCGCACCCGCCCCGGCAGCGATCGCCGGCCCCTCGCGCTGGGCCGCCTGCGGCCGCATGCTGGCCCTGCCGCTGCTGTTGGTGCTGCTCTGGCAGGCCTGGGCGCAGACGCTGGCGCCCGACTCGCCGGCGCCGATGCCCTTGAAGGTGGCCCGGGCCTTCGTCACCCTGACCCGCAGCGGCGACCTGCCGCTGGCGCTGCTGCAAAGCCTGGGGCGCGTGCTCGCGGGCTTTGCCATCGCGCTCGTGCTGGCGCTGACGCTGGGGGCCTGGATGGGCACGAGCCGGGCGCTGCGCCACAACCTCGACCCGATCATCGAGAGCTTCCGCCCGATCGCGCCGATGGCCTTGCTGCCGATCGCCATCCTCTGGTTCGGCACCGGCACGCCGACGGCGCTGGCCATCGTCGCCTATGCCGCCTTCTTCCCGCTCCTGATCAACACCGTGCACGGCGTGAGCCGGGTCGACCGCAAGCTCGTCGACGCGGCGCGCACGATGGGCGTGCCGCGCCTGCGCATCCTCGTCTCGGTGATCCTGCCCGGCGCCCTGCCGGGCATCCTGCTCGGCGCGCGGCTCGCGATGGGCGTGGCCTGGACCGCCATCATCGCCGCCGAACTCGCGGTCGGCGCCAAGTCCGGCGGCGGCAATTCGGGCGGCATCGGCCAGATGATGTTCGTCTTCTATTCCTACAGCATCGACCTCAACGCCATCGTCGTCTGCATGGTGGCGGTCGGTGTCGTCGCCCTGCTGATCGACCGCGTCTTCCGTTCGCTGGAGTCGCGCCTCATGCCCTGGAGGACCTGACCGATGAGCCCTGCCGTGCCCAAGCTGCGTCTGCGCGACGTTTCCAAGCATTTCATCGCCCCGCGCACCGGTGCGCGCACGCTGGCCGTGGCCAACGTGACGCTGGACATCGAGAGCGGCGAGTTCGTCTGCATCGTCGGGCCCTCGGGCTGCGGCAAGTCGACGGTGCTCAACCTCATCGCCGGCCTCGACAGCGCGAGCAGCGGCACGCTCGAGAAGGACGGCGTGGCGATCACCGGCCCCGGCGCCGACCGCGGCGTGATGTTCCAGGACTACGCCTTGATGCCGTGGCAGAGCGTGGCCGACAACGTCGGCTTCGGCCTGCGCCACGGCACGCCGGGCAAGGCGCTGAGCGCCGCGCAGCGCGAACAGCGGATCCGCCATTTCATCGAGCTCGTCGGCCTCGAGGGCTCGGAGAAGAAATACCCGCACCAGCTCTCCGGCGGCATGCGCCAGCGCGTCGCGCTGGCGCGGCTGCTGGCCAACGGGCCGGACGTGCTGCTGCTGGACGAGCCGCTGGGCGCGCTCGATGCGCAGACGCGGCTGATCCTGCAGGTCGAGCTGCTTCGCATCTGGGGCGAGACCGCGCCGCAGGCCGAGCGCAAGACCGCCGTCTTCATCACCCACGACATCGAGGAGGCCGTCTTCCTGGCCGACCGCGTCGTCGTGATGAGCAGCCACCCGGGCCGCGTGCGCGAGGTGCTCCCTGTCGACCTGCCGCGTCCGCGCGACGAGGCGGTGCGCGGCGACCTGCGCTTCGGCCACCTGGTCGAAGCCATCTGGCGCCTGATCCGCGACGAGGCCTATCGCGCCATCGGCGGCTCCACGACCGCGGCGGCCCCGGCCGTTCCCGCCTGACCCGAGAACCCCCTCCCGAGAAGGACTTGCCATGACCGAAACCCGCCGCCCCCTCCCGCAGCCCACGCGCCGCCAGCTCATCGCGGGCAGCCTGGGCGCTGCCGCCGCCCTCGCCCTGCCCGGCCTCGCGCGCGCCCAGGGCCGCAAGCCGCTCAAGCTCTCGATCGGCCGCATCCCCTGGGCCGCCGGCAATTCGCCGGTGACGCAGTACATGATCCAGAACAAGCTGCTGGAAAAGCGCGCCGCCGAATCCGGCTACGACCTCACGATCGACTGGCGCGACTACCCGACCGCGCTGCCGATGGTCGAGGCCATGGTCGGCAACAACCTGGACATCGGCATGTGGGGCAACACGCCCATCATCCGCGGCATCGCCAGCGGCCTGCCGATCAGCCCGCTCGTCGTCGGCGAAGGCCATCTGCGCTTCCTGATCACGACGCGCAAGGGCTCGCCGATCCGCAACGCGCAGGACCTGCGCGGCAAGACCATCGGCGTCTCGCTCGGCGGCGACCCGCAGAGCGCCTTGACGCAGATGCTCAAGTACGAGCTCGGCGTGAAGGACCCGCTCAAGGAGGCCGGCATCAAGTACATCAACATGCCCACGCACGCGCAGGCGGCCTCGGTGCCGATCGGCGTCGACGCCACCTGCACGATCTCGCCCGCCTATTACGCGGCGCAGGCCCATGGCACGGTGGCCATCATGAACAGCTTCGGCTACACCGAGGACTATTACGAAGGCCCGGCCGGCCAGGGCGCCGGCCACCTCCTGCCCTCGGTGAAGAAGTCGCCCTTCTATCCCGACGGCTACTACCTGCACCGCTCGTTCTGGATCGGCCGCAACGCCCTCATCGACGAGCAGCCGCAGGCGGTCGAGGCTTTCATCGTCGCGCAGCAGCAAGCCGTGGTCGCGCTCTCGGCGATGGACCCGGGCGCGGTCTCGCAGCTCGTCAAGGAGTACTGGAAGCTCGACGCCGTCGCCGGCGCCAAGGTGGTCAAGGACGACGTGCTGTTCTCCCGCGGCTGGTCCTGGCCGACCGAGAAGGACGCGCTCGCGATCCTGGAGTCCTCGCGCTACATGGCCGACAACAAGCAGATCGACAAGCCGCTGGACTGGGAGACGGTGCGCGATCGCTTCAAGCACGCGGCGCCGCTCGTCAAGCAGGCCTACCTGAAGCTCGGAGCCAAGCCGGCGGCGAGCGAATTCGTCCGCACCGACGTCGCCGACCTGCGCGGCCTGCCGGTGTGGAACATCGACCAATGGGCCAACCCGAGCTGACCCGGCACGGCCCCGCTTCTTCAATCAACCCGGAGTGAACATGAAAGTCGGATTCATCGGTCTCGGCGTGATGGGGGGCCCCATGGCCCTGAACATCCTGAAGGGGGGGCACCAGCTCACCGTCTACGACCGCAGCCCGGAGGCCATCGCGCGCCTCGTCGCCGCCGGCGCCCGGGCGACCACGAGCCCCAGGGAAGTGGGCGCCGCGAGCGAGATCGTCGTCACCATGCTGCCCGAGCCGCAGCATGTCGAGCAGGTGGTGCTGGGCGAGAACGGCGTCGCCGCCGGCCTGGCCCGGGGCGGCATGGTGATCGACATGAGCACCATCGACCCCGTGACCTCGCAGCGCGTCGGCCGCGCCTTGAAGGAACTCGGCATCGCGATGGTCGACTCGCCCGTGGGCAAGACGAGCGAGCACGCCGTGAGCGGCACCCTGACGCTGATGGTCGGCGGCGAGTCCGCCGACATCGAGCGCGCGATGCCGGTGCTCAAATGCATGGGCACCGACACCTTCCTCTGCGGCGGCCCCGGCATGGGCCACGCGATGAAGATCACCAACAACCTGCTCGCGACCACGATCATGGTCGCCGACACCGAAGTGCTGGCGATCGGCATCAAGGCCGGGCTGAAGCTCGAGCTCATGATGGAGGTGATGAAGACCACGATGGCCTTCAACCACCAGCTCTACGTCGCGATGCCCAAGAAGGCCTTCATCGGCGACGACAGCCCCGGCTTCATGGTCAAGCTCGCCGGCAAGGACGTGCGCCTGGCGGTGGAGCTCGCCCGGGCCTACGGCTTCGACGCCCTCGTCGGCCGCGCGGCGCAGGAGTCGCTCGAGCGCGCGGCCAAGCTGGGCTACGCCGAGCGCGACACCGCGGCCTTGATGAAGATCCGCGAGGACGAGCTCGGCATCCAGGTGCGGCTGGCGCCGGCGCAACCGGCGGCCTGATTCAGCCGTGCCGGCGCGCCGCCCAGTAGGTGGCGCCGGCCGGGCCATAGCGCTCCGCATGCGGCTGCGCGCGCGCGAGCTCGAAGCGGTCGCCGGGCAGCAGGTGGCGGGTCGCGGCGCCGACCGTCAGCCACATCTCGCCCTGCACCACCCGGGCCTCGACGGCGAAGGGATGGGTGTGGACCTCGACGATCGTGTCCGGCGCCCAGACGCGCTCGGCCACTTCGTCGAAACCCTCGGCCAGGCGCTCGCGGCGGTAGGTGTCGAAATCGGTCGGGTTCATGCGGTCTCCCGGGCCGGCGCCCGCCCGGATCGGGACGCGCCTGCCGTTCGTGGTGGTGGACAGATCGCCGGGCGCGCTGGATCAGACCACGCCCTGCGCCTTCAGCTCGGCATAGCCGGCTTCGTCGATGCCGATCGAGGCCAGCAGCTCGCGAGTGTGCTCGCCCAGGGCCGGGCCCAGCCATCGGGTCCGGCCCGGCGTGGCCGAGAGCCTGGGCACGGCGGCGGGAAAGTCCAGCGCCTTGCCGTCGGGCAAGGCGTGCGACTCGATCATCTCGCGCGCCCGGTAATGCGGGTCGGCGTGGATGTCGGCGGCGGTGTAGATGCGGCCGCTGGGCACCTCGGCGGCTTCGAGCGTCGCCAGCACCTCGGCCAGCCCGCGCTGCCGGGTCCAGGCGCCGATCGCGCCGTCGATCAGTTCGGTGTGGCGGGCGCGGCCGTCGTTGTGCGCCAGGCGCGGATCGTCGGCGAGCTCGGCGCGGCCGATCGCGCGCATCAGGCGCTTGTAGATGCCGTCGGCATTGCCGGCGATGATCACGTAGGCGCCGTCGCGGCACAGGTAGGTGTTCGACGGCACGATGCCGGGCAGCGCCGCGCCGCTGCGTTCGCGCACATGGCCGAAGGCCGAGAACTCCGGGATCAGGCTTTCCATCACCCCGAACACCGCCTCGTACAAGGCGACGTCGATGTACTGGCCGGTGCCGCCGTTGGCCTTCAGGTGGTGCAGCGCCAGCAGCGCGCCCATCACGCCGTAGAGCGAGGCCAGGGTGTCGCCGAGGCTCACCCCCACCCGCACCGGTGGCCGGTCCGGGTGGCCGGCCACGTAGCGCAGCCCGCCCATCGATTCGGCGATCGCCGCGAAACCCGGGCGGTCCTTGTAGGGCCCGGTCTGGCCGTAGCCCGAGACCCGCACCATGATCAGCTTCGGGTTGATGCGCGACAGGTCCTCCCAGCCCAGCCCCCATTGCTCGAGCGTGCCGGGGCGGAAGTTCTCGATCACGATGTCGGCGCCCGCGACCAGGTCGCGCACGATCTGCTGGCCGCGCGGGTCCTTCAGGTTCAGCGTCACCGACTTCTTGTTGCGGCTTTGCGAGTACCACCACAGCGAGGTGCCCTCGTGCAGCTTGCGCCAGCTGCGCAGCGGGTCGCCGCCCTCGGGCGATTCGATCTTGACGACCTCGGCGCCGAATTGCGCCAGCAGGCTCGCGGCATAGGGGCCGGCGATCAAGGTGCCGATCTCGACCACCTTGACGCCCTGCAGGGCCATGGCAGGGGTGGGGGTGTTCATGAAGCTGTCTCTCAGAGGAAGGGCGATGGCGCGAGTTTCGGGCAGGAACCCGCGCACGACCAGGCCGAAGAGGCAGATCGCGCCCGGCACCGGCGTGACGGAGGGGGGCGCCCTGCCCAATCTGCACGCGCACAAAGGGGCGCCATGCTTTAAATTCCTTGTCCGGAGCAGTCCAGAGCAGGCAGGTCGTGCGCGGTTCCAGCAGTACCCGGGGCGGCCCGGGCCCGAAGATCGAGATCGCGACGCGACTGGCGTCCGCCATCCGGCCGCCCGGCACCAGGGCAGCGGGAGTCGCTCCATCTTGAGCGCGCATGGCACGAGTGCCGCGCACTCCCGCTGGCGCAGCCAGCGCCTGATCATTGGCCTGTTCGTCTTCGCGGTGTTCGTGCAGGCCTTGCTCGGAATGGTCAGCCTGGACCTCGTGTCCTCGGCGCGCGCCTTCGTCGGCGGCGAAAGCCTGTGGTCGAAGGCGCAGCGCAATGCGGTTCTGCACCTGCGCGCCTACCTCGTGACGCATGCCGAGGCGGACCACCAGGCCTTTCTCGACGCCATCGCCGTGACCCGGGGCGACCGCAGCGCGCGCGAGGAGCTCGACCGCCGGCACGCCGATCCGGTCATCGTTGCCCGCGGCTTCACCCAGGGCGGCGTGCCGCGCGACGACATCCCGGGCATGAGCCGCCTCTACCGCTGGGGCCACGACACGCCGCTGATGGCCGAGGCGGTGGCCACCTGGGCCCAGGCCGACACCAGCATCGAGGAGCTCTCCGCACTCATGGCGCAGGCGCGATCGCTCGCGGCCGATGCGCCGCCGAGCCAGGTCGCCGAGCTGCGCGCCCACGCCCTTGTGCTGGACGCGCGCCTCACGCAGCTCGAGCAACGCTTTTCCGAGCAGCTGGGCGCGGCCTCACGCCAGACCGTGGCCTTGCTCATCGTCGTGAACCTCGTCCTGGCGGCGGGGCTGAGCAGCTTGCTGGTGCTCTATGCCGTCCGCTCGAACCGGGCCCAGCGCGAGGTCGAGGCCGCCCTCGAAATCAGCAGCCGGCGCTGGGACCTGGCCGCCGATGCCGCAAACCTCGGCGTCTTCGACTGGCTGCTGGCCGAGCACCGGGTCCAGTTCGATGCGCGTGCGGCAAGCCTGCTCGGCCTCGCCCCGGGCGCGGTCGCGGAACTCGACCCGCAAAGCCTGCGCAACGCCATCCACCCGGGCGACGTCGCGCGGGTCCAGGGCGCCATCGAGCAGGCGTTGGCCGAAGGCGGATCCGTTCGCGCGCGCTGCCGCTTCGTCACGCCCGGCGGTGCGACGCGCAACCTCGAAATCACGGCCGACGTCCACGACACCGAAGACAAGCGAATGGTCGGCCTGCTGCGCGACGTGGGCGACGAAGTGCGGGCCGAAGAGGCGATTCACCGCCAGGCCGCGCGCCAGGGCCTCGTCGCGAGCTTCGGCCAGTTCGCGCTCGCCAACCCCGACCCCGGCGCCCTGTTCGCCGAAGCCGAGGCCACGGCCTGCGCCGGGCTCGATGCCGAACTCGGCCGGCTGCTCGTCCGGGGCGAGGCGCCCGGCACGCTCCGCCTCGCCGCCGGCGTCGGCTGGAGCGCCCCCTGGACCGGCGACCACGTCTACGACGAGCAGGAAGAACACGCGGATCTGCTCACGGCCGATGCCCCCGAAGCCCTCGTCGTCGACGACTATGCGCGCGCGGGCCACCCGCCGAGCTCTCCCGCGCTGCGGGCGCACGACGTTCGCAGCGGGGCGGTGACGACCATCCGCGGCGCCGGCGGGGCCTTCGGCGTGC
>JAGWTS010000274.1 GCA_028868875.1 Burkholderiales bacterium | reverse complement strand
CCCGGCGGCTCGGCGCGGCGGGCGAGGGTGACGATGCCGAAGCGCGCGGTCGCGTTCATCACGGGCTGGAGCGCCAGTTCCGCCAGTTCGGGCGCGGCGGCGCGAATCGCGATCAGCACCGCATCGCTGCCGCGCACGACGTCGACGAGGCTCGAGATCTCCTCGCAGCGCAGCGTCACGCAGTCCGAAGGATGGGCGGCCGGCCCGTAGCGCTCGACCAGCGCGCGCGCCACCTCGTCGCTGAGCGGGGTCGAGGCGATCGGGAACTGGCGCAGCGCGTCGAAGCGCAGGGCGCCTTTCCAGCGCGTGAGCGGATGGTCCTGCCGCACCATGAAGGCGCCGCGCATCTCGACGAGGTTGGCCACGCGCAGGTCCGGCGCCGGCGACAGCGAGCGCGCATCCACGACCAGGGCGTCGAGCTCGCGCTCGCGCAGGGCGCGGGTGAGCACGTCGGTGTGGCCGCGCGCGATCTCGACGTGGACCGTGGGGTGCGACTGCGCCATCGTCTTCAGCAGCGGCGTCATCAGCATCGCGCCGGGCCCGGAACCCATGCCGATGCGCACCGTGCCGGCGCGGCCTTCCTCCATCCGGCGCCCGCTGGCGGCGAGTTCGTCGGCATCGAAGACGAGAGGGCGCGCGCGTTGCAGCACCTCGACACCGAAGGGCGTGAGCACGCTGCGCCGGCCGACGCGGTCGAACAGCGGCTGGCCGAGCTCGTCTTCCAGCGCGCGGATGCTGCGGCTGAGCGCGGGCTGGGTCAGGAACAAGGCCTGCGCCGAGCGCGTGAACGAGCCGCTCTGGGCGAGCGAGATCAGGTGCCTGAGCTGGACCAGCGTCATCGGGCAAACCCGTATCAGTAATACATTGGACTCATCATATTCGATTCAACAATGCATTGGACGTTGTGTCTGGCGGCCCCTACATTGCCCCCATGCGCCGCCTCCGTCGAGCCGGCGCGGCAGGAGTCCCCCGATGTACCAGAGCCCCCCGAGCGCCACCGGATCCGCCGAAGACGAGGCGGTCGCCGCCCCTTACTTGAGGCAGGTGCTGAACCCGCAGATCGGCGAATTCATCCGCCTGCGCCGCGACCTCCACAGCGAGCCCGAGCTCGCTTTCGAAGAGCAGCGCACATCGGCCCTGGTGGCCGCCCGGCTCGAAGCCTGGGGTTATGCAGTCGAGCGCGGCATCGGCGGCACCGGGGTCGTCGGCCAGCTCGTGCGCGGCAGCGGCCGCAAGCGCCTGGGGCTGCGCGCCGACATGGATGCGCTGCCCATCGCCGAGGCCAGCGGCGCTTCCTGGGCCAGCCGCCGCCCTGGCGTGATGCACGCCTGCGGCCACGACGGCCACACCGCGATGCTGCTGGCGGCGGCGCGCCGCCTGGCCGAGGAAGGGCGCTTCAGCGGCACGCTGCAGCTCATCTTCCAGCCGGCCGAGGAAGGCGGCGGCGGCGCGCTGCGCATGATCGAGGACGGGCTGTTCGAGCGCTACCCCTGCGATGCCGTCTTCGCGATGCACAACATGCCCGGCGTGGCCCAGGGCCAGCTCGTGTTCCGCGAAGGCGCGGCGATGGCGTCGAGCGACTACGCCAGCATCACCTTGACGGGGGTGGGCGGCCACGGCGCGATGCCGCACCGGGCCACCGATCCGGTCGTCGCCGCGGCGAGCATCGTGATGGCGCTGCAGACCATCGTCTCGCGCAACGTCGACCCGCAGGCCATGGCCGTGGTCACCGTCGGCGCCCTGCATGCGGGCAAGGCGAACAACGTGATCCCGGCCGAGGCGAGGCTCGAGATCAGCGTGCGCGCGCTCGACCGCGAGGTGCGCACGACGCTCGAGCGCCGCATCAAGGCCCTGGTGGCGGCGCAGGCCGAGAGCTTCGGCGTGCGCTCGCAGGTCGAATGGCGCGCCGGCTACTCGGTGCTCGTCAACACGCCCGAGCAGACCGCGTTCGCGCGCGAGGTCGGCCTGGCGCTGCGCGGCGCCGCGGGCGTCACGCTCCAGGGCCCGGCGCTGTCGGGCAGCGAGGACTTCGCCTTCATGCTCGAGCGCGTTCCGGGCAGCTACCTGCTGATCGGAAACGGCGACGGCGACAGCGCCGGTGCCTGCATGGTCCACAACCCGGGCTACGACTTCAACGACGACAACATCGCCGTCGGCGCCGCCTACTGGACCCTGCTCGCCGAACGCTTCCTGACCGACTGATTCATCCCCCGTCTCCCGCGTCGCAACGGCTGCTGCGGTCGTCGCGTCCAGCCCCGTCTTCGCAGCACCCGGGCCTGGTCCCGCCGAAAGAGAACCGCCATGAACCTGTCTGCATCCCCTGCCTTGTCCGCCGCGCCCGGGCGCCCGATCGAGCCGCCGCGTCCCGGCGCGGCGCGCGCGGCCGCCATCTCCAGGCGCGTGGTGGCCGCCACGGTCGCCGGCAACGCACTCGAGTTCTACGACTTCGTCGCCTATGCGTTCTTCGCCGTCTACATCGGACGGACCTTCTTTCCGGCGTCGACCCCGCTGGGCAGCCTGCTCCTGTCGCTGGCCGTCTTCGGCGTGGGCTTCGTCGCCCGGCCCCTGGGCGGCGTCGTCATCGGCGCCTTTGCCGACCGCGCCGGCCGCCGCGCGGCGCTGCTGCTGACGATCGCGCTCATCACCATCGGCACGCTGGGCCTGGCGCTGACGCCCTCGTTCGCGAGCATCGGGGTGGCCGCGCCGATCATCGTCGTCGCCTGCCGCCTGGTCCAGGGGCTCGCCCTCGGCGGCGAGGTCGGGCCGTCGGCCGCGTTCCTGATCGAGGCCGCGCCGAGCAGCGAGCGCGGGCTCTACGGCAGCTGGCTGCTCGCGGCCCAGGGCGCCGGCGTCCTCGTCGCGGGCCTGCTGGGCATGGGCCTGTCCGCCGCGCTGTCCCCGGCGGACATGCTCGCCTGGGGCTGGCGCGTGCCCTTCGTCGTCGGCATCCTGCTGCTTCCGGTGGCGCTCTACCTGCGCCGCTCCATGCCCGAGACGCTGCATCCGGAGACCGTCGACGCCTCGCGCAGCGGCGTGGTCGGCCTCAAGCGCCAGCGCGGCCTGCTCGTGCTGGCGGTGCTGCTCGTCATCGGCGGCACGGTCTCGACCTATGTCGGCAACTACATGACCACCTACGCGATCGTGACGCTGAAGATGGCGCCCAGCCTGGCCATGGGAGCGACCGTCGTCGGCGGGCTCTGCACCCTCGTCTTCTCGGTGCTCGGCGGCTGGCTGTGCGACCGCTACGGGCGCCGCATGACGATGTTCTGGCCGCGGGTGGCAGCGGCCTTGCTCACGGTGCCAGCTTTCCTGCTGCTCGTGGCGCATCCGACCGGCCTCGTCCTGCTCGTGGTCTCGGGGTTCCTGGCCGCGCTCACCGCGGTCAGCGGGGCTGCGTCGCTGGTGGCGATTCCCGAACTGCTGCCGCGCGGCATCCGCGCCACGGGCATGGCGATCGCGTATGCCATCGGCGTCGCGCTGTTCGGCGGCACGACCCAGTTCCTCATCACCTGGCTCATCGGCGCCACCGGCAACCCGGTTGCGCCCGCCTGGTACGTCGTCGGCGCCAGCGTCGTCACGGCGCTGGCCATGCTCGCGATTCCGGAGAGCCGCAACCGCGCCCTGGAAGACTGACCCGGCGCCGGCCTGTCCGGCGTCACCTCGGCCTGCTTCCTGCGCCCCTGCGCGCACGCGCCGGGATGCGGCAATGGCTGAGGGGGTTGCAGCTCCGGCGAATGCAGGCCCGAGCGCACCCGGGCCGCAGTCGGTGCCGGCCGCCTGATCGGCGCGGCGCGCCGTCACTTGGCGTAGCGGCTGCGCAGGTAGGCGAGGTAGTGCCGCGACTCTTCGTCCACATAGGGCGACAGCAGCACCAGCAGGTGGTAGGCGGCGGCGTGGATCCCGCTCGGCGCGGGCGGCTGCGGCGGCGGCAGCAGGTTCTCGAAAGAATGCCAGGCCGTGCTCGCCAGGATGGTGTGCAGGGCCAGCGTGTCGAGCTGCTCGTCGGTCGCGGCAATCACGCCGGTGTCGAGCAGCTTGGAGAGGACCGAACGCATCGTCGTCACGCGCTGCGCGGTCAGCTCGCGCATCGGCCGCAACAGGGCCGGGAATTCGCGCAGCAGATAGTCGACGTCGCGCAACAGGAAGCGGTAGTGGTCGACCGCCTCGAGCGCCAGGTGCATGCTCACCCAGAGGTCGTCCAGCGCCTCGACCGAGCGATGCGCATCGCCGAAGGGCCGCAGCGTCTCGGCGAAGCGCCGCAGCAGCCACGCGACGAGGTCTTCCTTGCGCTTGAAGTGGTAGTGCAGGTTGCCGGGGCTGATGTCCAGTTCGGCGGCGACGCGATTGGTCGAAACCTGCGCCAGGCCCTCTTCGTTGAACAGCAGGCGGGCGGTCTCGAGGATGCGATCGCGTGTCTTCACGGATCAGCGCGGTGGGCGTCCTCGCGGCTTGGGCGCGAGGGCGTCGACCCGGCGCTGCAGGTCCTGCACCTGCTCTCGAAGGCGCGCGAGCTCCTGCGGGTCCGGCAAGCCCAGCCGCTTCAAGGCGGCCGCGACCCGCTGGTCGAACACGTCCTCGAAGGCGGGCAGCGGCGTGAGCGCGCGCAAGCCCTTGTTCAGCAGCGACTTCTGCGCGTCCAGCAACTGGCCGGCCGCGCGCAGCGCGCGTTGGCCGGCGCCGCCCTCCGGCGCCGGTTCGGGGCGGGGTGGCGCGGCCTTGGGCTGCGGCCTGGTCGAGGCTCGCGTCGGCTTGGTCATGGCATCCTCGCTGCGGGGCAGGGCGCTGCCGGGGATCAGCGGCGGCGTGTCGTCTTGCGCGCGGCCGGGCTGCGCTTGGCCACCGCGGTCTCGACTTCGACGGCGGCGCCTTCGATTCGCGACACCGCCTGCGCGGTGCGCTGGGCCACGTAGCCCGCCACTTCGCGGCTCGCCTCGGCAAAGGGCTGGGCGATCACGATCGCGCTGTTCAGCGGCAGCGGGCGCAGCACCGCCTCGAGGCTCTGGACGCGGCCGGCCAGGCGTTCGACTCCGGTCGCGGCCACCTGAACGAGCGCCTCGACGGCGGCGGTCGACTTGGCGCTCACGGATTCGAGTCCCTTGGCGTAGTAGCCGGTCAGCTCGCGCTGGGCGGCGACGAGGTCGTGGCGCAGCTTCTCGCCCAGGCGCGCGGCGCCGCGGTTGACGGCCTTCTCCCAGCCGGCGTCGACGCGGCTGAGCACCTTGCTGCCGCCGGCGTGGTAGGCGTCGATCAGGGTCACGGCCGTCTTGCCGCAGGAGTGCAGGGTGTCGTTGGCGGCAGCGGTGAGGTTCGAGAGGCTCATGATCAATTCCATTCGTTGGGGGGTGCTTCGGTTCTCGCGTTCGCAGTGAAAGTCCGTTCGCGAGGCCTGATGGCATTGTTCGGATGGCGCCTGGGGCCCGCAACCTAAGGGCGCACGATAGTTAGAGCGCGAGCACTATGGCTTCAACGGGCTTGCGGCTGTTTTGTCGGAGCGCGCGGCGGAGGGTTCGAAGCTGCCTGAACGCCGCCCGATCGGTTGCGCCGCAGCGGTCACTTCGAACTCCGGGTTTTGGCGCTCGTGCGGAAGGCGACAGCCATGTCGAAGGCCTGGCGCGTGAACTCGAGAACCCGGTCGAACTCGGCGTCGTCGAGCCGGCGGGCGTCGTCGTTGGCGCGGTAGAGGTTGGCCAGCTCGCGTTCGCGTCCGGCCTGGACGACGAGCCTGCCGAAGCCGAGCTGCTCGAGTGTCTTCCACAGATCGGGGTTGTAGGCGCGGGTCAGGCGCATCATGGCCGTGACCGGATCGTCGCGCCCCAATACCGCGGCCAGGCGCAGGACCACCTCGAAGGGCAGGGCGATGGCGCCGCCCTCGGCGCTTTCGAGCAGGGCGGGGTCGCGCAGGTCGAGGGCCCGGCCGAGGTCCTGCAAGCTCAGGCCCGCGGATTCGCGCATCGCGCGCAGCACGGCTCCGGCCTTGTGGATCGTCGCACGCTGCTTCGCATCGCCCGTGCGCGCCGCCACGGCCGCAACCGCCATGTCGGTGGCAGGCCCCGCCAGCGCGATCATCGAGTCGGTCCAGCTCCGCAGCTGGCGCGCCAGCGTGAGCAGGCTGCCCAGGCCGGGCCTCTCGGCGCGGCGCGGCGCGGGAGCCGCCGCCCCGGTCGCCTGGGTCGGCTCGCGGCGAGCGCGGCTGGCGCGGGTCGGGGTCTTGGGAACGGACTTGCCGGCGGGCTTGTGGGTGGGCATGGATCGATCCGGTTTCAGGCCGCGCACGAAGCGCCAGGAATGGGGGGCTCGGTCTTCACGCGGCCCGGTGCCGAAGTCGCGGATCGGCCGGGCCGCTACCGGCGCGCTGAGCAGGCTCGTCTTCGAACGGGACGCCGGAACCATCCTCGAACGGGCCATCGTGCATCTCCTGCGGCACGGTCTCGCATGCAAGGGGGCGCGATTGGAGGACTGAAGTTTGTCCGCCGCAGCGCGGCTTGCAAATGATTGCAGCGGCCGAATTCGGGATCGGCGCGGCCAAGCGGGGCGGGCGCGCGCTTGTCCGGCGCCACGCAGCGGGGCCGGACAAGCGCGGGAAGGAGCCGTTGCGCGCCAGGGCGCCATCGAGCGGCAGCCGCGTTGAATCCGCACGGCAGGGGCCCCGCCGCCCTCTGCCGAGGCTGGGTTCGGGCGGAGCTGCCCGCCGGTCCGCATGCGCGACCTCGTCGCCGGTCAGACCGGGCCGCGGAGGGGACCGTGGGGTTCACAGGCGACGAACCGGGCCTCCAGCAGCTTGCCCGGAGGCCCGCCGGCAGTGGCCGGCGACACCGAGGCGTGCCGCCCCCATTCGCTCGCGCCGGCGGCTGCCTCCGGGCTGCTCGAGCCAGCTGCGCTCCTCGCGAAGAGTGCCTCTCTCGCGCCGTGCCTCGTCGAACTGGGCGCGACCTTGCGGGTCGATCCTGGGCGTGACGCAGTCGCCTTCACAAGCCGCCGGGCAGTCGAATCCGATCGGGCCGCAGGGCAGGCCGTTGCTGCCCCCGTGCGGAAGAAGCCGGTCGATGAGCCTGGCGCCGCGGCGCGGAATCCTTCGGCCCCAGGTTTCGGCGTAGCGCTCGAAGGCGGCGCGCTGAGTGGGGACGATCCGGTCAGGGATGGGTCGGCTGTACGACCCGCTTCGCTGCAATCGAGCGCTGCTCCGGCCGTTCCGGTCGCCGCCGATCGGCGGCTTTCGTGGGGCCCGGCTGAGGCGGCCCGGGGTCACGGCCCGGGCTCGGCCGGGCGGCAGGGGCCGACGCTCGCTCTCACGGGACAGTCTCGGCGCGCTGGCGTGCTCCGGGACGAGCGGGCGGGAGCGGCCCGGCGCCCTCACGCCCGCACCGGATGCCAGCGGCCACGCGCATGGCGCATGAAGCCTCCGTCGGCGGCGAATCGCCACAGGTGCAGCCAATCGTTGTCCAGCAACTGGCGGATTACGGCCTGCCTGGAGATCACGCGTTCGATCGCCGGCGCCGGGGCATCGATCACGACCGTCAGCCGCAGCGCTTCGTGGCGCCAGTTCACACCGTCGTGCAGCGACTGCCGCGCCAGGCCGATGCGCAAGTCGCCGCCATTGCCTTCGAAGACGCCGATGCGGCCGCCGACCACGTTGTGCAGCAGCTTGTTGCCGCTTCCCAGGTGCAGCGGGTCGCAGCTGGACGCGTGGTACTGCCAGTTGATCCAGTGCGCTACCAGCATCGGCGCCGTCATCAGCGTCTCGAGCAGGCTGCCGTCGGTGTCGTGCGCCGGGTCGTAGTCGTGCAGGAACGCGCGGCCGCCGAGCACGGCGCCCCGGCTGCGCGCACGCGGCGCGATCAGGAAGGCGGCGTTGCCGGCCAGGCCCCACTCGGGCCGCGTCTGCGCGCCGTCGTTGGCGCGGCGGCGCAGCTGGTCGAGCAAGGCGGCAGGCGGCGACTTCGGATCGAGCCCGAGCGCCGCCGCACGCTCGCGCCGCACCTGGGCGCCGGCTTGCGCCAACGCCGGCTGCAGACGGGCCCAGCGCGCGCGTGCCGCGGCGTCCAGCAGGTCGAGGTCCAAGCCCTCGATCTCGTCGGTGGTCGTGTTGTGGAGCGCGGCGACGAAGGCCGTGCCTTCGGCGATGCGCAAGCCGCGCGCGCGCAGGCCCGCCTGCACCTCGGGCTCGTTCAGCAGCCGCGCCAGCACCCGGGCATTGACCTCGCCCGTCTGGCCGCAGCAGGCGCCGCAGTCCAGCGCGGCGGCCTGCGCGTTGTTGGCGCTCTGGCTGCCATGGCCGACCAGCAGCACGAGCCGGGCCAGGCCGCGGTCCAGGCCCATGGCCTGGAGCACGCGGGCCGCGAGCTCCGCCTTGGCGCCGGCGTCCAGGCCGGCGAGCACGGGCCGGCAGATCGGGCGGTAGCGCGGCGCCAGGCCGGCCGCGTCGAGCGGTCGGCGCGGCGCCGGCGCAGCCCGCAG
>JAGWTS010000273.1 GCA_028868875.1 Burkholderiales bacterium | reverse complement strand
TTCCAGAACGGCCTGGCGATCGCCGGCGACTACATGTCGGCGGCCTCGTTCCTGGGCATCTCGGCGGCCGTCATGGCCACCGGCTACGACGGCCTGATCTACTCGATCGGCTTTCTCGTCGGCTGGCCCGTCATCACCTTCCTCATGGCCGAGCGGCTGCGCAACCTGGGCAAGTTCACCTTTGCCGACGTGGCGGCCTTCCGCTTCGAGCAGACGCCGATCCGCGTCTTCGCGGCCTCGGGCACGCTCATCGTGGTGGCCTTCTACCTGATCGCGCAGATGGTCGGCGCGGGCCAGCTCATCAAGCTGCTGTTCGGCCTCGAGTACTGGCACGCGGTGGTCATCGTCGGCGTGCTGATGATGGTCTACGTGCTCTTCGGCGGCATGACGGCGACGACCTGGGTCCAGATCATCAAGGCCGGCATGCTCCTGGGCGGCGCCACCTTCATGGCCTTCATGGTGATGGCGCACTACGGCTTCAGCCCCGAGGCGATGTTCGCCGACGCCGTCAAGATCAAGGCCGGCATCGCGCTCAAGGGCGGCAAGAGCGCCGAGGACGCAGCCAAGATCGGCCAGTCGGTGATGGGGCCAGGAGGCTTCGTCAGCAACCCGATCTCGGCCATCAGCTTCGGCATGGCGCTGATGTTCGGTACCGCCGGGCTGCCGCACATCCTGATGCGCTTCTTCACCGTGCGCAACGCCAAGGAGGCGCGCAAGTCGGTCATGTGGGCGACGGGCTGGATCGGCTACTTCTACCTGCTGACCTTCATCATCGGCTTCGGCGCCATCACCTTCGTGCTCACGAACCCCGACTTCCTCAACGCCAAGGGCGAGCTGCGCGGCGGCGTGAACATGGCGGCGGTGCACCTGGCGAACGCGGTCGGCGGCAACGTTTTCCTCGGCTTCATCTCGGCGGTGGCCTTCGCGACCATCCTCGCGGTGGTGGCCGGCCTCACGCTCTCGGGCGCCTCGGCGGTCTCGCACGACATCTACGCCACCGTGCTCAAGGGCGGCAAGGCCGACAGCGCCTCCGAGCTCAAGGTCTCGCGCATCACCACGGTGTGCCTGGGCATCGTCGCGGTGCTGCTGGGGATCGTGTTCGAGAAGCAGAACATCGCCTTCATGGTCTCGCTCGCCTTCGCGGTCGCGGCCTCGGCCAACTTCCCCGTGCTCTTCATGAGCGTGCTGTGGAAGGACTGCACGACGCGCGGCGCGGTCATCGGCGGCTTCCTCGGCCTCATCTCCTCGGTGGCGTTGACGGTGGTCTCGCCGGCGGTCTGGGAAGCGACGCTCGGCTACCCGAAGGGCTCGGCCTGGTTCCCCTACACCTCGCCTGCGCTGTTCTCGATGACGATCGCCTTCGTCGGCATCTGGCTCTTCTCGGTCCTCGACAAGAGCCCGCGCGCGGCGCAGGACCGCGCCGGCTACCTGGCGCAGAAGGTGCGCTCCGAAACCGGCATCGGCGCCTCCGCGGCCTCGGCGCATTGATGTGGTTCCCCCCCGAAGCGCCTTCGGCGCGCCCGGCCGCTTGCAGGCGGCCCGGCCTGCGGCAGGCACAAGGCCGCTTTCGCGCCCTTGTGTCCGACCGCAGCCCCCCCGGGGGGGCAGAGCGGCGACGAGGAACAGTCCCTGCGGACGGTTCCTCGCCCGCGAGGGCCATCCGGCATGCTGGCCGGATGGCGACGCCAGCGGCGGCCCGGCAGAGCCGGATCCGCGGCGTCCGCTTGCGGCCATCGGGGCGGGCTGAGAACCGGCCTTGAGCGCCGAGCTCATCCGCCTGATCGACGCGGCCCCGACGGTGGCCGCGTTGTGCGTTCCGGCGCACGCGATCGACAGCCTGGTGCTGCAGCTGCAGGCCCAGGGCTATGGCGCGGGCGAGATCGCGGCGCGGGCGAGCGCGCTCAACGAACGCGTGTTCGCCCGCCTCTGGGCGCTCATCGCGCCGCCCGCGGTCGCCGCCGACAGCTGCCTGCTCGTGATGGGCAGCGAAGGCCGCGGCGAGCAGCTGCTCAAGACCGACCAGGACAACGCCCTGATCCTGCGCGACGGCGTCGTCTTCGACGGCCTCGAGGCGCTGGCGCAGCGCTTCAGCGCCGCCCTGGCCGACTTCGGCTATCCGCCCTGCCCGGGCGAGATCATGGTGACGAATCCGCTGTGGCGGCGCCCGCTCGAGGCCTATCGCGAATCGATCCGCGCCTGGGTCATGGACGACGACCCCGAAGGGCCGATGCGCCTGGCCATCTTCAGCGATGCCGCGGCGGTTGCGGGCGACGCCGGCCTGCTCGCGAACGCGCGCCGGGTGCTGCAGGCGCTGCTGTCGGACAACGACGCCTACCTTGCGCGCTTTGCCGTCGCCGCCGACCAGTTCCACGAGCCGCATCACTGGCTGGCCTGGCTCGGGCTGGGCGAGGAGCCGGCGCTCGATGTCAAGAAGCTGGGCCTGTTTCCGCTCGTTCACGGGGTTCGCTCGCTCGCCATCCAGTACCGGGTGCAGGCCGCGGGGACTGCGGCGCGGCTGCAGGCGCTGGTCGAGACCGGACGGCTGGAGCGGGACTTCGGCCTCGAGCTGCAGCAGGCCCTGCACGAGCTGATGGGCCTGCGCCTGGCCTGGCAGCTGCGCGAGCGCGCGGCCGGGCGCGTGGCGGGCAACGAGATCGAGCCCGCCCGCCTCGAGCCGCCCGAGCGCCAGCGCCTGCACGCCGCACTCGCGGTGGTCAAGCGCTTTCGCGCCTTCCTGCGCCTGCATTTCAGGCTCGACGCCTTCTAAGGCGGGAGGTGAACGAGCCATGCGCGGCCGGCTCCTGCTGCAACGCCTGGTGGCGCTGTTCGTCGCCGGGCTGGCGCTGTTCGACTTTCCGCTGCTTTCGCTCTGGCAGGGCAGCGCGCTCGGGCTGTTCGCGGCCTGGGCCCTCGTGATCGTGCTGGTCGCGCTGCTGATGGAGCGCGCGCGCGACGACGACGATGAGGCCGATTGAGCCATGAGCGCCGCCCTCGTCGTCGGCGCCGCCTTCGCCTACCTGCTGCTGCTGTTCGCGGTCGCGGCCTGGGCCGACGCGCGCGCCGCGGCGGGCCGCTCGGTGATCGGCAATGCCTGGGTCTACGCCTTGTCGATGGGCGTGTACTGCAGCGCCTGGACCTATTTCGGCAGCGTCGGGCGCGCCGCCAGCGGCGGCCTGGGCTTCCTGCCGATCTACCTCGGCCCGACGCTGGCGATGGTGCTGGCCTGGACCGTGCTGCGCAAGATGGTGCGCATCGCGCGGCGCTACCGCATCACCTCGATCGCCGACCTCGTCGCCAGCCGCTACGGCCACAGCCGGGCCCTCGCCGGCGCGGTCACGCTGGTCGCGCTCGTCGGCGTCGTGCCCTACGTGGCCCTGCAGCTCAAGGCCATTGCCAGCGGCTACGCCGTGGTCAGCGGCGGCGCCCCGGCCGCGCCGCGCGCCTGGTGGGGCGACAGCACCTTCTACCTGGCGCTCACGCTGGCCGGCTTCGCGATCGCCTTCGGCACGCGCCATCTCGACACCACAGAGCGGCACGAAGGCCTGGTCGCGGCGATCGCGGCCGAATCGGTGGTCAAGCTGCTCGCGTTCCTGGGCGTCGGGGTCTTCGTCGTCTGGGGGCTTTATGCCGGCCCGGCCGACCTCTTCGCCCAGGCCGAGGCGCTGCCGCGCGCACTCGCCGCCCTGCGCGCCCCGGCCGACGGCGCTCCCTGGTTCGCGATGCTGGTGCTGGCCATGCTCTCGGTCATCCTGCTGCCGCGCCAGTTCCAGGTCATGGTGGTCGAGAACGTCGACGAGCGCCACATCCGGCGTGCCGCCTGGGCCTTCCCGGCCTATTTGTTCGCCATCAACCTCTTCGTGCTGCCGATCGCCGCTGGCGGCCTGGCCTGGTTCGGCGAGCACGCTGCCGACCCCGAGACCTTCGTGCTCTCGCTGCCGCTGGCGGGCGGCGCGCCGGGGCTGGCGCTGGCGGCCTTCATCGGCGGGCTCTCGGCCGCGACCGGGATGATCCTGGTCGAGGCGACCGCGGTCTCGACCATGGTCTGCAACGACCTCGTCCTGCCCTGGCTGCTGCCGCGCCTGGGCGGCCGTGCCATCGGGCCGGTGCTGCTCGCCATCCGGCGCGGCGTCATCGTCGCCCTGCTGCTGCTGGGCTACGTCTACTTCCGCGTCGCCGGCGAGGCCTATGCGCTGGTGAGCATCGGCCTCATCAGCTTCGCCGCGGTGGCGCAGTTCGCGCCCGCCCTGCTCGGCGGGCTGTACTGGAAGGGCGGCACGCGCAGCGGCGCGCTCGCCGGGCTCGTCGCGGGCGCGGCGCTGTGGGTCTACACGCTGATGCTGCCCTCGATCGCGCGCTCGGGCTGGATGGACGACGGCTTCCTGCGCCACGGCCTGTTCGGCCTCGCCTGGCTCATGCCGGAGCAGCTGTTCGGCCTGCAGGGCTTCGACAACCTCACCCATTCGCTGCTCTGGAGCCTGCTCGTCAACACCGGGCTGTACGTCGGCGTCTCGCTGCTGCGCCCGCCTTCGGCGCTGGAGGCGGGGCGGGCCCTGCAGTTCGTCGACGTCTTCGAGCAGGGCGCGGTCGCCCGCGTCTTCTGGCGCGGCCGGGCGCAGGTCGACGAACTGGTGGCGCTGGTCGGCCGCTTCCTGGGCAGCGACAAGGCGCGCGCCCTGTTCGACGCCTATGCGCGCGCGCAGGGCGGCGGCGCGCTGGTGGCCGATGCCCGACTCGTGCACTTCGCCGAGATCCAGCTCGCAGGGGCGATCGGCAGCGCCTCGGCGCGCGTCATGGTGGCTTCGGTGGCGGAGGAAGAGGCGCTGGAGCTCACCGACGTGATGCGCATCGTCGACGAGGCGAACGCGCTGCGCGAGGTCAACGAGCGGCTGCAGAGCCTGGACCGCCTGAAGGACGATTTCATGGCCTCGGTGACGCATGAGCTGCGCACGCCGCTGACCTCGATCCGCGCCCTGGCCGAGCTGATGCGCGACGAGCCCGCGCTCGAGCCGGAGCAGCGCTCGCAGTTCCTGGGCATCGTCGTGGCCGAGAGCGAGCGCCTGTCGCGCCTCGTCAACCAGGTGCTGGACCTGGCGAAGATCGATTCCGGCCACGCCGAATGGCACAACGCCGAGGTCGACCTGCGGGCCTTGCTGCAGCAGGCCGCGCAGACCGTGGGCGAACTGCTGCGCGAGCGCGGCGCCCGCCTCGAGCTGGACCTGCCCGAGCGCGTGCCGAGCCTGCGCGCCGACCCCGACCGCCTGCTCCAGGTGCTGGTGAACCTGCTCGGCAACGCGCTCAAGTTCGTGCCGGCCCAAGGCGGCCTCGTGCGCCTGGCGCTGCGCTGCGAAAGCGAACGCGCGGTGGTCGAGGTGCGCGACAACGGGCCCGGCGTTGCGCCCGCGCAGCGCGAGGCCGTGTTCGAACGCTTCCGCCAGGGCGGCGACGCCGCCGACCGGCCCCAGGGCACCGGACTGGGCTTGCCCATCAGCCGCCAGATCGTCGAGCATTTCGGCGGCAGCATGTGGCTCGAAAGCCCCGCCGGCGGAGGCGCCCGCTTCTGCTTCGCGCTGCCCTGGAAACAGACAGAGGAGACCGCATCGTGAGCAAGACCGTCCTCGTCGCCGACGACGAACCCAACATCGTGATCTCGCTCGAGTTCCTGATGAAGCGCGAAGGCCACCGCGTGCTCGTCGCGCGCAACGGCATCGAGGCGCTGGAGACGATCCGGCGCGAGCGCCCCGACCTCGTGCTGCTCGACGTGATGATGCCGGGCAAGAGCGGCTACGAGGTCTGCCAGGCGGTGCGCGCCGACGAGGCGCTGGCGGGCGTGAAGATCCTGATGCTGAGCGCCAAGGGCCGCGACACCGATGTCGCCCAGGGCCTGGGGCTGGGTGCCGATGCCTACGTGACCAAGCCGTTCTCGACGCGCGAGCTGGCCGCCCGCGTGAAGGCCATGCTCGGATGAAGATCGACTGGCACGAAGTCGCGGCGGCGCTGGCGCCGGCCGCGCTGCTGCTGCTGTGGACCGCGCTGCTGCTGGCGCTGTTCGGCTTCACCCTCGATGCGCCCGAGCGCGGCGCTGTGCTCGACGCCCTGGCCTCGCGCGGCGCCCTGGTGCTGTTCGCCGGGGTCGTGCTCGCGCTCGGCGCGGGCATGGCGGCGCGCGCGGCCTGGCTGCACTACGGCATTCCGCCGGCGCGCCTGGCCGAAGGCCTGCGCGTGCTGCTCGAGGGCAACTCCCTGCGCCGGCTCGAAGCCGAAGGCAGCGCCGGCAACCGCGAGCTGGCGCAAGGCGTCAACGAGCTGCTGGCCGAGCGCGAACAGTGGCGCGCCGATGTCGACGCCCGCGTGCGCGAGGCGAGCCTGCAGGTCGAGCAGGAGCGCAGCCGGCTCGCGGCGCTGATGGCCGAGCTCACGCAAAGCGTGGTCGTCTGCAACCTCGATGGCCGCATCCTTCTCTACAACGCGCGCGCCCGGCTCCAGTTCCGCGCCTTGTCGCAGGCGCCGGCGCTGGGCGGGGCCGAGCTCGTCGGCATCGGGCGTTCGATCTACGCGGTGTTCGACCGCCAGCTCGTCGCCCACGCGCTCGAGAGCGTGCAGCAGCGGCTGCAGCGCGGCGTCGCGAACCCGGCGGCGCAGTTCGTCACCGCCACCCGCGGAGGCCAGCTGCTGCGGGTGCAGATGGCGCCGGTGCGCGCGGTCGAGGCCGGCGAAGGCGAAGCCGCGCTCAACGGCTTCGTGCTCGTGCTCGACAACATCACGCGCGACTTCGCCGACGAGTCCGAGCGCGACCGGCGCCTGCACGCGTTCACCGAGTCCGGCCGCGCCGCTTTGGGCAACCTGCAGGCCGCGGTCGAACTGCTCGACGACCCGCAACTCGACGCGCCGACGCGCGAGCGCCTGCAAATGGTGGTGCGCGACGAGGTGGGCACGATGGCCCGGCGCATCGGCGAGCTCGCCGAGCACACGACGCAGACGATGAAGACGCGCTGGCCGCTCGAAGACATGCAGGGCGCCGACCTCGTCGCCGCTGCGCAGCGCCGGATCGAGGCCGGACTCGGCTGCCGCAGCTCCGCGACCGAGGTCGATGCCGCGCTCTGGCTCAAGGTCGACAGCTTCTCGCTGCTGCGCGCGCTGCTGTATCTGGCCGGGCGCGTGGTCGAGGAGTTCGGCGCGCGCGTCGTCCAGTTGCGGCTGCAGCCGGCGGGCGGCCGGGCCCAGCTCGACCTGATCTGGGCCGGCCACGGCATGAGCACCGAGACCGTGATCGGCTGGGAGACCGACCCGATGCGCATCGGAGACGAGACCAGCGCGCTGAGCGTGCGCGACGTCGTCGAGCGCCACGGCGGCGCCTTCTGGTTCGAGCGCGAGCGCGTGCGCCACGAATCCTTCTTCCGCTTCCTGCTGCCGCTGGCCGAGGCCGGCGAGCCGCTCGACCCGGGGCTGGTCGTGCGCAGCGAGAGCCGGCCCGAGTTCTACGACTTCGACCTGTTCCAGTCGCTCGACCAGGCGAGCCCGCTGGCCGAACGCCCCCTGGCCGAGCTGGCCTACACCGTGTTCGACACCGAGACCACCGGGCTGCAGCCTTCGCAGGGCGACAGGATCATCCAGATCGGCGCCACCCGCATCGTCGCCGCCAAGCTGCGGCGCCAGGAATGCTTCGAGCAGCTCGTCGACCCCGAGCGCGACATCCCGGCGGCCTCGATCCCGATCCACGGCATCGAGCCGGCGATGGTCGCGGGCCAGCCCACCATCGCCCAGGTGCTGCCGGCCTTCCACGCCTTCGCCCAGGACACGGTGCTGGTGGCGCACAACGCGGCCTTCGACATGCGCTTCCTGCAACTCGCCGAAGAGGCCAGCGGCGTGCGCTTCGAGCAGCCGCTGCTCGATACCTTGCTGCTCTCGGCGGTGGTGCACCCGAACCAGGAATCGCATGGGCTCGAAGCCATCGCCGAGCGCCTGGGCGTCGCGGTGCTGGGCCGCCACACGGCGCTCGGCGACGCGATGGTCACGGCCGAGGTGTTCCTGAAGCTCATTCCGCTGCTCGAGGCCCAGGGCATCCACACCCTGGCCCAGGCGACGGCCGCGGCGCAGAAGACCTACTACGCGCGGGTGAGTTATTGATCCGGCGGCCAAGCGCGTAAACGGCCGGCCGATGGCGCCCCGCCCCGCCGCCCGCCGGCCGGCGCGCGCGCCGATGCAGGGCGACGAGAAGCGGGTGATCTTCGCCTCGTCGCTGGGCACGGTCTTCGAGTGGTACGACTTCTATCTCTACGGCGCGCTCGCGGCCGTGATCGGCAAGCAGTTCTTCGCCGGGCTCGACCCGACGGCGGCCTTCATCGCCTCGCTGCTGGCCTTCGCCGCCGGCTTCGTCGTGCGGCCCTTCGGCGCCCTCGTCTTCGGGCGGCTGGGCGACATGATCGGGCGCAAGTACACCTTCCTGGTGACGATCCTGATCATGGGCCTGTCGACCTTCGTCGTCGG
>JAGWTS010000272.1 GCA_028868875.1 Burkholderiales bacterium | reverse complement strand
CAGGCCGCCTTCATCTGCCGCCGCTACGGCATCCCGCAGATCTCCACCGGAGACATGCTGCGGGCCGCGGTGAAGGCCGGCACCCCGCTCGGTCTCGCGGCCAAACAGGTGATGGATGCGGGCAACCTCGTCAGCGACGACATCATCATCGGCCTCGTCAAGGAACGCATCGCCCAGCCCGACTGCGCGCCGGGCTTTCTGTTCGACGGTTTTCCGCGCACGATCCCGCAGGCCGAGGCGATGAAGCAAGCCGGCGTCAAGCTCGACTGCGTGCTCGAGATCGACGTGCCCGACGCCGCCATCATCGAGCGCATGAGCGGCCGGCGCGTGCACCTGGCTTCGGGCCGCACCTACCACCTGCACTACAACCCGCCCCAGGTCGAAGGCCGCGACGACGTGACCGGCGAGCCGCTGATCCAGCGCATCGACGACCAGGAAGACACGGTGCGCAAGCGCCTGGAGGTCTACCACGACCAGACCCGCCCGCTGGTCGCCTATTACTCGGCCTGGGCCGCCAGCGGCGACGCCCAGGCGCCGCGCTGCCGTTGCATCAGCGGCACCGGCAGCGTCGAGGAAATCACCGCCCGCGCCCTCGCGGCGCTCGCCGATTGAGGCGCCCGGGCCAAATCAACGCAGAAAGCAGTCCATGGAAATCGCAGGCAAGGTCTTCATCGTCACCGGCGGGGCTTCGGGCCTCGGCGAAGGCACGGCGCGCATGCTCGCCGCGAACGGCGCCAAGGTCGTGATAGCCGACCTTCAGGTCGAGCGCGGCCAGGCCATCGCGCAGGAGATCGGCGGTGTCTTCGTCAAGTGCGACGTGAGCCAGGAAGCCGACGGCCAGGCCGTGGTGGCCGCAGCCACGGCGGCCGGCAAGCTGATGGGTCTGGTCAACTGCGCCGGCATCGCCCCCGCGGTCAAGACCGTCGGCAAGGACGGCGCCCACCCGTTGGCCACCTTCTCGAAGGTCATCACGGTCAACCTGATCGGCACGTTCAACATGATCCGCCTCGCCGCCGAGGCCATGTGCAAGAACGCGCCCGAGCCGACCGGCGAACGCGGCGTGCTGATCAGCACCGCGAGCGTGGCCGCCTACGACGGCCAGATCGGCCAGGCCGCCTATTCGGCGAGCAAGGGCGGGGTCGTCGGCATGACGCTGCCGATCGCGCGCGACCTCGCCCGCAACGGCATCCGGAACATGACGATTGCACCGGGCATCTTCGGCACGCCGATGCTGTTCTCGATGCCCCAGGAAGTGCAGGACGCGCTCGCCGCGGGCGTGCCCTTCCCGAGCCGCCTGGGCACGCCGCAGGACTATGCCAAGCTCGTGCACCAGATCGTCACCAACGACATGCTCAACGGCGAGGTGATCCGCCTCGACGGCGCGATCCGCATGGCGCCGAAGTGAGCGCCGTTCAAAACGAGGCGCTCGCGCTCACGTAGTAGGTCCGGCCCAGCGGGTCGGTGTAGCGCGGATCGAACCCCTGCTGGAAGGTCGAGCCCTGGTTCGACGCCGGCGGGTCGGTGTCGAACAGGTTCCTGATGCCGGCGTTGAGCCGCCATTGCGGGCTCAGCCTGAGCGAGCCGAAAAGGTCCCACAGGCTGTAGCCGGCGACGCGGTGGCCGAGCCGGTCGGGGGTGATGCGCGCGGTCGAATTCTGGTCTTCGTAGCCCGACTTGTAGTGCTGCGCGAGGCCGGCGCTCCAGTCGCCCCGGGTCCAGCCCAGCGTCAGCTGGTGCTGCCAGCGGAACACCGGCCCGCCGTAAGCCACCCCGTTGCCGAAGGTTCCGAGGTTTGAGAACCAGGGGCCGCCCTGGTCGTACTGGAAGCGGTAGCTCGAGACGTAGGTGCCGGCAAAGGCGAGCGTGAACACGCCGGCCGTGCCGGCCCGCAGGCGGTAGTCGCCGTCGAGATCGACGCCGCTGGTGCGGATGCCGCCCAGGTTCTGCGAGATGTCGAAGACGTAGCCGCAGTTCGGGCCCGGGCAGTCGGCGCCGTTGATCGACAGCGCGCCGGCCGGATTGCGCACGAAGCGCGCCGCATACTGGGACGGATTGGCGAAGAGGTAGTCCTGGTTCAGGTTGTTGATCTGGTCTTCGAGCCGGATCCACCAGAAGTTCAGCCCCAGTTTCGCATCCGCGACCGGCTTGAACACCATGCCGAGATTCGCCGAACGCGAGGTCTCGGCCTTCAGCGCCGGGTTGCCGCCGATCAGCGTCATGAAGTGGTTGCCGCAGACCAGGGCCGTCGCGTAGCCGTTGATGCCGACGCCGTTCGGGCAGTTCAGCGGATCGTTGTAGGGGTTGGTGCTGTTCGTGTAGGTCTGCGGCGCATGCAGGTCGTACAGGCTCGGGGCGCGAAAGCCGGTGCCGACCGAGCCGCGCAGCAGCAAGTCGTGGTTCGGCTGGAACCGGAACGAAAGCTTCGGGTTGAGGGTGCTGCCGAAGTCGCTGTACTTGTCGCCGCGCACGGCGAGGGTCAGGTCGAGCCTGCGGTTCAGCGGCAGCCCGAGCTCGGCATAGGCGGCCATGACGTGGCGCGAACCACGGCTGTCGATCGCGGGGTCGATGCCGCTCGTGTTCTGGACCTCGGCGGCAAAGGCGCGGCGCGCGGCCGGCACCTGGTAGGCCAGCGACTCGGCGCGCCACTCGGCGCCCAGCGCGAGCTGCGCCGGGCTGCCGGCGCCGAACCAGTCGCCCAGCGCGCGGCTCGCATGGGCGTCGACCTGCGAGGCCTGCGCCCTGCCCTCGAGGATCGGGCCCGCGGCGGCGGCGCTCGCGAGCAGCGCCGCGCCGGCCGCCGACTGCGGGCCGAAGGGGTTGATCGTGCCGTCCTGCAGGCCCGCGGCCACGACATTCGAGTTCGTGAAGCCGCTCGTGAGCGCGTAATCCATGCGGCTCTGGTTGAGCGCGACCGCAGCGTCGTAGTCCCAGCCCGCCGCGCTTCCCTTCAGGTCGAGCACGAGCCGCTGCACCGTGTTGACGGCCCGGTCGGTGCGGCGGCCGCTGGGCGAGTCGCGGTACAGCACGTAGATCGGCTGGGTCGGATCGAAGCTGGCACTGCCCTGGGCCGCGCTGGGCAGGGGCGTGATGCCGGCGCCGGGAAAGTACGCCGTGCCCGGGTCCACGGGGTAGCCGGGATAGATTGCCGGCGCGACGCCGGTGCCGACCACGCTGCGGCTGACGAAGTATTCGAAGCCGGCGCGGGTGTCGGCGTCGAGCGCGCGCACGCCCTTAAGAAAGCCCGAGAAGCGCCGGGTCTGCGGGATCAGGTCGACCTCGTGCCCCGGGTCGTAGCTGCAGCTGACGCCGCCGTCAGTGCTGAACATGCCGGCCGCGGCGCAGTTCGTACCCGCCGGGTTCGCAAACACGCTGCCGTCGCCGTTGTAGTAGTTGGCAGGGAAGGCGTTGTACGACAGGTTCGAGATCCCGAGCGCGGGGATGTTGCCGGTCGCCGCAAACGGCCGCTGGGCGGCCCGGAGTTCGCTCTGGTTCTGGAGGTCGAAGAAGCCGAACAGGTTGTAGCCGTCGGCATCGAGATCGCCGTGGCCGAATCCGGCGCTGAGCCGGCTGGAGCCCCCGCCCGGATGCTGCGGACCCGCGGCTTCGGCCGCGATCGTTGCGCCGCGGTAGTCGCGCCGGGTGATGAAGTTGACGACGCCGCCGATGGCGTCGGTCCCGTACAGCGCCGAAGCGCCGTCGCGCAGGATCTCGATGCGATCGAGGGCCGCCAGCGGAATCGAGTTGAGGTCGGGCGCCGAGCCGTCGATCGGATTGTTGGCAATGCGCCGCCCGTTGAGCAGCACCAGGGTCTTGTTCTGCCCCAGCCCGCGCAGATCGGCGAAGCTGGCGCCACCGGTCTGCAGCCCGACCGCCTGGCTCGTTCCCTGGCTGCTCTGGTTCGCCACGACTTCGGCCATCACCTGCTCGACCGTGGTCAGGCCCCGGGCCGCGAGGTCGGCCATGCGGATGACGGTGACCGGCACCTCGGTCTCGGCACCGATGCGCCGCAGCGCCGAACCGGTGATCTCCACGCGCTGGCTCGCGCCTTCGGATTGCGCAAGCGCGGCCGGGCTCGACAAGGCAAGCCCCGCACCCAGGGCCGCCAGCGCGACCCCCCACTCCCCCGTTCTCCTCGGCATTCGAACTCCCGCACTCGTCACTCGACTCGAGCGCCGTCTATTCTCACCCCTCGTTACGGGTGGGTGGCCCGGCAGCCGGCGACAGAACCGGAACCGCCGCCAACAAGGCCCGGGTATAGGCGTTCTGCGGTCGCCGCAGCACTTCGCCGCAAGGCCCCTGCTCCTCGATGCGGCCGCGGCGCATCACCGCAACGCGGTCGGCAAGGAATTCGACGACGCCGATGTGGTGGGTGATGAACAGATAGGAGACGCCGAGTTCGCGCTGCAGCTCGCGCATCAGGTTCAGGATCTGGGCCTGGACCGACACGTCGAGGGCGGAGGTGGGCTCGTCGCAGACGATGAGCCTCGGTTGCACCGCGAGCGCGCGCGCGATCGCGATGCGCTGGCGCTGGCCGCCGGAGAATTCGTGCGGCCAGCGCCCGAGCGCATCGCGCCGCAGCCCGACCCGGTCGACGAGGCCTTCGATGCGTTCGCGCCGGGCCCGCGCGTCGAGCTCGGGGCGCAGCGCGACCAGGCCTTCCTCGAGGAGTTCGTCGACGCGCAGGCGCGGATTGAGCGAGGCGAACGGATCCTGGAAGATGATCTGGACCTCGCGCCTTGCGGCGAGCAGGTCGGCGCCGCCGAGCCGCAGCAGGTCGCGCCCTTCGAGCCGCACCTCGCCCTCGACCTGCGCCACGCGCCGCAGCAGCTGGACGATGGCCTTGCCGGTGCTGGTCTTGCCGCAGCCCGATTCGCCGACCAGGGCCAGGGTTTCGCCGGCACCGAGATCGAACGAGACGGCGTCGACCGCGGTGAAGGGCTCGCGCCCGCGCCGCAGCAGGCCGCCGCCGACGGGGAAGCGCACGCTCAGGTTGCGCACCTCGAGCAGCGGCGGCGGGGCTTCGGGCCGCGCCTGCGGGCCCGTTGGCGGCCGAACCTCCGGCCGGACTTCGGGCCGCGCTTCGGCCGCCGCCGGGCGCGGCGCAGCCGGACGCGGCAGGCTCGCCGCATCGCCGGCGACCGGGCGAAACAGCAGGCAGCGCAGCTGATGCCCGGGCTCGACCTCTTCGAGTTCGGGAACGGTCGTCGCGCAATGCGCCATCGCCTGGGCGCAGCGCGGCGCGAAGCGGCAGCCGCCGAAGCGCTGGTCCAGCGCCGGCACGGTGCCGGCGATGGCCTCGAGCTCGGCGCCGCGCCGGGCGCTGTCGGGCAGCGCACGCAGCAAGGCCTGGGCATAGGGATGCAGCGGCCGGGCGAAAAAGGCCGCGGCCGGCGCCACTTCGACGATCTGGCCGGCATACATCAGCGCCACCCGCTGCGCCATGCCCGAGACCACCGCCAGGTCGTGCGTGATCAGCAGCAGGCCCAGGCGCTGCTCGCGCTGCAACTCCTTCAACAGCTCGAGGATCTGGGCCTGGAGCGTCACGTCCAGCGCCGTCGTCGGTTCGTCGGCGACCAGGAAATCGGGCTCGGCAGCGAGGGCGATCGCGATCATCACGCGCTGCTTCTGGCCCCCGCTCATCCGGAACGGGTAGTCGTCGATGCGGCGTTCGGGCTCGGGAATGCCGACCCGGCGCAGCCAGTCGATGGCCCGGGCCCGGGCCGCGGCACCGCGCAGGGGCGTGTGGGCCTCGATCGCCTCGACGATCTGCTGCCCGACCTTCATCACCGGGTTCAGGCTCGTCGCCGGTTCCTGGAAGATCATGCCGATGCGCCCGCCGCGAACCGCGCGCATCCGGGCTTCGGGCAGGTCGAGCAGCTCGAGCGCCGCAGCCCCCTCGCCCAGGCGGATGTCGCCGCCGGCGACATAGCCGGCCGCGGGCAGCAGGCGCATCAGCGCGAGCGCGGTGAGGCTCTTGCCGCAGCCGCTTTCGCCGACGAGGGCGAAGGTTTCGCCGCGCTCGATCGCCAGGCGCAGGCCGTCGACCGCGCGCAAGAGGCCGGACTCGGCGTCGATCTCGACCCTCAGGTCCGCAATGTCCAGCATGCTCAGGCCGCCTTGCGCCGGCGCCGCGCGAGGCGCAGGCGGGTCGCCGAGGCTTGCGGGTCGAAGGCGTCGCGCACGCCGTCGGCGAACAGGTTGGCCGCCAGCACCAGGGTCACCATGAAGGCGAAGGCCGAGGCGAAGGACCACCACACGAGCGGGTCGCGGCTCATCTCGCTGCGCGCCAGGTTGATCATGCCGCCGAAGCTGTTCATCGAGGGGTCGACGCCGACGCCGACATAGGACAGCACGGCCTCGTAGAGGATGAGCGACGAGAAGTCGAGCACCGTGACGATGAGCATGAGGTGCGCCAGGTTGGGGAAGATGTGGCGCGCCATGATGCGCAGCGGGCCGATGCCGAAGGCGTCGGCGGCCTGCACGTATTCGAGCTCGCGCAGCTTGAGCGTCTCGGCGCGCAGCAGCCGGCACAGGCCGGGCCAGCCGGTGAGGCCGAGCACGGCGCAGAGCAGGAACAGCTTCAGGTCGGCGCGCTCGGCGCCGGTCTGGAACAGGTCGGGGTTCTTGTCGAGGAAGACCTGGACCATGAGCACGCAGGCGGCGATGAGCAGCACGTTCGGGATCGACGACAGCACGGTGTAGAGGTACTGGATCGCCTCGTCGACCCAGCCCCCGAAGTAGCCCGCGAGCAGGCCCAGCGTGACCGCCAGCGGCAGCGTCGCCACCGTCGCCAGGCTGCCGATGACGAAGGCAGTGCGGATGCTCTTGAGCGACTGGTACAGCACGTCGTTGCCCGTGGTGTCGGTGCCCAGCAGGTGGTAGGGCCCGGCGAGCATCGCCGCCGGCCCGATGACCAGGGCCAGCCCGGCCAAGGTCGCCAGCGCCACATGCCAGGGCACGGCGCCGCGGCGGCCGCGGATGCAGGCCCAGGCCGAAGCCAGGCCCTGGCCGCTGCCCCGGGCCACCGCGGCGACGAGCGCGAGGCCGAGCGCGCATGCGGCCCCCGCCCCCAGCAGCAGGCCCAGGGCGGCGCGGCGCGCGAGGTCACCCCGCCACTGGTGTTCGGGGTCGGCGAGATGGCGGCCGCCGAACTCGAGCCGCGGCGCGACGCGCCGCACGACGCCGTCGACGACGACCGATTCCTTGGTGAAGCCCAGGTACGACAGCGGCCGCGAATAGGTCGCCTCGCGCGACTCGACGAGGCGCCACAGCAGCGCGTCGAGCACCGAGCGGGTGCGCGCGTCGTAGGCCGGCGCGGCCGGGGCCGCGCCCGGCGCTCGCGCGACGGCAGGCAGCAAGGGTCGGTAATGCAGGCTGTCGAGCAGTGTCACGCCCAGGCCCAGCGCCAGCACCAGCGACGAGGCCAGCGCCGGGCCGTCGCGGAACACCCGGGCCCAGGCGGCGGCCTTCTGCGGCCGGCGCAGCACCGCCAGCGCATAGGCCGCCAGGGCCGCCGCCATCAGCCAGACGGAGGCATCGGTCCAGAGCAGGACGAACCTGGGCATGGTCAGCCCAGCCGCACCCGGGGGTCGACCCAGGTGTAGACGAAGTCGATGAGCACGTAGGTCGCGATGTAGAGCAGCGAGCCGACGAAGACCATCGTGCGCACGACCGCGAAGTCCTGCTTGCCGATGGCCTCGATGACGTAGGCGCCGAGGCCGGGCAGGCCGAAGAAGCTCTCGAACAGCAGGCTGCCCATGAAGACGTAGGGCAGGTAGCTGCCGGCGCTGGTGACGATCGGGATCAGCGCATTGCGCAGCACGTGGCGGTAGAAGACGGCACCCTCCGACAAGCCCTTGGCGCGGGCGGTGCGCACGTAGTCCTTGCCGATCTCCTCGAGCAGCATCGCGCGGTACAGCCGCGCCTCGCCGCCCAGGCGCGCCAGCAGCGCCAGGGCGATCGGCAGCACCAGGAACTTGACGACGCCCCAGCCCGAGGCCCAGCCCGAGATCGGCGCGAGCCGGAACAGGCGCGAGAACAGGCTCTGGCCGACGATGATGTAGAACAGGCTCGAGATCGAGAGCATCACGACGCAGGCGACCACGCCCCAGAAGTCGAGCCGCGTGTGGCGGAACATCGCCAGCAGCAGGGCCAGGGCGGTGCTCGCGATCAGCTGCAGCACGAACAGCGGCAGCGCCAGCTTCAGGCTCACCCCCATGCGCGTGGCGACCTCGTGGCCGATGTCGCCGACGCTCTCGGAATCGGCACGGCCGAACTTCAGCGCGAACAGCGACACCGAGCGCTCCCAGAAGATGGTGTCGGTGTAGCGCGCCGCACCCGTGCGCGAAGGGTTGACGTAGAGCGGCTTGTCGTAGCCGCGCTCGGCCTTCCACTTCGCGATCGCGTCGGCGCTCACGCGCTTGCCGCCGAGGTTCAGCCGCGCCATGTCGTCGGGGGTGTTGACGCTGAAGAACAGGACGAAGGTGATCAGGTTG
>JAGWTS010000009.1 GCA_028868875.1 Burkholderiales bacterium | reverse complement strand
AGCAAGGTGGTCCCACTCCTTCCCATCCCGAACAGGACAGTGAAACGCCTTTGCGCCGATGATAGTGCGGACTCCCGTGTGAAAGTAGGACATCGTCAGGCTATTTCCCCAGAAGGGCCCGGTTCTCACGAATCGGGCCCTTCGCCTTTGTGTCCGCACACAATTGCTATTCGAAGGGCAATTCGGCGAGAACGGACGCCGTTCCGTCAGCCAACGCTGCAGTATCGGCTTCGAACAACCGCGCGGCGAGTCTTGTTTCCCGAGCCGTGATGAGTTCGAGAAAGCGCGATGCACCGCCCATGCTTCGAAAACTCTCGAAACCAGATTCGAGAAACCGCTGCAATGCGCCGAGACCCGCAGCGCGAGCCGGCCCTCGCATCAGGCGCAGCGCCTGGCGCAACAGCGGGTTTCTCGTGTAGCCATCGAGCGCATGTCCGACAGCCGCCAATAGTTCAAACTGATGCCGACGATCCGGTGCACGCCCGACCGATTGCCACCCGAGCGCATAGGCTGATCCATTTAGCGCAGTCCCGGACAAGGCACGTCCCATACGCGTATCCAGTTCCTCCGACAGCGCGTGCAGTTCCGACAGCGCGAGGACGGTAATGACAACCTCCTGAGGAAACATCCCGACCAGCGGCGAGACGATCCTTGCGAACTGCGCATCGCGCTCCCGGAAGTCCTGCGGCCCATACAGTTCCTCGAGGAAGAAGCGCGCGGCAGCGCGATAGCGAGGCTCGACCAACAGGTCGCCGTAGGTCTTCTCGAATCGGGCACGCTGGTAGCGTTTGACCGCGAGCGTGCCGGCCAGGAGCGTCTGATCGGATTCCCGGGACGCACGCTCCTTCGCGACCCGTTCCAGGTTGCCGAAGATCTCGCGCGCTTCGGGCGTCACGACGATTCCGACTCGGGCGACGAGCCAACGTCGAAGGCCCACATGGAGCGCGCGCGTACGAGGCTATGCTCGCCCGCGATGATCGCCAGACTGCAGCGCCTGTGCACATTGCTCCTTTGCTTCCTGTCGGTGGCAGGCTTGATGCTGGGCTGGCAAGCCGACCGGCCCGGCTGGGCATTGATCGCCACCGCGGCCATTCTCGGTGGATACGGGACCTTTCTCGCCATCGAATTCGCACTCATGGTCAGCCATCCCCGCGAGGCCTCGAACCCAGGCCCGAAGCGACTTGAACTCTTGCGCGCCATGTGGGGCGAATTCTGTTTCGCCCCGATCGTCTTCTGCTGGCGCCAGCCCTTTTGGAGCCGGCGCTGGCCTGACCATCTCCCAGCGCACGCGCATGGTCGGCGTGGCTTGCTCTTGATCCACGGTCTGATCTGCAACCGAGGCCTGTGGAATCCCTGGTTATGTCGATTGCGGCAACTCGGAATCCCCTACGTCGCCCTCGATCTCGAACCCGCCTTCGGCTCGATCGACGACTATGTGCCGGCGATCGAACAGGCCATCCGCCGACTCGAGCAGGCGACCCGGCTTGCCCCCGTCGTAGTCGCCCACAGCATGGGGGGCCTTGCCCTGCGCTGCTGGTGGGCGAACTCCGCCGACGACCACCGGATTCATCGTGCCGTGACGATAGCAACTCCCCATCACGGAACCTGGCTCGCCCGCTTCGGAGCGACGACGAACGCACGCCAGATGCGGCGTGGATCGAACTGGCTCCGCGCGCTGGAGCAACGAGAGCCACCTGCCCGTGCCAGCAGGTTCGTCTGCTTCCACGGAAATTGCGACCAGATCGTGTTTCCGCTCTCGACCGCCACTTTGCAAGGGGCGGACAACCGCCACCTCGGCGGGGTGGCCCATGTTCAGATGACCGCTCGCCAGGAGCCCTGGGCCGAAGTGCTGAACGCGCTGGCCTGACCACCGGCCGCGCAGGCAACCCGAACGCGAGTCACGCGTCTATGTCGTGCAGCAGGTTCAAGGTAGGCGCTTCGCCTAGATGTAGCAGGGCGGCCACCTCGGCGACATCGTCCGGGAGCGCTGCGTTGTCCCAGCCACGAGAACTGTGGCGAGCCACCCGGATCGCGATGAGCACGTTGCGAACCTGGTCCGAATCGGCATGGCGCTCGTCGCTGATCTTCACCAGCAGCTCAGGCAAGCGCCAGCGCAGCATCAAGGCTTGCTGGAGGTCGGCCAACTCCATGTGCAGCAGCTCGCGCTGGATCGCCGCGCTGCGCAGCCCGGGCTCGTCCTGCTGGCGCGCTGCGATCGCCAACGCCAGCGAGGGTGCACGCACCCAGAGCAGCAACTCGGCAAAGTCGTGCAGCAGCGCCGCTTCGTGGATCACAGCCGCGTCCTGGTCCATCCGGTGAACCGCGAAGGCGATGGCGAAATTTGCGGCCCGATGGCTGCGTCGAAGCACGGCGCGGAACCCGTCGAGGGCCTCCGGTCGATCGGCCAGCGCCTCCTCGACCGTCGGCTGGGGACCGAAGGCGCGGAAGAAGGGGCCGATGCCCAGGAGGACGAGGGCGGCCGTCACGGTCTCCGTGTCACCGCGACCTTCGGCGGCGCGCCGGCGCTGGAGATCGGCCACATGAGCCAGCACCTTGATCGTCAGCAGCGGGTCCGCTGAAATCAACTCGGCGAGCACGCGGGCATCGACCTCGTCCTCATTGGCCCGGAAGGCCTCGAGACTGGATGCCGTCTCAGCGAGCACCGGAAGGTCTGCGGGGGCAAAGCAGGCCGCCCAGCCGGAGACGCCAGCGGGTGCTTGTTCGATGAATGGGGCGGCGGGCATTGGCGGATCCTTGCCTTCCGATTATCGGCAGCGCGCGCGGTGGGCTTGAATCGCCCGAACGAGACCGGCCGATTCGGGAGCCCCGGCGTCAGGGCCTGCGCCGCCGCCCCACCCGGCGACCTACCGCCGCCGCGACCGGGGCCTGCTCGCGCCAGGCGGTGCGCAGAGCCCGCTCCCGATCATCGAGGCCGCAACCACGGCAAACACGACCCCCGAGGCCACCGCGGCCGGAAATCCGGGGACCCCGGCTAGCGGCCTCTTCGCGCCGACGAAGATAAGCACCAGCGCCAGGCTGGAGCCGAGCTTGTGAAACTTCTCAGCCATCGCCGCAAGCAGGAAGTACAGCGCGCGCAGACCGAGGACCGCGAAGATGTTCGAGGTCAGGAAGACGAGGGTGTCGGTCGTGATGGCAAAGAGGGCCGGAATCGAAGCCCGGGGAGTCGGGATGCCGCTGACAGGCCTTGGGCGCAAAGCACCAGCTGCCTTCCGGGCGGCTGCAGGGAGCGAAGCCGGCCCGAAGGCCGTCACTCCGTAACGACGGGGCGCCGCGGCGGTAGAACCCGATGGTTCCGCTTCCGGCTGGCCCCCTTCGACAGCCACAATCTCAGCGGCCGAAACCCCTCACTTGGGAGGCGATCTCTACTCATCGTCCTTGACCTGATGCTGGCCGACAAGGGTGGCCTGGACCGATGGCGGAACCGGCTCGTAATGCGAGAGCTCGATCGTGTAGCGACCCTGGCCGCTGGTCATCGCGTTCAAGCGCGATTGGTAGCCCGAGAGTTCGGACAAGGGCACCTGGCCGCGCACGATCATCGTTGCCGCCGCTCCGTTGGTGGTGCCGTTGACGAGGCCGCGCTTGGACGAGAGGTCGCCCGTAATGTCGCCCATCGACGAATCGGGTGCGGTGATCTCGACGTGGACGATGGGCTCGAGAATGATGGGTCGCGCTTCGCGGATCGCCGCCATGAAGGCCTTGCGGCCCGCCGTGACGAAGGCGATTTCCTTGCTGTCGACGCTGTGGTGCTTGCCGTCGTGCACCGTGACGCGCACGTCGACCACGGGATAGCCGGCGATGGCGCCCAGAGCAAGCACTTCGCGCACGCCCTTCTCGACCGCGGGAATGAACTGACCCGGTATCACGCCGCCCTTGACGGCATCGACGAACTCGAACCCGGCGCCGCGTTCGAGCGGCTCGACGCGCAGGAAGACCTCGCCGAACTGCCCGGCGCCCCCGGTCTGCTTCTTGTGGCGGTGGTGGCCTTCGGCGACCGCCGTGATGGTTTCGCGATAGGCGATGCGCGGCGGCCGCGTATGGACCTCGAACTTGTAGACCTCGCGCAGGCGTTCGAGAAGCATCCGAAGATGCAACTCACCCAGTCCGTAGACGATGGTCTCGTTCGTGGTCGCGACGTGCTCCACCTTGAGGCAGGGGTCCTCGTCGACGAGCTTGCCCAGGATCTCCCACATTCGCTGTTCGTCGCCGCGCCGCTTGGGTTCGATCGCGAGCCCGTGCACCGGCACGGGAAAGTCCAGCGGCAGGAGGTGGATGTGGTCGTCTTCGGCCGCGTCGTGGAGCACGGCGTCGAAGTGGATGTCGTCGACCTTGGCAACCGCGACGATGTCGCCCGGCTGCGCGCGCTGCACCTCCACGTGCTCCTTGCCCTGGAGCATGAGCAAATGCCCCACCTTGAAGGGCTTGCGTCCGTCGCCGATGAAGAGCTGGCTGTCCCGGGTGAGCGTGCCCTGGTGGACGCGGAAGATGCCGAGCTTGCCGACGTAGGGATCGACGCTGACCTTGAAGACATGGGCCAGCACGTGCAGCGAGGGGTCCGGGCGGGCCTGCATGGGCGCGGCCTCCGAGCCCTCGCCCTTCAGGAAATCGGGAGGGTTGCCTTCGTTCGGGTTGGGCAGGAGCTTGACGATCACGTCGAGCAGTTCCGCGACCCCTGCGCCGCTGCGCGCCGAGACGAAGCAGACGGGAATCAGATGGCCTTCGCGCAGCGCCTGTTCGAGCGGCGCGTGCAGTTCGGAGGCCTCCACGTCGCCGTCGCTCAGGTAACGGTCGACGAACGCGGCATCGACCTCGACCACCTGCTCGACCAAGGCCCGGTGGGCGCTGTCGACCGAGCCGAAATCGCTGTGGCCTTCGCGGTTGTAGAAGCAGTCGACGACGCGCGTCGCACTGGCGTCGGGCAGGTTCAGCGGCAGGCATTCCTTGCCGAATGCCGCCTGGATCTGCCCGAGCAGCGCCGCGAGGTCGACGCCCTGGGCATCGATCTTGTTGACGATGATCAAGCGGTCGAGGTGGCGCGATGCCGCGTACTCCATCATGCGCAGCGCCATCGGCTCGATTCCGATGGCGGCGTTGATGACGACGGCGGCGGTTTCCACCGCTTCCAGCGCCGGCAGGCTCTGGCCCAGGAAGTCGGGGCCGCCCGGGGTGTCGATGAAGTGCAGGCGGCAACCGGCGTGGTCGAGGTGCATCACGCTCGCGTTGAGCGAGTGCTGCATCCGCTTCTCGAGCGGATCCCAGTCGCTGACCGTGGTGCCGCGCTCCAGGCTGCCTGCCGTGCCGATGGCACCGGCTTGCAGCAACAGGGCTTCGGCGAGGCAGGTCTTGCCTGCAGCGGACGCGCCGACCAGCGCCAGCGTGCGGATCGATTCGGTCGCGGCGCTGGCGCCGTTGGATGGGCTTGGCATGTTGCGGACTCCTTGGCGCGGCGGCTGCAGCGTGGCCCCCGCGATGAATGGTGGGTGGTTCGGGCCGGACCAGATTAAGGGATCGGCGCCGCGCGCACAACCCCGGCGGTCAAGATGCCACCACAAGGTGCGATGGGCGAGGAGGCCCGGCTCCGCGGGCCTGCTACAGACCTTGCGTGGCCTGGAACGGCAAGGGCGCGGCTTCTGGAAGGCCCGGCCCCGCGCAGGCGGCGGCCCAGCGCGCGAGCGAGCGCGCCGACATCGGCCGCGCGAACAGGAAGCCCTGCAGCTCGTCGCAGCCCAGGCGCCTCAGGATCTCGTTCTGGCCCGGCGTCTCGACGCCTTCGGCGACCACCTTCAGCTCCAGCGCCTTGGCGAGGTTGATCACGGCCGAGGCCACCTTGCGCGCCTCCTCGCTGGACTCGAGGTCCATCACGAAGCTGCGGTCGATCTTCAGCTCGCGCGCCGGCAGCTGGCGCAGGTACGAAAGGCTGGAGTGGCCGGTGCCGAAGTCATCGATCGACAGCGGGATGCCGATCCGGTCGAGCCGGTCCAGCGCCTGCAGCGTGACCGCGGCTTCCTCCATCGCCAGCGACTCGGTGATCTCGCAGGTGAGCATTTCCGGCTCGACGCGGTGGCGCTCGAGCGCCGCGGTGATCCAGCGCACGAGTTCCGGATGGCGCAGCTGCCGCGCCGAGAGGTTCACGGACACCCGCATGTTCAGCCCGTCGGCGCGCCAGGAGCGGATCTGGCGGCAGACCTCGTCGATGATCCAGCGCCCCATCTCGTCGATCAGGCCGTAGCGCTCGGCCAGCGGAACGAAGACCCCGGGGCTGATGAGACCGCGCACCGGATGGTGCCAGCGCACCAGGGCCTCGACCCCCGTGACGCTGCCGCTCGTCGCATCGATCTTGGGCTGGTAGAACAGTCCGAGCTGGCCCTCGGCCAGCGCCACGCGCAGTTCGCGCAGCAGCTCCGAGCGCATCCGCCCCTGGTCGATGAGATGGGCGTCGAAGAAGGCATGGCTGGCCCCGCCCGCCCCCTTGGCCAGCGACATTGCCGCCTCGGCGTGGGCGATCAGGGTGCCGGCGCCGCCGTGCTCGGGGTAGAGCGCGATGCCGATCGAGGCCGTGAGCGGCAGGTCGCGGCCGTCGACGTCGAAAGGGCGCCTGACGGCGGCCAGCAGGTCGGCCGCGAGGGCGGCCGCCGCCGCCGCATCGGCCGGCCCGGGCAGCAGCACCAGGAACTGGTCGCCCGCCAGCCGCGCCAGGGTGTGCGGCCGCAGGCGCGCGCGCAGGCGCTGCGCCAGCTCGCGGATCGCGGCGTCGCCCTGCAGGTAGCCGTAGCTGCGGTTGATGACCTTGCAGCCGTCCAGGCCGACGATCAGCAGGGCGAAGCTGCCGCCGCTGCGATCGGCCGCGGCGGCTTCCTCGGCCAGCAGCGACTCGAAGCGATGGCGGTTGGCGAGCCGCGTCAAGGGGTCGATCGCGGCGTCCTCGCCGCGCCGGCGCACCAGGTGCAGCTTGGCCCAGGTGGTGCGCAGCTGCAGCCGCATCAGCGTGGTCAGCAGCGCGAGGAAGGCGGTGGTGGCGAGCGCGCCGAAGGCGGTGATCGCGACCGGCCGCGGCGCGGTCGTCACGGCCTCGGGGGCGGGCAGGGCGGACGAGGCCACGGCGAAACCGAAGAGCAGCATGCCGACCCAGGCGATCACCGTCGTCCAGCGGCGGACGGCCCAGGTCGCGTGGTGGTCGCGGCAGGCGCTGCGCATCAGCACGAAGGCGCAGGCGATCACCGCGGTGCCCACGACCGCGCCCGAACTCAGCCGGTATTGCTGCCAGCCGGCGTGCGGCGACGACTGCGCTCCGGCCAGCGCGAGGTGGAGCAGACAGGCGGCGGCACCGAGCGCCGCCGCCGCAGCCAGTCCGAGCCGGCGGCGCTGGCTGTCCAGGCGCTGCAAGGCCGCGGTGGCGAACAGCGCGCAGCCGAGCCAGAACGCCGCTTCGAGGCGCACGTCGTAGTGGCGGTTCGCGCTGGGTGCATGGAGTATCGACAGCGTCGCGTGGACACACCACAGCCCGGTCGCGAGCCCGGCGCCGCTGCCGGCGAGGCGCGCAAAGGCCGCCAGCGGCTGGCCGCGAGGAACCAGTTCGATCCAGGTCAGGGCGAGCAGCGCGGACAAGGCCGCAGCAAGACCGCTCAAGCCCAGCCACAACACGGGATTCGCCAACGGCTGCAGCTCGAGGGTCATGAAAAGGGCGATGGGCAGCCGGGCGCCGCCGGCTTGGGGCAAGGGTGACGAAATCGTGCGCCACAGCTCGAATGCGCCCGCTCTGCGCCGCAGCCGGCGCAAGGGCGCACCGCGGCATGACAGCCCGAAGGCTATCGGCAGCACGGGGGCAGGATCACAGCGCGGGGGGCAAGCGCGACCGGGGCGACGTGAACTCCTGCATGGCGTTCACGAAAATGGTTAGGTGCGCGCAAGCGGGCGGGGCGCCCGGCCCTGCGCTGCGGCCCGGGAAGTTACTGGAACGCCACCTCGGCGAAGCTGCGCAGCTTGCGGCTGTGCAGCCGGCCCGGGCGCTCCTGGCGCAGCAGTTCGATCGCGCGCATGCCGATGCGCAGGTGCTGGTCGACGCGCTCGCGGTAGAAGTGGTTGGCCATGCCGGGCAGCTTGATCTCGCCGTGCAGCGGCTTGTCGCTCACGCAGAGAAGGGTGCCGTAGGGCACGCGAAAGCGAAAGCCGTTGGCGGCGATGGTGGCGCTCTCCATGTCCAGCGCCACGGCCCGGCTCTGGCTGAAGCGGCGCTCGGGCGTGCGCTGCGGCAGCAGCTCCCAGTTGCGGTTGTCGGTGCTGGCGACGGTACCGGTGCGCATGATCTTCTTCAGCTCGTAGCCCGAGAGCCGGGTCACGTCGGCCACCGCCTGTTCGAGCGCGAGCTGGACTTCGGCCAGGGGCGGAATCGGCACCCACAGCGGCAGATCCTCGTCGAGCACATGGTCCTCGCGCACGTAACCGTGGGCGAGCACGTAGTCGCCGAGCTCCTGGCCGTTGCGCAGCCCCGCGCAATGGCCGAGCATGAGCCAGGCATGGGGCCGCAGCACGGCGATGTGGTCGGTGATGGTCTTGGCGTTGGCCGGGCCGACGCCGATGTTGACCATCGTGATGCCGGCGCGGTCGGGCCGCACGAGGTGGTAGGCCGGCATCTGCGGCATGCGCGGCGGGGCGCTGCCGAGCGTGTCGCCCGCCTCGGGCGCGAGGCCGTGGCGCCGGCGCAGGACGTTGCCGGGCTCGACGAAGACGGTGTAGGGCGAGTCGCCATCGTCCATCGTCTCGTGGCCGAGACGGACGAACTCGTCGATGTAGAACTGGTAGTTCGTGAAGAGCACGAAGTTCTGGAAATGCTCGGGCGCGGTGCCGGTGTAGTGGCGCAGGCGGTGCAGCGAATAGTCGACGCGCGGCGCCGTGAACAGCGACAGCGGCTGGGCTTCGCCGGCGCGGAATTCGCGCGTGCCGTTGGCGATGCCGTCGTCCATCGCGCCGAGGTCGGGGAGGTCGAAGCGGTCGCGCAGCGCGAGCCGGCGCTCGGCGCTCATCGTGCCCTCGATGTGGTCGTTCTCGGCGAACGAGAAATGCACCGGAATGGGTTGCGTACTGGTGCCGACCTCGATCGCGACGCCGTGGTTGCGCCGCAGCAGCGCGAACTGCTCGCGGTAGTAGTCAGCGAACAGGTCCGGGCGCGTCAGCGTCGTGTCGTAGACGCCAGGGCCCGAGACGAAGCCGTAGCTCAGGCGCGAGTCGGCACGCGCGACCGTGCTCGTCTGCACGCGCACGAAGGGATAGCAGGCGCGGACATGGGTTCCGACGTCTTCGCCGGCGACGAAGCGCTGCAGTTGCGCCCGCAGGTGGGTGATGCCGCCGTCGTAGATCTCGCGCACGCGCTCGAATGCGGCGACCGCATCGTCGAAGCGGGCAGGGGCGATGAAAGGCGGGGAATTGGCCATGGTCGACTGCGGACTCGCTGAACTTGCAGGGCATTGTGACGCGCCGCCATGACGCCGCCGGCCGCCGCTTCAGGACCAGGCGCTGGCGCGGTCGAGTGCCGCGATCGTCGCCGTGTCCAGCCCGAGGCGCGCGGCGGCAGCGATCTCGGCGAACTGCGCGGTCGAGGTCGCGCTCGCGATCGGCGCGGTGATCCCCGGGCGCGCCATCTGCCAGGCCAGCGCGACCTGGGCCGGGGTGGCGTTGAGGCGCTGCGCCGCTTCGTCGAGCGCTGCCAGGATCTTCAGCCCGCGCGGGTTCAGGTATTCCTTGACGCCGGCCCCACGCGGGCTTTGGCCCAGGTCGGCTTCGCTTCGGTACTTGCCGGTGAGGAAACCTTTGGCCAGCGCGAAGAAGTTGATCACCCCCAGCCCTTCGGCCCGGCACAGCGGCTCGAGCTCGGCTTCGTACGGTGCGCGGTCGGCGAGGTTGAAGAGCGGCTGCAAGGTCTCGTAGCGCGGCAGGCCCAGGCGCGCGCTCGTCGCCAGGGCTTCGGCCAGGCGCGGCGCGCTGTAGTTGGACGCGCCGATCGCGCGCACCTTGCCCTCTTTGATCAGCTCGGCATAGGCGGCGAGCGTTTCTTCGAGCGGCGTCTTCGCATCGTCGTCGTGCGACTGATAAAGGTCGATGCGGTCGGTCTGGAGGCGGCGCAGCGAGTCCTCGACGCCTTGGCGGATCCAGCGCCGCGAGAGCCCGACCTGGTCGCCACCCATGTCCTTGCCGACCTTGGTCGCGATCAGGACCTGGTCGCGGCGTCCGCTCTTCGCCAGCCAACGGCCGATCACGGCCTCGGACTCGCCGCCGACATGGCCGGGAGCCCAGCGCGAATAGACGTCGGCGGTGTCGACGAGGTTGAAGCCGGCGTCGACGAAGGCGTCGAGCAGCGAGAACGAAGTGGCCTCGTCGGCGGTCCAGCCGAAGACGTTTCCGCCGAAGGCGAGCGGGGCGGCCATCAGGCCCGAGCGACCGAGGGGGCGCAACTGCATGGGAGAGACTCCTGTGAAGAGGGTGGCACGCCCAGTTTAGGCGCGCCACCGCCTCACATGCTGCGCCGGTACTGGCCGCCGACCTCGAACAGCGCGTTCGTGATCTGGCCCAGGCTGCAGCAGCGCACGGCGTCCATCAGCACCTCGAAGACGTTGCGGTTCTCGATCACCGCCTGCTGCAGCCGCGCCAGCATCGCCGGCGCTGCGCCCGCATGGCGGGTGTGGAAGTCGCGCAGCCGGGCGAGCTGGCTCTGCTTTTCTTCGTCGGTCGAGCGCGCGAGCTCGATGCTTTCGGGAACCGGGTCGCCATGCGGGTTGCGGAAGGTGTTGACGCCGACGATGGGGTACTCGCCGGTGTGCTTCTGCATCTCGTAATGCATGCTTTCTTCCTGGATCTTGCCGCGCTGGTAGCCGGTCTCCATCGCCCCGAGGACGCCGCCACGTTCGGCAATTCGTTCGAATTCGGCGAGCACCGCTTCTTCGACGAGTTCGGTCAGCTCGTCGATCACGAAGGCCCCCTGGTTCGGGTTCTCGTTCTTCGCCAGCCCCCATTCGCGGTTGATGATGAGCTGGATCGCCATCGCCCGGCGCACGCTTTCCTCGGTCGGCGTCGTGATCGCCTCGTCGTAGGCGTTGGTGTGCAGGCTGTTGCAGTTGTCGTAGATCGCGATCAGCGCCTGCAGCGTGGTGCGGATGTCGTTGAAGGCGATCTCCTGCGCGTGCAGGCTGCGGCCGCTGGTCTGGACGTGGTATTTGAGCTTCTGGCTGCGGTCGTTGGCGCCGTAGCGCTCGCGCATCGCGACCGCCCAGATGCGGCGCGCGACGCGGCCGAGCACGGTGTACTCGGGGTCCATGCCGTTGCTGAAGAAGAAGCTGAGGTTGGGCGCGAAGTCGTCGATGTGCATGCCGCGCGCCAGATAGGCTTCGACGAAGGTGAAGCCGTTGCTGAGCGTGAACGCGAGCTGGCTGATGGGGTTGGCCCCGGCCTCGGCGATGTGGTAGCCCGAGATGCTGACCGAATAGAAGTTGCGCACGTCATGGTGGACGAAGTACTCGGCGATGTCGCCCATGACTTTGAGGCTGAACTCAGTGCTGAAGATGCAGGTGTTCTGGCCCTGGTCTTCCTTCAGGATGTCGGCCTGCACCGTGCCGCGCACGTTGGCCAGGGTCCAGGCGCGGATCTTCTGCGCCTCGTCGTCGGTCGGCTCGCGGCCGTTGTCGGTGCTGAACTTCTCGAGGTTCTGGTCGATCGCGGCGTTCATGAACATCGCCAGGATCGAAGGCGCCGGGCCGTTGATCGTCATGCTGACGCTGGTCGCCGGGTTCGTGAGGTCGAACCCCGAATACAGCACCTTCAGATCGTCGAGGGTCGCGATGCTGACGCCCGAGTTGCCCACCTTGCCGTAGATGTCGGGGCGCGGATCGGGGTCGTTGCCGTAGAGCGTGACGGAGTCGAAGGCGGTCGACAGGCGCTTGGCCGCCATCCCTTCGCTCACCATCTTGAAGCGGCGGTTCGTGCGGAAGGCGTCGCCTTCGCCGGCGAACATGCGCGTCGGGTCCTCGCCTTCGCGCTTGAAGGCGAAGGTGCCGGCAACGTAGGGAAAGGAGCCCGGCACGTTCTCGAGCAGCAGCCACTTCAGGATCTCGCCCTGGTCTTCGTAGGCAGGCAAGGCGACCTTGCGGATCTTGCTGCCCGAGAGCGTGGTGTGCACGAGCCGGGTGCGGATCTCCTTGTCGCGGATCTTCACGACGTAGTCGTCGCCGGCGTAGGCGCGCTGCATCTCGGGCCACATCGCGAGCAGCTTGCGGCTGGCGGCGTCCAGGCGCGATTCGCGCTCGGCGGCGAGGGTTTCGAGCGCCGGGGCGGGCTCGCATTTCGAACCGGCGAGCATCTCGGCGCTGGCGCGCAATTGCTGCACTTGGCGCGCCAGGCGCGACTGCTCGATCGCGCGCTTTTTGTAGGCGCGCACGCCCTCGGCGATCTCGGCCAGGTAGCGCACGCGCGCCGGCGGCACGATCGGCACCTGGTGCGTGCTGTGGCGGGTCGCGACCGCGGGCAGGCGGCCCGGCGCCAGCGCCAGGCCCAGCGCCGCGAGCCGCGGCAGCAAGGCCTGGTAAAGCGCGGTGACGCCGTCGTCGTTGAAGCGGCTCGCCATGGTGCCGAAGACCGGCATCTCCTCCGGCTTCTTGCCCCAGGCTTCCTTGTTGCGCTGGACCTGCTTGGCCACGTCGCGCCAGGCGTCGGCAGCGCCCTTGCGGTCGAACTTGTTGATGGCGACGAACTCGGCGAAGTCGAGCATGTCGATCTTCTCGAGCTGGCTCGCGGCGCCGAACTCGGGCGTCATCACGTAGACCGGGACATCGACGAGCGGCACGATCGCGGCGTCGCCCTGGCCGATGCCCGAGGTCTCGACGACGACGAGGTCGAACCCAGCGGCCTTGCAGGCGAGCAGCACGTCGGGCAGGGCCTGGCTGATCTCGCTGCCGAAGTCGCGCGTGGCCAGGCTGCGCATGAACACGCGCGGCCCGGCGCTCCAAGGGCCGATGGCGTTCATGCGGATGCGGTCGCCGAGCAGGGCGCCGCCACTCTTGCGCCGGCTCGGGTCGATGCTGATGACGGCCACGTGCAACTGGTCGCCCTGGTCCAGGCGCAGGCGCCGGATGAGCTCGTCGGTGAGGCTGCTCTTGCCCGCACCGCCGGTGCCGGTGATGCCGAGCACGGGGATGGGGCGCCTTGCCGCGGCCTCGGCCAGCGCCGCCCTGAATGCCGCGTCGGCGCTGCCGTTTTCCAGCGCCGTGATCGCCTGTGCCAGGGCGCGCCAGGCGGCGTCGCCGTGTCCCAGGAGCGTATTCGGGTCTTTCGGCGCCGCGGCGGAGAAGTCCTTGTCGCAGCGCATCACCATCTCGCCGATCATCCCGGCCAGCCCCATGCGCTGGCCGTCTTCGGGGCTGTAGATGCGGGCCACGCCGTAGCCCTGCAACTCGCGGATCTCGGCCGGCACGATGACGCCGCCCCCGCCGCCGAAGACCTGGATGTTCTCGCCGCCGCGCTCGCGCAACAGGTCGACCATGTACTTGAAGTACTCGACGTGGCCGCCCTGGTAGCTGCTGAGCGCGATGCCCTGCGCATCTTCCTGCAGCGCCGCCGTGACCACCTCGTCGACCGAGCGGTTGTGGCCGAGGTGGATCACCTCGCAGCCCATGCTCTGCAGGATGCGCCGCATGATGTTGATCGCGGCGTCGTGGCCGTCGAAGAGGCTGGCGGCGGTGACGAAGCGCACCTTGTGCTTCGGGCGGTAGTCGGCCAGGGCTTTGAATTCGGCGGAGAGGTCGGTCATGACGGCATCCGGTTTGAATTGACGTTGACGTAAACGTCAACTGTGGATGATGCCACCGATGGCCGGCCGGCGCGACCGTGGTTACCATCGCGGCCCAGACTCCGGGGATCGCATGTCCTTTCTCGCCATCGACGTCGGCAACACGCGCCTGAAATGGGCGCTGTACGCCCAGCCACGGCCCGGCGCCGCGCTGCTGGCCCAAGGTGCAGTCTTTCTAGAGACCATCGACTCGCTCGCCGAGACCGACTGGGCGACGCTGGCGCCACCGCACAGCATGCTCGGCAGCGTCGTCGCCGGCCAGGTCGTGCGCCGGCGGGTCGAGGAACAGATGGAGCAGTGGGACGTCGAGCCGCGCTGGGTCGTCCCTTCGCTGCACGAAGCCGGGGTCAGCAACGGCTACGAGCACCCGAGCCGGCTCGGCGCGGACCGCTGGGTCTCGCTGATCGGCGCCCGGGCCCGCGCCTGCGCCAGCGGCGTGGCGCGTCCGGCGCTCGTCGTCATGGTCGGCACCGCAGTCACGGTCGACGCGATCGATACCGAGGGGCGCTTCCTCGGCGGCCTCATCCTGCCGGGTTTCGGCCTGATGCTGCGCGCCCTCGAGATGGGAACGGCCGGCCTCAAGGTGCCGACCGGCGAAGTGGTCGACTTCCCGACCAACACCAGCGACGCCTTGATGAGCGGCGGCGCCAACGCCCTGGCCGGGGCGATCGAGCGCCAGCATCGCAAGCTGATTCAGCGCACCGGCGTCGAGCCGCTGCTGTTGATGACCGGGGGCGCCGCGGTCAAGCTCGCACCGATCACCGACCTGCGCTTCGAAACCGTCGACACCCTGATCTTCGACGGCCTGCTGGTGATGCAGTCACATCGGCTGGCGCTTTGATTTTTCGCGCCTCTCGGCCTGGAGCAAGGCGGCCGAGCGGGTTTCGGCGCGCAAGGCGGCGAGTTCGGCGCGCACCGAATCGAGCTGGTTGCTGAGCCGGCGCAGCAGTTCGCGCTGGGCGCGCCGCTCCTCGGTCTCGACCCAGGTGGCGGCGATCGCCGCCGTCACCGTCGTCAGCACGCCCAGCCCGAGCAGGACGACGAAGACGGCGAAGATCTTGGCCGCCGTCGAGGTCGGCACGACGTCGCCATAGCCCACGGTGGCCGCGGTCGTGAACGCGAGCCAGACGCCGTCGCCCAGGCTGTGCACGCTGGGTTCGAGCCACCAGAAGCCGGCGCCGCAGAGAAAAAGCACCGCCAGCGCCAGCAGCAGCAGGTAGGCCACGCCGCCGCGCGTGACGAGGTGGCGCGTGGTCCAGACCAGGCGCAACAGCACCAGCGCCGAAACCCCCAGGCGCAGTCCGAGCGCCGTTTGCGAGCCCTGGCTCGGCGGCAGCAGGGCTCCGGCCAGGAGGCCGACGCAGAGCATCGCGTCGATCGGGTTGCCGCGCAGATGCTGCAGCGGCCGCGTCGAGCGCCGCGCCGTCTGCCCGAGCGCCGCGGCCACCGCCAGCGCTGCCACCGCGTAGGCCAGCGGCGCCGCCAGCGGCGGCCGGGCATCGATCAGCTCGACATAGAACGCCGGGATCGTCAGCAGCAGCGCCAGCAGCAGCGGTGCGCGCCACAGGCGCTCGACGCGCGCGGCGCCTGCCTCGGCCGCATGGCGCAGGCCCCAGGGAGCGGGGGCGCGGGAGACTTCACTTCGATTCACCGCAACAGCGTAACGGGGTGCTGCGCGCGGCGCTTGACCTGCGACAAGCGGGCCCGAGGCAGGCCGCTGCGCCCGGGGTCAGAGGATGTAGCGCGAGAGATCCTCGTTCTTCGCCAGCTCGCCCAGGCGGGCGTCGACCGCCGCGGCGTCCAGCGACACGGTCTTGCCGCCCAGGTTCGGGGCGTCGAAGCTGACCTCGTCGAGCAGCCGCTCCATCACCGTCGCCAGGCGCCGGGCGCCGATGTTCTCGGTGCGCTCGTTGACTTCGAACGCGATCTGCGCGAGCCGGCGCACGCCGTCGGGGGTGATCTCGAGGGTGACGCCTTCGGTCGCGAGCAAGGCCTGGTACTGCTTGACGAGGCTGGCGTGGGTGCTGGTGAGGATGGCCTCGAAATCCTCGACGCTGAGCGAGCCGAGTTCGACCCGGATCGGGAAGCGCCCTTGCAGCTCGGGGATCAGGTCGCTCGGCTTGGCGAGGTGGAAGGCGCCGCTGGCGATGAAGAGGATGTGGTCGGTCTTGACGATGCCGTACTTGGTGGTGACGGCCGTGCCTTCCACCAGCGGCAGCAGGTCGCGCTGCACGCCCTGGCGGCTCACGTCGGCGCCGCCGTGCTCGCTGCGCGAGGCCACCTTGTCGATCTCGTCGATGAAGACGATGCCGTTGCCTTCGGCGTTGGCGAGCGCGGCGGCGCGGATCTCGTCCTCGTTGACGAGCTTGCCGGCTTCCTCCTCGGTGAGCCGCTCGAGCGCCTCGCCGACCTTCATGCGCCGCTGCTTGTGCCGGGTCTGGCCCATCTGGGAGAACAGGCCCTTCAACTGCTCGGCCATCTCCTCCATGCCTTGCGGGCCCAGGATTTCGAGCGAGGGCTTGGCCTCGGCGACATCGACGTCGATCTCCTTGTCGGCAAGGCCGCCCTCGCGCAGGCGCTTGCGCATGACCTGGCGCGCCGTGCTTTCGGTCGCGGGAGTTTCGCCGCGCGGCGGCGGCACGAGGATGTCGAGCACGCGCTCCTCGGCCGCGTCCTCGGCCTTGGCGCGCTGCAAGCGCATCTGGCGCTCGCGCTCCTGCTTGACCGCCACCTCCATCAGGTCGCGCACGATCGTGTCGACGTCCTTGCCGACGTAGCCCACCTCGGTGAACTTGGTCGCCTCGACCTTGACGAAGGGGGCGTCGGCCAGGCGCGCGAGACGGCGCGCGATCTCGGTCTTGCCGACCCCGGTCGGGCCGATCATCAGGATGTTCTTGGGCGTGATCTCGCCGCGCAACTTCTCGTCGACCTGCTGGCGCCGCCAGCGGTTGCGCAAGGCGATGGCGACGGCGCGCTTGGCGCCTTGCTGGCCGACGATGAAGCGGTCGAGTTCGGAGACGATCTCCTGCGGGGTCATCGATTGGGTCATGAGGGCTCGCCCAGCGTCTCGACGATGTGCTGCTGGTTGGTGTAGATGCAGATGTCGCCGGCGATCTCGAGCGAGCGCTTGACGACCTGGGCCGGCGTCATCTCGGTGTGTTCGACGAGGGCGCGCGCCGCGGCCTGGGCGTAGGCCCCGCCCGAGCCGATGGCCACGATGCCGAACTCGGGCTCGAGCACGTCGCCGTTGCCGGTGATGATGAGCGAGGTTTCCCTGTCCGCCACCGCCAGCATCGCCTCGAGCCGGCGCAGCACGCGGTCGGTGCGCCAGTCCTTGGTGAGCTCGATCGCGGCGCGCGCGAGGTGGCCCTGGTGCTTCTCGAGCTTGGCCTCGAAGCGTTCGAACAAGGTGAAGGCGTCGGCAGTGGCGCCGGCGAATCCTGCCAGCACCTGGTCGCGATAGAGCTTGCGCACCTTGCGTGCGCTCGACTTCACGACGATCTGGCCCAGCGTCACCTGGCCGTCGCCGCCGAGGGCGACCACCGGCCCGCGACGCACGCTGAGAATGGTCGTGCCGTGATAACTTTCCATGAGGCTCGGAGTTGGGGGCCTGCAAGCCCGGTTGCAAGAGGTTGGTTCAGGCAATGGCCCGGCTGAACGTCCGGCGCTGGCGTACCCTTTGGCGGGCTGGTCAGCCGAACCAGCAACCGCCGCGGATCCGGCTCTGCAGGTCCGCTGGCGGTGCCCCCCAGGGCCACGAAGGGGCCCGCGCCGCCCCTGGGGGGAGCGCCGATGGCGCTTTGGGGGAGGGGGGCCCTTTCATACCTTGCGCACCTGCACTTTGGCGTGCTCGTTGATGCCCATCGCGCCGAAGAACAGCGCGACGAGGCGGTGGGCGTCGGTGAACTGCACCGAGCGGTTCTGGCTGCGCTTGGCCAGCACCCAGTTGAGCAGATCGCCGGCGGCGATGAAGTCGACCCGGATCAGGCGCGCGCAGGACACGTCGACGATCGTCGAGGAGCCGAGCTGGCCATCGAGCGCAGCCAGCGTCGCGCTGATGTCGCCCACGAGCTGTCCCGAGAGCTCGACATGGGCCTGCTCGATCTGGCCGCCGGGCTCGTCGAGCAGCGTCGATTCGTGGAACGAGGTCGACACCCCGCTCATCACCGACATCGAGGGCTGGCGCGTCGACATCGACGCGCCGCTGACGTGGACCTTGCAGCGCGCGGGCTCCCACGAGGGCGGCGACACCTCGTAGGTGACGCAGTAGTCGATGGCGGCCTCGTCGAACTGGTCGGCCCGGTTGGCCAGGCGCAAGGCGTCCAGGCGCGTGAGCCAGAAGGCCGGATCGGCGTCGCGCACGCCGGTGGGGGCCGCCTCGCTCAGGACCGAGAACAGCCGGTCGCCCGCCACCCATCGCATTTCCAGGGCCTGTCCGGCCCAGAGCCGGAACAGCATCGAGAGCTGCATCGCCGCCTCGGCGTCGATGCTGTGCAGGCCGCCCCAATCGAAGATCCAGGGCAGGGGCATCTGCAGCGTCAGCGAGCGCAGGCGGCCGACGGCGTCGATGTCGAGCATGTCGGGGCAGACCCAGCCGACTTCGCCCATCAGGCGCGAAGCGCTGGAGGAAGTCGCCATCCGGGGTTCGTCCTCGGCGACGGCGTCGGCGACGAGCTTGGGCAGCGAATACCACTGCGGTGCCGACCAGCCGAACTGGTGCGCGTATTCGAGCGCCAGGCTTTCGAAGTTCGGCTGCTGGCCGGTGGCGCGGTACAGGTCGAACAGCACGAGCCAGGTTTCGGCGTGCTGCGAGCGGCTGCCGCCGGGTGAGGTCATCTGGCGCAGCGCCTGCTCGCATTGGCTGAAATCGGCGTTGGCGAAGGCGATGACGGGTTCGTCGAGCTCGGGGTCGTGCTGGACTTCGCTCACCTCGACCGCGAAAGGCCGGCCGAAATCCGCCGCGCCGGGGTTGGCCGGCTCGCCGATCGACGCTTCGTTCAGCGGCGCCAGCGGCGGCAAGCCGCCGGCCATCTGCATCGGCGCCGGCTGGGAAGGGGGGGCGAGTTCGCGCGGAGGCAGCGGCTGTGCCGGCGGCAAGGGGCTGATCGGCGTGGTGCTGAACGAGCCCGGGCGGCTGCGCGGCGGCGGCGGTGGCGGGCGCCGCACCCCCGAGGCGATTCCGTCGCCCACCATCTGCTGTTCGATCTCGTCGATCTTTTGCTTGACGCCGTCGGGCCGGGCGGTGTTGGTATCGATGAGGCGTGCTTCGGAATCGTCCAGGCGCGACAAGCCTCCGAGCGCGGCCAGCTGCTCGGGAGAAAGGCCTTCGCGCCGCACCTTGCGCAGCATGTCGAATTCGCGCTTGCGCACGAAATCGTTGCGGCGCTTGCGCTCGATCATCGCCTTGAGCTCGGATTTCTCGATCTCGAGGTCGCGGTTGTCTTCCTGGCGCGCGCTCAGGTCGGTCCAGTCGGTGGCCGGGTTCGCGACGAAGCGCACTACCTTGCGGAAGAAGCTTTCGTTCTCTGCCATCGGTCAAATGTACTCTGGCCCCGTGCCGTCGCTGGTTTCAGTCTGCGACAACAAATGCCGCGCGCCGGACGGGAACCACGTCAATCGCCGAACATCTTCTGCTTCATTTCGCGCCGCTGCTGCGCTTCGAGTGACAGCGTGGCGGTCGGTCGCGCCAGCAAGCGGGCGATGCCGATCGGCTCGCCGGTTTCGTCGCAATAGCCGTAGTCGCCGCTTTCCAGGCGTGCCAGCGACTGCGCGATCTTCTTCAACAGCTTGCGTTCGCGGTCGCGCGTGCGCAGTTCGAGCGCGTGTTCTTCCTCGATCGTCGCGCGGTCGGCCGGGTCGGGAACGATCGAGGTGTCCTCGCGCAGGTGTTCCGTCGTTTCGCCGGCGTTGGACAGCAGATCGTCCTTCTGCGCCTGGAGCCGGGCGCGGAAGAAATCGAGCTGCTTCTCGTTCATGTACTCGCCCTCGGGCATGGCGAGCAGTTCTTCTTCGCTGAGTTCGCGCCCGGACTTGGTCTTCCAGGCATTGGCGATCTTGGGGTCCGCCTTGGCGGCGGGCTTGGTCACGTCCATCAGTTCGTTGTGCTGCGCCGCCGCCGGCCGGACGGCCGGGGCAAAGCGTTCCGTGAATCGGTTGCCGGCCACGGGGGCCGGCGCGTGGGAGGTTTCGGCCGCGACGGCGACCGCCGCGCCCGCCTTGGGCGTCCGGGCTGCGGGTTTCGGGGCAGCCGTTGGTTTGGCTGGAGGTTTGCTCACGGGGATCCCCTCGCCTTATTCGGGCGCACTACGGACGATGGGCCGCCGCCGGCTCGGGGGGGTGATCCCCACCGGCTTTGCGGGGAGTCGAAGGCGCGGCATTGTAGCCACGGCCGCGATCAAACCAGACATTGCTCCAAACCCTGCAGCAGGACTTCCTTCGGCAGGTCGATTCCGATGAACACCATCTTGCTCATCTTTTCCTCTCCCGGGGCCCATTTGGGCCCGAGGTCGCTGCCCATGAGCTGGTGCACGCCCTGGAACACGACCTTGCGCTCGCTGCCCTTCATGTTCAGCACGCCCTTGTAGCGCAGCATCTTCGGGCCGTAGACCTGGACGATGGCGCCCAGGAAATCCTCGAGCTTGGCCGGGCTGAAAGGCCGCTTGCTGCGGAAAACGAAGGACTTCACGTCGTCGTCGTGGGCGTGGTGGTGAGGGTGGTCGCAGGCCTCGCCGTGCTCGTGATCGTGATCGTGATCGTGATGGTGGTGATCGTGATCGTCGGCCTCGAGGAAATCGGGGTCGATGTCGAGCTTGGAATTGAGGTTGAAGCCCTTCAGGTCGAAGACGCTGGCGATCGGCACCTCGCCGAAATGCACCTTGCGTTGCGGCGCGCGCGGGTTCATGTGCTTCAAGCGGTGCACCAGCGCCTCGACCTCGGCCTCGCCGACGAGGTCGCTCTTGCTGATGAAGATCTGGTCGGCGAAGCCGACCTGGCGCCGCGCTTCCTGGCGGCTGTCGAGCTGGCTTTCGGCGTGCTTGGCGTCGACCAGGGTGAGCACCGAGTCGAGCAGATAGCTCTCGGCGATCTCGTCGTCGATGAAGAAGGTCTGCGCCACCGGGCCGGGATCGGCCAGTCCCGTGGTCTCGATCACGACGCGGTCGAAGTCGAGCTCCCCCTTGCGCCGGCGCTCCGCCAGGTCGGACAGGGTCGAGCGCAGGTCTTCGCGGATCGAGCAGCAGACGCAGCCGTTGTTCATCTGCACGATCTGCTCGGCCGAATCCGCGACGAGGATGTCGTTGTCGATGTTTTCCTCGCCGAATTCGTTCTCGATCACGGCGATCTTCTGGCCGTGGGCCTCGGTGAGCACGCGCTTGAGCAAGGTGGTCTTGCCGCTGCCGAGGAAGCCTGTGAGGATGGTGGCGGGAATGAGGCCTGGGGTCATGATGGACGGCGGGAGGAAGGGAGCGACCCTGCGATATGGGGGTCGCAGACTGTCTTGCAAGCCCCATGAACTGTCAAGCGGCTGGGTTATTCTCGGCACTCTGCCACTGCCGACGCGAGCCTCGTGTCCGAACCTCCCTCTGGCCGTTCCGTGCGCGGCGCTTCGGCGACCGGCACGGACAAGCGGACCTTTCTCGCACGCCTGATCGAATTCATCCTGCCGGGGCCCGACAGCCGCGAGGAGCTGATCAAGACCCTGGCCGACGCCGAACAGCGCGAGCTGATCGAGCCCGAATCGCGGCTCATGCTCGAAGGCGTGTTGCGCATGGCCGACATGAGCGCCGGCGACGTGATGGTCGCGGCGCCGCGCATGGACCTGCTCGACATCGACGCCGATTACGACGAATTGCTGGAGAGCGTGATCCGCACCGGGCACTCGCGTTTTCCGGTCTACGAGCGCGAACGCGAGAACGTCATCGGCATCCTGATGGCCAAGGACCTGCTCAAGCTGCAGCGCGCCCCCGAACTCAACCTGCGCACCCTGCTGCGCCCGGCGGTCTTCGTTCCCGAGAGCAAGGGGCTGAACGAGTTGCTGCGCGATTTCCGCTCGAATCGCAATCACCTCGCGATCGTGATCGACGAATTCGGCAATACCGCCGGACTCATCACGATCGAGGACGTGCTCGAGGAGATCGTCGGCGAGATCGAGGACGAATTCGACGACCGCGACCGCGAGAACGGCATCTACACGCTCGCCGACGGCAGCCAGCGCGTCGCCGGCGACGTCGCGATCGCCTCCGTCAACGAGGCTTTCGCGGTCGAGCTGCCGACCGACGGGTTCGACACCGTCGGCGGCCTCGTCGCCCACGAATTCGGGCGCGTGCCGCGGCGCGGCGAGTGGCTGGACATCGCCGGGCTGCGCTTTTCGGTGATGCTGACGCGGGGCGGCGCGGTGCGCTGGTTCCGCGTCACGCGCGCCGCGACCGACGACCGCCGCGACGACACCGGATGATGCGCGCGCGCGCCTGGGCGCTCGTCCTGGCGGCCGTCGGGGCGCTGCAGACGCTGGCTTTCGTCCACACCGCGGCCTGGGCGCTGCCGCTGGCGGGGGCGGGCCTGCTCGCGGCGAGCGCGGTCCGCGCCGCCCCGCGCCGCGCCGCCTTGTTCGGCTGGGCCTACGGGGTCGGCTGGCTCGGCGCCGGCACCTGGTGGCTGTTCATCAGCATGCACCGCTACGGCCATCTGGCGGCGCCGCTGGCCGCCGCCGCGGTGCTGGCTCTGGCGGCGGCCCTCTCGCTGTACCTGGGTGCGGCGATGGCCGCGTTCGCACGCTGGCGCTGCGGTCGGCCGGTCCTGGATGCCTTGCTGTTCGGCGCCGCCTGGCTCCTCGCCGAACTGGCGCGCGGCGTCCTCTTCACGGGCTTTCCCTGGGTCGCCTCGGGCTACGCCCAGGTCGACGGCCCGCTCGCGCCGCTCGCGCCCTGGGTCGGCGTCTACGGCATCGGCGCCTGGGGCGCGTTCGCCGCGGCGCTGGTGGCGCTGGCCCTGCCGCGCCGGCCGGGGCCGGCGGGGCTGGGCGTGGCGCTGGTCGTGCTGCCGCTGGCACTCGCCGGGCAGTCGTTCAGCCGGCCCAGCGGCAGTCTCACGGTGACGCTGCTGCAGACCAACGTCTCGCAGGACGACAAGTTCGCGGCCGAGAAGATGCCGGCCGAACTCGACTGGGTCGCGGCCCGGCTCGAGGCGGCACGCGGCGAGCTCGTGATGGCGCCGGAAACCGCGGTGCCCCTGTTGCCGGATCAGTTGGAGCAAGTCGACCCCGGCTACTGGAAGGCGCTGGCCGCCCGTTTTTCCGGGCCCGGCCAGGCGGCGCTGGTCGGGGTGCCGCTGGGCGACTACGACCATGGCTACACGAATTCGGTGGCCGGCCTGTCCGCCGGGCCGCGCTACCGCTACGACAAGCACCACCTCGTGCCCTTCGGCGAGTTCATTCCGACCGGATTCCGCTGGTTCACCGAGCTCATGGACATCCCGCTCGGCGATTTCAAGCGCGGCGTTGCGAACCCGCCCTCGTTTCCGGTGCGCGGAGAACGCGTCGCGCCGAACATCTGCTACGAAGACCTGTTCGGCGAAGAGCTGGCACGGCGCTTCGCCGACCCGGCGCGCGCGCCGACCCTGTTCGCCAACGTCAGCAACCTGGGCTGGTTCGGCGACACCGAGATCCTGGCCCAGCACCTGAACATCTCGCGCATGCGGGCGCTGGAGTTCGAGCGTCCGATGATCCGCTCGACAAACACCGGAGCGACCGCGATCATCGACTTCCGCGGGCGCGTTACGGCCGAATTGCCGGTCTACGCGCGCATGACCCTGGACGGCAGCGTGCAGGGCCGCATCGGGATCACGCCTTACGCCTGGTGGGCGGCGCGCGCCGGGCTCTGGCCGCTGGGCCTGGCGGCGCTGGCCTTGATCGCGGCCGCGCGCCGTCGTTCGTCGCAGGAGCTGTATCGATGAGCACGACCCTTGCCCCGCGCCAACTGCGCGATCTTCCGGGCCCGCGCGGCCTGCCGCTGCTGGGGCAGCTGCTCGAAATCGAGCCGGCGCGCTTTCACCAGCAGCTCGAAGACTGGCGCGCCGCGCACGGCGATCTGTTCCGCCTGCGCCTGGCGCGGCGCGAATTCATGGTCGTGGCCGAACCCGAGGCCTGCGCCGCCGCCCTGCGCGACCGCCCGGGCGGCCTGGGGCGCACCCAGCGCATCGTCTCGGTGGCCGCGGCGATGGGCTTTTCGGGCGTGTTCTCGGCCAACGGCGACGATTGGCGGCGCCAGCGCCCGATGGTGATGGCCGCGCTCGACCCGCGCCATCTGCGCAGCTACTACCCGTCGCTGGCCAAGGTCACGGCGCGGTTTGCCGGCGCCTGGCGCCGGGCCGCAGAAGGCGGCGAGGCGATCGAGCTGCAGACGAGCCTGATGCGCTACACCGTCGACGCGATCTCGGGCCTGGCCTTCGGGGTCGACACGAACACGATCGAGAGCGAAGGCGACGTGATCCAGCAGCACCTGGACAAGCTGATGCCGGCGATCTTCCGGCGCACGCTGGCGCCGCTCGAGCTCTGGCGCCTGGGACTCAGCCGCGCCGACCGTGAGGTGGCGGCGGCGGTGCGCGAGGTCGCGGCCGCGGTCGAGGGCTTCATCGCCCAGGCGCGCGTGCGCCTGGCGCAGGATCCGGCGCTGCGCGAGAAGCCGCGCAACCTGATCGAGGCCATGATCGCCGCCGCCGACACCCCGGGCAGCGGCATCACCGACCGCGACCTCGCGGGCAACGTGAAGACGATGCTGCTGGCCGGCGAGGACACGACCGCCCACACCCTGGCCTGGATGATCGACCTGCTCGCGCGCAACCCCGAGGCGCTGGCGCGCGCCCGCGCCGAGGTCGACCGGGTGCTGGCCGGCCGGCCCTGGCCGGAGTCGATCGACGAGGTGGCCGCACTCGACTACGTCGAAGCCTGCGCCCACGAGACGATGCGCCTGAAGCCGGTGGCGCCGATCATGGCCTTGCAGACCGAGCGCTCGAGCGTCATCGCCGGGGTCGAGTTGCCGGCCGGCGCGCTGGTGATGTTCCTGTTCCGCGCCCCGGCGGTCGACGCGCGCCATTTCCCCGACCCGCAGCGCTTCGACCCGGGGCGCTGGCTCGAAGGCGGCGGCGCCGACGCCGGCTCGGCCAAGCGCATCGCGATGCCGTTCGGCGCCGGGCCGCGCATCTGCCCGGGGCGCTACCTGGCGCTGGTGGAGATCAAGACGGTGATCGCGATGCTGCTCGCCGGCTTCGAGATCCTCGGCGTCGACACTCCCGACGGCGGGCCGCCGCAGGAACGGCTGGCCTTGACGATGGCGCCGGTCGGGCTGCGCCTGCGCCTGGCCTGCCGCCGAAGCAGCGCCGGGCCCGGCCCGTAAACTTGCGGGTTTTCCGCGATCCCCAGGCGCCGTCCATGCTCACGTTCCAGCAGATCATCCTCCAGCTCCAGGCGTACTGGGACCGCCAGGGCTGCGCCCTGCTCCAGCCCTACGACATGGAAGTGGGCGCCGGCACCAGCCACACCGCGACCTTTCTGCGCGCCATCGGCCCCGAGCCCTGGCGCGCGGCCTATGTCCAGCCCAGCCGCCGGCCCAAGGACGGGCGCTACGGCGAGAACCCGAACCGGCTCCAGCACTACTACCAATACCAGGTGGTGCTCAAGCCCGCGCCCGCGAACATCCTCGAGCTGTACCTGGGCAGCCTGGAAGCGCTGGGGTTCGACCTGAAGACCAACGACGTGCGCTTCGTCGAGGACGACTGGGAGAACCCGACCCTGGGCTGCTGGGGCCTGGGCTGGGAGGTCTGGCTCAACGGCATGGAAGTCACCCAGTTCACCTATTTCCAGCAGGTGGGCGGCATCGACTGCAAGCCGATCACGGGCGAGATCACCTACGGCCTGGAGCGGCTGGCGATGTACATCCAGGGCAAGGAAAGCCTGTTCGACCTCGAATGGGCGCCCGGGGTGAGCTATCGCGACGTCTACCACCAGAACGAGGTCGAGCAAAGCCGCTACAACTTCGAGGAAAGCGATGTCGAGTTCCTGCTCCACGCCTTCGGCGCGCACGAAAAGCAGTCGAAGCACCTGATGGCGCAGCAGCTCGCCCTGCCCGCCTACGAACAACTGCTGAAGGCCGCCCACACCTTCAACCTGCTCGACGCCCGCGGCGCGATCAGCGTGACCGAACGCGCGGCCTACATCGGCCGCATCCGCAACCTCGCGCGCACCGTCGCCCAGGCCTATCTCGAAAGCCGGGCGCGGCTCGATTTCCCGATGGCGCCGCGCGCCTGGGTCCAGGCCCAGGCATGACCCCCATGGACCACTCGAACCTGCTCGTCGAACTCTTCGTCGAGGAACTGCCGCCCAAGGCCTTGAAGCGCCTGGGCGAATCCTTTGCCGCGCTGCTCGCCGCCTCGCTGCGCGACCAGGGGCTGGCGCCGGCCGATGCCGCGGTCACGTCGTATGCGACGCCGCGCCGGCTTGCGGTGCACGTGGCCGGCGTCGCGCCCCGGGCCCCCGACCGCGAGCTGAGCCACAAGCTCATGCCGGTCGCCGTGGGCCTGGCGCCCGACGGTGCGCCGACCCCGGCCCTGCTGAAGAAGCTGGCGGCCCTGGGCAGCGATGCGAGCGCCTTGCCGCGCTTGCGGCGCCAGGGCGACGGCAAGGCCGAGGCCTTGTTCCTCGACCAGCTCGTGTCCGGCGCCAGCCTGGCCGAGGGCTTGCAGAAGGCGCTGGCCGAGGCGGTCGCCAAGCTGCCGATCCCCAAGCTGATGAGCTACCAGCTCGCCGACGGCTGGACCACGGTCCACTTCGTGCGCCCGGCGCACGGGCTCGTCGCCTTGCACGGGGCCGAGGTGGTGAGCGTCACGGCGCTCGGGTTGACTTCCGGGCGCACGACCCGCGGCCATCGCTTCGAGTCGCATGTGCCGACGATCGCCCTGCGCGACGCCGACAGCTACGCCGAGCAGTTGCTGACCCAGGGCGCGGTGATCGCCGGCTTCGCCGAGCGCCGGGCCGAGATCGTGCGTCAGCTCGAAGCGGCGGCGGCGCGCGCCGGGGCCCGGCCGATCCAGGACGAAGCCTTGCTCGACGAGGTGACGGCGCTGGTCGAGCGCCCGAACGTGCTCGAATGCGGCTTCGAGCCCGAGTTCCTGGCCGTGCCGCAGGAATGCCTCATCCTGACGATGAAGGCCAACCAGAAGTACTTTCCGCTGCTCGACACCCAGGGCCGGCTCACGAACCGCTTTCTCGTCGTGAGCAACATCCGTCCGGCGGACCCGGGCCGGGTGATCCAGGGCAACGAGCGCGTGGTGCGCCCGCGCCTGGCCGACGCCCGCTTCTTCTTCGAGCAGGACCGCAAGAAGTCGCTCGAGTCGCGCGTGCCGGGGCTGGCGCGCGTGGTCTACCACGGCAAGCTCGGCAGCCAGGGCGAGCGCGTCGAGCGCGTGCGCCGGATTGCGCGCGGCATCGGCCAGGCGCTGGGCGGCGCGCCGCTCGCGGCGCAGGCCGACCGCGCCGCGCTGCTCGCCAAGGCCGACCTGCTGTCGGACATGGTCGGCGAATTCCCCGAGCTGCAAGGCGTGATGGGCGGCTACTACGCCCGCCACGACGGCGAAAGCGAAGCCGTGGCGCTGGCGGTCGAAGACCATTACCGCCCGCGCTTTGCCGGCGACGAGCTGCCGCGCAACGAGGTCGGCGTGGTCGTCGCGCTCGCCGACAAGCTCGAGACCCTTGGCGGCCTATTCGGCATCGGCCAGGCGCCGACCGGCGACAAGGACCCGTTCGCCTTGCGCCGCCACGCGCTGGGCGTGATCCGGCTCCTGATCGAGCGCGACCTGGCGCTGCCGACCGCGGCGCTGATGACGCTCGTGGAGCAGGCCTTTGCCGGGCTCGTCACCCCGCCTGCGGCCGAGATCGAGTCGTTCCTCGTCGACCGCGCCAAGGTCATGTTCCGCGACCAGGGCTACAGCACGGCCGAGGTGGCGGCGGTGCTCGAACTCGGCACGCCGACCGATTTCCGCCTCGTGCCCAAGCGCCTGGCGGCGGTGCGCGCCTTCGCGGCCCTGCCCGAATCGGCGGCGCTGGCGGCGGCGAACAAGCGCGTCGTCAACATCCTGAGGAAGTCGGGGGCCGAGGGCGCCGGCGCGGTCGACGCGGCCTTGCTCGCCGAGCCCGCCGAGGCGGCGCTGCACGCGGCGCTGGCCGCGGTCGGGCCGGGCGCGAGCGCGGCCTTCGAGCGCGGCGACTTCACCGCCTCGCTGCAGGCGCTGGCCGCGCTCAAGCAGCCGGTGGACGCCTTCTTCGACGCCGTGATGGTCAACGCCGACGATCCCGCGCTGCGCCGCAACCGCCTGGCCTTGCTCGGGACGCTGCAGCAGGCGATGAACCGCGTCGCCGACCTGTCGCGCCTGGCCGGCTGAACCCGAAGCGAAGGGCTGCCATGCACTCGACCAAGCTCGTGATCCTCGGGCGTGACGGCATCCTCAACGAATACCGCGAAGACCACGTCAAGGCGCCCGACGAGTGGCTGCCGATCAAGGGCGCGCTCGAAGCGGTCTCGCGCCTGAACCATGCCGGCTGGCATGCGGTGGTGGCGACGAACCAGGCGGGCATCGGCCGCGGCATGATCGACATGTCCTCGATCAACGCCGTGCACCTGCGCATGAACCAGTGCCTGCTGCAGCAGGGCGCGCGCGTCGACGCCGTCTTCTACTGCCCGCACACGCCCGAGGAGCATTGCAACTGCCGCAAGCCGATGCCGGGCATGATGCTCGACATCGGCCGCCGCTACGGCGTCGACCTGCGCCAGGTGCCGATGGTCGGGGACACCTTGCGCGACCTGCTGGCCGCGCGCGCCGCGGGCTGCGAGCCGCATCTCGTGTTGACCGGGCGCGCCAGCGCCATCGGCGACTCGCAACTCCACGAGATGCTGGCCCAGGTGCCCGGCACCCATGCGCATGCCGATCTGCCGGCCTTCGCCGAGTTCCTGCTCGAGCGCGACCATGTCGTCGATTCGGAAAGCGGAGGACTCTCCTGATGCGTCTCGTCTGGGGCTTGCGCTCGGCGCTGTTCGTGCTGTGGCTGGCGCTCACCGTCGTTCCCTGGGCGCTGGCGGTGCTGCTGATCTCGGTCTTCGCGCGCGGTGCGCCGGTCTACTGGAGCTGCGTCGGCTGGCTGCGCGCGGCGATCTTCGGCGCGCGCTGGATCTGCGGCGTGCGCTACCGCGTGCACGGCCTGGAGAACGTGCCGAGCGCGGCCGACGCCAAGAGCGCGGTGCTGCTCGCGCCCAAGCACCAGTCGACCTGGGAGACCTTCGCCTATCCGACGCTGATGCCGCATCCGCTGGCCTACGTGTTCAAGCGCGAGCTCCTGTGGATCCCGTTCTTCGGCTGGGCGATGGCGCGCATGGACATGATCCACATCGACCGCGCCCGCCGCTCAGAAGCCTGGCGCCGCGTCGCGGCCCAGGGCAAGCGGCTGTTCGCCCAGGGGGTGTGGGTGATCATGTTCCCCGAGGGCACGCGCACCCCGCGCGGCGGCCAGGGCACCTACAAGAGCGGGGCCTCGCGCCTGGCCATCGCCGCCGGGGTGCCGATCGTGCCCATCGCCGCGAGCTCGGCCAAGTGCTGGCCGCGCAAGAGCTTCCTGCTGCGCCCGGGGCTGATCGAGGTCTCGATCGGCAAGCCGATTCCTACCGTGGGGCGCAACTCGGAGGACCTGATGCGCGAGGTCGAGGCCTGGATCGAGGCCGAGATGCGCCGCCTCGACCCCGAGGCCTACGCCGCGGCCGCCGCGGCTGACCCCGGCAGCTGAACCCCGGGGCTGGGGCGGTGGCCTCCTACAATCGCCGCCCATGCCGTTGTCGCCCGCCGCCCAGCCGCTGCAGCTCTCGCTGTTCGACGGCGCGCCGGCGCAGCCTCCGGCGCCGGCCGCGGGCGTCTTCAAGCATCCGCAGGCGGGGCGCGAGATCCGCTTCGGCGAACACGTGGTGGGCTACGCGCTGCGGCGCGCACGCCGGCGCAGCATCGGTTTCGTCGTCGGCGCCGAAGGCCTCACGGTGAGCGCGCCGCGCTGGGTCGGGCTGGCCGAGATCGAGGCCGCCTTGCGCGAGAAATCGGCCTGGATCCTGCGCAAGCTGCACGAACAGCGCGAACGCGCGCGCCGCCTCGACGAAGCCCGGGTCGACTGGCGCGACGGGGTCGAGATCCCGTTCTTCGGCCGGCGCATCGCGATCCGCCTGGATGCCCAGTCCGCAGGCGCCCTGCTCCACGCCGAGAGCGCGACCCTGCGCCTGGGGCTGCCGCCCGGCGCCGAGCCGGCGCAGATCCGAGATGCCGTGCAGAGCTGGCTTCAGCGCCAGGCGCGGCGGGTGTTCGAGGAGCGCTGCCGCCTGTTCGCCGAGCGCCTGGGCGTGAGCGTCAAGCGCCTCGCGCTGAGCTCGGCCGCGACGCGCTGGGGCAGCGCGAGCGCCGACGGCTCGATCCGCCTGAACTGGCGCCTCGTGCATTTCGCGCTGCCGGTGATCGACTACGTCGTCGCCCACGAACTCGCCCATCTGCGCGAAATGAACCACGGCCCCGCGTTCTGGGACGTCGTGCGCTCGGTCATGCCGGATTTCGAGCAGGCGCGCGGCACGCTTCGAAACGAGGTGTTGCCAAAGTTCGATTGATATCCCTATATCAGATGATGCGCATTTGGCCGCCGATGGGCACACTAGGCGTCTACAAGCTGTCATCCGGCGGACCACAGGGACGCGACCCCGATACGGGGCGCAGGGGGCGGTGGACGGAATGCCCAAGGGCGCCGTCCGCCCGTCGACCCCTCCGATCAGCTGCCGTCAATTCCCAACCACTCCCGCCCCCGCCTCGACCCGTTCGAAGCGCCATACGCCGTGCTCCGCATCCTCGGGCTGCAGCCTGCGCAGCCGTCCGCTGGCGGCCAGCGCGTGCAGATGGGCCACGGCTTCGCCGATCGCGAACGTGGTCTGGTGCAGGTCGAGCCGGCGCCTGAACAGCACCGGCAGCAGGTCGGCCGCGCATTTCGGGCCTTCGGCGCAGGCCGCCAGCACCGCCGCGTAGCGCTCCTCGTGGTGGGCGTGAAGCTGGTCGATGCGTGCGTGCAGGCCGCGGAAAGGCCGGCCGTGGCTGGGCAGCACCAGGGTGTCGGGCGCAAGCGGGCGATAGCGGTCGATCGAGGACAGGTACAGCGACAACGGATCGGATTCGGGTTCGAAATCCATCACGCTCACGTTGGTGGAAATGCTCGGCAGCACCATGTCGCCCGAGATCAGCAGGCCGTCGGCGGCGAGCGCGATGTGCTCGGGCGCGTGGCCGTAGCCGGCGATGCAGGTCCAGTTTCGCGCGCCGATGCGCAGCGTCATGCCGTCCATCAGGCGCCGCATGCGCGCCGGCACCTGCGGCACGAGGTGGGCGTAGTAGCCGCGCCGCTCACGCACCGCGGCCAGCGACGCCGGGTCGACGAGGCCGTGGCGCGCGAAGAATTCGGCCGCGCTGTCGCCGCCGACGCTGCCCGACGTGGCGCTGGCCATGCGCGCCGCGCCCCAGTCGGTGGCGCTGATCCACATCCGGCATTCGTGCCCGGGCTCGCTCCAGCGCGCGCACAGCCAGTGCGCCAGCCCGATGTGGTCCGGGTGCATGTGGGTGACGACGACGCGCAGCACCGGCAGGCCTTCGAGCGCTTCGGCGAAGACGCTTTCCCAGGCGGCGCGGGTGGCGTCGTCGGCGATGCCGCAGTCGACCACGGTCCAGCCTTCGCGGCCTTCGTCGTCGCGGTCGCGCAGCAGCCAGAGGTTGATATGGTCCAGCGCGAACGGCAGGCCCATGCGCAGCCAGCGCACGCCGGGCGCGATCTCGAGGGTCGATCCGCGCTCCGGCAGCGTGGGGCCCAGGGGGTACTGCAGCAGGTGTTCGTGCGCGTTCGCCATGGCCTTACATTTACGTTTACGTCAACGGCAGTCTAACCATGGTCGAGGCACCGCGCCCGGGCGCACGAACGTTCAGCATCACCGAGCTCGCGCAGGAGTACGACTTGACGCCGCGCGCGATCCGCTTCTACGAAGACATGGGCCTGATCACGCCAACCCGCGTCGGGCGCAACCGCGTCTACAGCCAGCGCGACCGCACCCGGCTCAAGCTCACGCTGCGCGGCAAGCGCCTCGGGCTGTCGCTGCAGGAGATCAAGCAGCTCGTCGAGATGTACGACTCGCGCTCGAACCAGGCGCCGCAGCTCGAGGCCTTCCTCGCCGTGCTCGCCGCGCACCGCCGCGACCTGCAGCAGCAGCGCGAGGACATCGAGGTCACGCTCGCCGAAATCGCCCAGCATGAGGCGCGCTGCCGCGCGCTGCTCGCCAAGCCGCGCCGCAAACCCAAAGACCTCGAGGAGACCCAACCATGAACACCCCCGGACTCGACTATCTGCTGGGCGAAGACATCGACGCCTTGCGCGACGCCGTGCGCGATTTCGCCGCCGCCGAGATCGCGCCGCGCGCCGCCGAGATCGACGCCAGCGACCGGTTTCCGATGGACTTGTGGCGCAAGATGGGCGCTTTAGGCGTGCTCGGCATCACCGTGCCCGAGGAATACGGCGGCGCCGCGATGGGCTACCTCGCCCACATGGTGGCGATGGAGGAGATCAGCCGCGCCAGCGCCAGCGTCGGCCTGTCCTACGGCGCGCACAGCAACCTGTGCGTGAACCAGATCAAGCGCAACGGCAGCGAGGCGCAGAAGCGCAAGTACCTGCCGCGCCTCGTCAGCGGCGAGCATGTCGGGGCCCTGGCGATGAGCGAGCCCGGCGCCGGCTCCGACGTCATCGGCATGAAGCTGCGCGCGGTGGAGCAGGGCGGCGTCTACGTCCTCACCGGCACCAAGATGTGGATCACCAACGGCCCCGACGCCGACACGATGGTGGTCTACGCCAAGACCGAGCCCGAACTGGGCGCGCGCGGCGTCACCGCCTTCATCGTCGAGAAAGGCATGAAGGGCTTTTCCACCGCGCAGAAGCTGAACAAGCTCGGCATGCGCGGCAGCCACACCGGGGAGATGGTGTTCGACGGCGTCGAGGTGCCGGCCGCGAACGTGCTGGGCGCCGTCAACGGCGGCGCGAAGGTGCTGATGAGCGGCCTGGACTACGAGCGCGCGGTGCTCGCCGCCGGGCCGATCGGCATCATGCAGGCGGTGCTGGACAACGTGCTGCCCTACATCCACGACCGCAAGCAGTTCGGCCAGAGCATCGGCGAGTTCCAGCTCATCCAGGGCAAGGTCGCCGACATGTACACGGTGCTTCAGGCGGCGCGCGCCTTCTGCTACACGATCGGCAAGAACCTCGACCTGCTCGGCAGCGAACACGTGCGCCAGGTGCGCAAGGACTGCGCCAGCGTCATCCTCTGGTGCGCCGAGAAAGCCACCTGGATGGCGGGCGAGGGCATCCAGATCTTCGGCGGCAACGGCTACATCAACGACTACCCGCTGGGCCGCCTCTGGCGCGACGCCAAGCTCTACGAGATCGGCGCCGGCACGAGCGAGATCCGGCGCATGCTGATCGGGCGCGAGCTCTTCGCCGAGACGATGTGACCGGCCTGCCGACCCTGATCGGCCCGCGCTGCAGGCTGCGCGACTTCGACGAGACCGACCCCGGCCTCCCGTAAACTCTGCTGCATCGCAGCATCAGGCAGGGCCGCCGCAGATGAGCCACGACCTTTCCGAACTGTTCGAAGGCAACCGCGCCTGGGCCGCGGCGACCGAGGCGCGCGAGCCCGGCTTCTTCCAGCGCCTGCTGGCGCAGCAGAAGCCGCAGTACCTGTGGATCGGCTGCGCCGACAGCCGAGTGCCGGCCAACGAGATCCTGGGGCTGCTGCCGGGCGACGTGTTCGTGCACCGCAACGTCGCCAACGTCGTCGTCCATTCGGACCTCAACGCCTTGTCGGTGATCCAGTTCGCGATCGACATGCTCGAGGTGCGCCACATCATGGTCGTCGGCCATTACGGCTGCGGCGGCGTGACGGCGGCGCTGCAGGGCCGGCGCATCGGCGTCGCAGACAACTGGTTGCGCCATGTCCACGACGTGCGCAACCAGCACCTGGCCTGGCTCGACGGCCTGGCCGACGACGCGGCCCGGCTGCGCGCGCTGTGCGAGCTCAACGTGCTCGAGCAGGCGTGCAACGTGTGCGAGACCACGGTGGTCCAGGACGCCTGGGCGCGGGGCCAGACGGTGGTGGTCCACGGCTGGGTCTACGGCCTGCACAATGGCCTGCTCGAAGACCTGAGGATGACGGTCGAGGAGGCGGGCGGTGTCCGCGCCGCCTATGAACTGGCCCTGCATGCGCTGAGGGCGCGTCACACCTGACGCGTTTGCAAAAATGATTGAGAATGACAACCATGGCGATTCCTGCCAGGGAGAAGAAGCGATCGTGCCGGACGTCTGCCGCCTTGCAGTCACCGAATGGAACGGGCCATTTGCCCAGCCCGAACCGGATTACGCCGTCCGCGTCCTCGAACGCGGCGGCGTCGTGCTGCTGCCGCAACTGGAGTTTCCGTTGCGCGATGTCGAGCGCGCCTTGATGGTCAAGGGCAGCAGCCCCGGATCGCGCAAGAACGTGAGCTTCGACCCCGCCAAGGGCCATCTGCGCGGCAGCACCGCCGACGACGCCGACCAGGCCGTCCTGGCCGCGATGACGCGGCGCTACGCTGCTGCCAGCAAGGCCTTGCTCGGCCGGTTGCTGCCGCACTATGCAGGCGCGCTGGTTCCGGGGCGCACGAGCTACCGGCCGTTCGAGGTGGCCGGGCGCAGCAGTTCCTGGCGCAAGGACGACACGCGGCTGCACGTCGACAGCTTTCCGTCGTCGCCGACCGGCGGGCGGCGCATCATGCGCGTGTTCAGCAACCTGAACCCGGAGGGCCGTTCGCGCCGCTGGCGCCTGGGCGAGCCCTTCGAAGCCATTGCCGCGCATTTCGTCGGCTCGATCCATGGCCCGGTCTGGGGTTCGGCGACGGCGCTGCGCCTGCTCGGCGTCACCAAGCGCCGGCGCAGCGCCTACGACCACTACATGCTCGCGCTGCACGACAGCATGAAGGCCGATTCCAAGTACCAGCGCTACTCCAAGCAGGACGTCTTCGAGTTTCCGGCGGGCGCCACCTGGATCGTCTACACCGACCAGGTTTCGCACGCTGCGATCGCCGGCCAGTTCGTGCTCGAGCAGACCTTCTACCTGCCGGTGCAGGCGATGCTCGAGGTCGAGCGCTCGCCCTTGCGCGTGCTCGAACGCCGCATCGGGCGCAAGCTGGCGTCGGTCTGACGGCGCTTGCGGCGCCCGCTGAACTGCGGGCGCTGCCTAAACTCGGGCGTCGCCGCATCCCGGACGAGGACCGATGTTTCCGCACCGCCTGACCGACAGCCGCGCCTTCGGCATCGCCGAGGCGATGCTCGAAGGCTTCAACCGGCACTACCGGCTGTTTCGCCAGACCAGCGCCGAAGCCAAGCAGCGCTTCGAACGCGCCGACTGGCACGGCCAGCAGCGCGCCCAGCGCGAGCGCATCGAGTTCTACGACAAGCGCGTGCAGGAGGCGGTTGAGCGCCTGCGCAACGAGTTCCAGGTCGACGCGCTGTCGATGGACAGCTGGCAGCAGGCCAAGCTGCATTACATCGGCCTGCTCACCAACCACCATCAGCCCGAGTGCGCCGAGACCTTCTTCAACTCGGTGACGGCCAAGCTGCTGCACCGCAGCTACTTCCGCAACGACTTCATCTTCGTTCGGCCCGCCGTCAGCACCGAGTACCTCGAGGACGACGAGCCGGCTTCGCTGCCGACCTACCGCGCCTACTACCCGACGCCGGCGACGCTGCCCGAGACCTGGCGCCGCGTCATCGACAACTTCCAGCTCGAGCGCGAATTCGAGGACCTCGAGCGCGACATCGGCGACCTGCTCGACGCCATGCACGCCGAACTCGGGCCGCTGCGCCCGCGCGCCAATTTCCAGATCCAGGTGCTGACGAGCCTGTTCTATCGCAACAAGGGCGCCTACGCCGTCGGCAAGATCATCAACGGCTTCGTCGAGACGCCGTTTGCGCTGCCCATCCTGCACGGCGAGCGCGGCGGCCTCGTGATCGACGCGGCGCTTTTCGGCGAAGACGATCTGCTGATGATCTTCAGCTACGCGCGGGCGTATTTCCTCGTCGAGATGGAAGTGCCTTCGGCCTATGTGCAGTTCCTGCGCTCGCTCATGCCGCGCAAGCCGCGCGCCGAGCTGTACAACGCGATCGGGCTGCAGAAGCACGGCAAGAACCTGTTCTACCGCGACTTCCTTGCCCACCTGCGCCACAGCAGCGACCGCCTGCGCATCGCGCCCGGCATCAAGGGCA
>JAGWTS010000566.1 GCA_028868875.1 Burkholderiales bacterium | reverse complement strand
TGCTCGCGCTCGGGCAGGAAGCGCTTGGACAAGGCGATGGCACTCGCCGACAGGCTGGCCAGCATCGGATGCGGGCCGGCGGCGCCGCCGGCGCCGTCGAAATCGGCGCGGCCGAGCTGGTCGGCGGTGAGCGCGACCGCGGTCTCGGCGTCGGGCACGCGCAGCAGGGCTTCGGCCAGGCGCATCAAGGCCAGCCCCTCGGCGCTCGAGATCGGGTATTCGCGCAACAGCGATTCCAGCGCCCAGAACGGCGCCGGATTGGCGCGCACGGCCGCCACCCAGGGGCGGGCCTGTTCGACGACCGCGGCCCAGTCGACGCGGCCATGCAGCCGGTCGCGGACCTCGGCGGCGACCGCGGCTTCGGGGCGGTAGGGAAACGGGAGGCGCTGGCGTGCGGCGGGGATCGTCATGGCGGGGTCTCGGCTGGAGAGATGCGGCAGTTTGATCCGATGAACCTGGCGAATGATTCGGAAATCCGCTCGCTTCATGGAGAATCATTCGGCATGGAACCGGCCGATTCCCCCACCACCCGTCCCATCGACGCCCTCGACCGGCGCATCCTGCGCGCCTTGCAGGCCGACGGCCGCATCAGCAACCTGAAGCTCGCCGAGAGCGTGCACCTCTCGCCCACCGCCGTGCTCGAGCGCGTCAAGCGCCTGACGCGCGAGGGCTACATCCTGGGCTACGAAGCGCGCCTGAATCCGGCCAGGCTCGGCGCCGGGCTGCTCGTCTTCGTCGAGGTGCTGCTCGACCGCACCGTGCAGGACGTGATGGACAGCTTCAAGGCCGCGGTGCAGGTGCACGACGAGATCCTCGAAGCCCACCTCGTGGCCGGCGGCTTCGACTACCTGCTCAAGACCCGGGTCGCCGACATGGCGCAATACCGGCGCTTCGTCGGCGACGTGATCTGGACCCTGCCCGGGGTGCGCGAGACCCGCACCTACGCGGTGATGGAAGAGGTGAAGAACTCGTCGCGGCTGGCGGTGTAGTGCCGTGTTGCTAGCGGCGACCGAAGATCGCGGTGCCGATGCGCACCAGGGTCGCGCCTTCGGCGACCGCGGCTTCGAGGTCGGCGCTCATGCCCATCGAGAGCGTGTCCAGCGCCAGCCCTTGTTCGTTCACCGCGGCGAGCAGTTCGCGCAAGGCGCGGTGCGGGGCGCGCCGGGCTTCGAAGTCACCCGCGGGTTCGGGAATCGCCATCAGCCCGCGCAGCCGCACGCGCTCGGGCGGCAGCGCGGCAACCGCGCGCGCCAGCGCCGCCACCTCGGCCGGGGCGAGGCCGCTCTTGCTGGCTTCGCCGCTGATGTTGACCTGCAGGCACAGCTGCAGCGGCGCCAGCCCGGGCGGGCGCTGCTCGGCCAGGCGCTCGGCGATCTTCATGCGGTCGACCGAATGCACCCAATCGAACGCCTCGGCCACCGGCCGCGACTTGTTGCTTTGCAAGGGTCCGATCAAATGCCATTGCAGCTGCGGTCGCAGATCGGCCAGCGCCTCGATCTTGGCCAGCGCTTCCTGGACGTAGTTCTCGCCGAACGCGCGCTGGCCGGCGGCAGCGGCTTCACGCACCGCATCGGCGCCGAAGGTCTTGCTCACCGCCAGCAGCGTGACGTTATGCGCGTCGCGGCCGGCTGCGACGCAGGC
>JAGWTS010000008.1 GCA_028868875.1 Burkholderiales bacterium | reverse complement strand
ATGGGCGCCGGCTTTCTCATGCTGTTCCGCCACCACGCCAGCCTGGGCGGCGTGGGCATCGTCGCGCTCGTGCTGCAAAAGGAGCGCGGCTGGCGCGCCGGCAAGGTGCAGATGGTGGTGGACAGCGCCATCGTGCTCGCCGCGCTCTACGTGGCGGACCCGCGGCGCGTTGCCTATTCGCTCGTCGGCGCCCTGGTGCTGAACCTGACGCTCGCGGTCAACCACCGCCCGGGGCGCTACATCGCGATGTGACGGCGCGCGGGTTTGGCTTGCTCAGGGCTGCAGGTCGGCCCTGATCTCGCCCGGCTTGTGTTCGGCGGAATGGACGTTGACGTAGAGCCGCCCGGCCTTGAAGGCCTCGAATTGCTCGGCCGAGAGCTTGGCGCCGGCCGGCACCGACCAGACGCCGGGCGCCGATTGCGTCAACGGAATGATGACCGGCCCGTTCGTGCCCTTGCTCGGAGCCATGTGGATGTGCGCCATCGTGCCGGCAATGCCGGTGGTCTGGATGCTGCCGCTGACGCTGCCGTCGTCGCCGACCGTGATCGTCCCGCTGCCCTTGGCCGCGGTGGCCACGGGCGGTACCTCGTGGTCGCCGCTCAGGCTCAAGGCGAGTCCGGCTGCCGCCGCGGGACCCGACAACAGGGCCAGGGAGACCGCGGCCAGAGCCGCCGACGAGATGAATCCATTGGGCAATCGCATGACATGAACTCCAGTCGAGCAAATGGGCGCCCGAAGAATGGGCACCCGAATTTAGGCCCTGAAATGGGGACGCTGCAATCCGCTCGCGGATCACCCTTCCAGCCTGTGGCTTCTGCGGCGAAAGCGCAATGTGCCGAAGCGTTTCGGCTTCGCCAAGAATGCGCAAAGCCGTTGACCGCGACGAGACGAATCCTCGAAACTCGATGAAAGTCGCAGGAGGACTTCGCAATGCCGCGCTTGACCACGGACGACTTCCACCCCGAGGTGCTGAAGCTCTTCAATCGATACATCCATGGCCGCATCGATCGCCGCGAATTCCTCTCCGGCGCGTCGCGCTACACCGGCGCCGGCGTGAGCGCGGCGATGTTGCTCCAGGCGCTGAGCCCGGACTACGCCCTTGCCGAACAGGTCGCGCCCGACGATGCCCGGCTCGGCGCCCGGCGCGCCGAGTTCGAATCGCCTGCGGGCTACGGCCGGGGCCGCGGCTACTTCGTCAAGCCCCGCGGCGCGGCGGGCAAGCGCCCCGCGGTGCTCGTGGTGCACGAGAACCGGGGCCTGACGCCGTATATCGAGGACGTGGCGCGCCGCCTGGCGCTCGCGAACTACGTCGCTTTCGCACCCGACGCCCTGGCCCCCTTGGGCGGCTATCCCGGCAACGACGACCAGGCGCGCGAGGCTTTCGCCCGCCTCGACCAGAAGAAGACGCGCGAAGACTTCGTGGCCGCGGCCGAGTGGCTGCGCGCGCAACCCGAGTCCGGCGCCGGAATCGGGGTGGTGGGCTTCTGCTACGGCGGCGCCATCACCAACCTGCTCGCGGTGCGCCTGCCCTGGCTTGCCGCGGCCGTGCCGTTCTACGGCGGCAGCCAGCCCGCGGCCGACGAAGCCGCGAAGATCAGGGCCGCGGTGCTGATTCACAACGCCGAGACCGACGACTGGGTCAACCCCGGCGCCCCGGCCTACGAGCGGGCGCTGGCCGCCGCCGGCGTGCGCCACCAGGCCTACACCTATGCGGGCACGGTGCACGGCTTCCACAACGACACCACGCCGCGCTACAACGAGGCCGCCGCCAAGCTCGCCTGGCAGCGCACGCTGGACTGGTTCGGCCGCGAACTGCGGGCCTGAAGCGGCGCCGGAAGTCGACGCGGCCGGGCTCGAGCCGGGGCCCGCTCAGCGCCTTGCGCAGGGCAAGACCGGGTTCTCGACAGCGAGGCTCGGATGCGGCCAATGCCCGCTGCCACCACCACCACTACCACCAGCGCGCCGCGCCAGCCCGCGCCGCCAGGCGGCGATCCAGTCGCCCGGCGCGTGGCCCGAGCCCGGCTGCAGGCCGCGCACGACGCAGCCCGCGGTGGCGCCGGCGGCGGCCAGGCGTTCGAGTTGCTCCGGTTCGAGCACGCCGCCGATGGCGACCACCGGCGCCGGCGCCATCGCCACCCACCACGCGAGGTTGTCCAGGCCTTGCGGCCGCCAGGGCATGGCCTTGGTCAGCGTCGGCCACACCGGCCCGCAGGCGACGTAATCGGGCTGCCAGGCCACCGTGCGCGCCAGCTCCCACACGCTGTGCGAGCTGATGCCCAGGCGCAGGCCGCGCTCGCGCGCCTGCGCAAATTGGCGGCGATCTTCGGGCGCCAGCGCCAGCAGGTCTTCCTGGCCGAGGTGGACGTAGTCGGCGCCCAGGGCCACCGCTTCGCGCCAATGGTCGTTGACGACGAGCGTGGCGCCCTGCTCGCGCGCCGCCGCCAGGGCCTGCGCAATCTGGGCCCTGATGCGCTCCTGCCACGCGGCGGCGGATTCCTGCGCGCCGCGCTTGCTGCGCAGTTGCACGACGCGCAGGCCGGCCGCCATCAACCGTGCCGCATCGGCGGCGCTGTCGGTGATGCCGTAGACGCCTTCCAGCCCCGGCCCTGCGGCGCGCGCCGAGATCGCGGCCTGGGGGGCCTGCGGCTCCTGCTCGCCGACGCCGAAGGCCGGCAGCAACTCGCGCCGGGCGATGAAATCCGCTCGGGGCCGCACCGGACCGCTGCCCGCACCCGGCGTCGCCCCGTCGTGGTCGAGCGCCGAAGTGGTGAGCATCTTGGCCAGCACCGCGCCATCGGCGGCGACGAAGCCGCGCGCCATCGCACCCGCCCAGGCGGTGGCGAAGCAGCAGCCGGTGCCGTGGCTGTGGCGGCTCGCGCGCCGTGGCAGGCTCAGCCAGCCGCAGGCCTGCGGGCTGGCGAGCCAGTCGTGGGCCGCGGTCTCGTCGGCATCGCCGCCGGTGATGCACACCGCTTCAACCCCCAGGGCCTGCAGCCCCCGCGCCTGTGCCGGCACTTCGGCAGCGCTGCGCGCTTCGGCCACGCCGAGCAAGGCCGCGGCTTCGCGACGGTTCGGCGTGAGCGCGCTCGCGCGCGGGAGCAGCCATTCGCGATACGCGGCGACCAGGGCCTCGTCGGCGAGCGGCGCGCCGGTGCTGGCGCGCAGCACCGGATCGACCACCAACGCCAGCGGCGCGCGTTCGCGCAGCCGGTCGACCCAGCGCGCGAGCACGACGACGTTGGCGGCGCAGCCGAGCAGGCCGGTCTTGATCGCGGCCGGCGCCAGGTCGTCGGCGAGCGCGGCAAGCTGGGCCTCGAGCTGCGCGGGGGGCACCGCCATCACGGCCTCGACCGCGATGCTGTTCTGCGCCGTCAAGGCCGCCGCCACCGGGCACAGGTGCACGCCCGCGGCATCGGCCGCGCGCTGGTCGGCCGAGAGCCCGGCGCCGCCGCCGCTGTCGAGCCCGGCCACGCTCCACACCACCGGGGGTCGCATCGGCTTCATCCGATCAGGAAGGGGCGCCCGCCGACTGGCGTGCTGGCCACGGCCATCTCCTGGCGCGCCATCACGCCGGCTTCATAGCCCAGGCGCCCGGCCGCCACCGCATGGCCGAAGGCCGCGGCCATGCGCACCGGGTCGCCCGCGAGCGCGACCGCCGAGTTCAACAGCACGCCGTCGATGCCGAGTTCCAGTGCCTGCGCCGCGTGCGAAGGCGCGCCGAGCCCGGCGTCGACGATCAAGGGCACGCCGGGCAGGCGTTCGCGCAGCGTGCGCAGGGCCGAGGGGTTGATCAGTCCCTGGCCCGAACCGATGGGCGCGCCCCAGGGCATCAGCAGCTCGCAGCCGGCATCGAGCAGGCGGCGGCAGCTCACGAGGTCGTCGGTGCAATACGGAAAGACCGAGAAGCCGAGCTTGACCAGCGTCTCGGCCGCGGCCGCGGTTTCCCAGGGGTCGGGCTGCAGGGTGTGCTCGTCGCCGATCACCTCGAGCTTGATCCACGCCGTGTCGTAGAGCTCGCGCGCCATCTGCGCCAGCGTCACCGCCTCGCGCGCGCTGTGGCAGCCCGCGGTGTTGGGCAGCAGATGGCCGCCGCGCTCGCGCAAGGCGGCGCGCACCTGGCAGACAAAGCCGTTGTCGCCGCCCGCGGCCAGGCTGCGCTTGAGGCCCACCGTCACCACCTCGGCCCCCGAGGCGACGATGGCGTCGTGCAGCACCTGGGGCGAGGGGTAGCGCGCCGAGCCGATGAAGAAGCGGCTGTGCAGGGTCTGGCCATACACCTTCCACGGGGCGCTCTGGACAGGGGGGTTCATCGATTCATCCTCCGACGATGGCGCCGAACAGCGTGAGCTGGTCGCCGGGCTGCACCGCCGTCGCGGCGCGCTCGGCGCGGGCGACGAAGCGGCCGTTGAGCGCGCAGGCGAGCGCGCCGGGGTCTTGCGTCTGCGTGGCGACGAGCTCGGCCACGGTGAGGCCTTCGCGCCAGGGCATCTCACGCCCGTTGACGCGCACCGGCGCGGCGTCCGTGCGGGATTCAGCCATGGGCGACCTCGGCCGGCTCGAGGTCGCGGCAGGCGGCCAGCCCGTCCTCCACCAGCGCCGGCGCGAGCAGCCAGCCGTGGCGGAACAACCCGGTGATGCGCAGCAGCCCCGGCGCACGCTCGATGCGCGGCAAATGGTCGTTCCAGGCCGGGCGCAGGTTGGCGTCGAGGTGGACGATGCGCGCCTCGGCAAGTTCGGGCAGCACGCTGTGCGCCGCGGCCATCAGCTCCACTGCGCTGCGCAGGCTCACGGCCGAGCGGTCTTCGCTCTCGATCTCGCTCGCGCCGATGACGACGAGGTCGCCGGGCCGCGGCACGATGTAGACGCGATGGCGCGGATGCAGCAGCCGCACCGGGCGCTGCAGGACGACGCCGGGGGCGTGCAGCCAGACGAGTTCGCCGCGCACGCCGCGCAGGCGGTCCGCCCCCGCCGCATCGTGCGCCCTTGCGGCGCCCGCGCCGCCTTGGGCCGACGCCGGGCCGCCGACTTCAGCGCGCGCGCCGAGGCCGCGCACGTCGATCGCGAGATCGGCCTCGACCCCCGCGCCGTCGTCGAGCACGATGCGCCCGGGCTGCACCTGCGCCACCCTGCGGCCCCAGCCCCACTGCACGCCCGGCGCCTGCTCGGCCAGCGCCTGCAGCAGTTCACGCGGCAGCAGCTGGCCTTCCTCGGGCAGCAGCCAGGCCTTGAGGTCGGGTTGCAGCGCAGGCTCGAGCGCCTGGAGTTCGGCGCGCGACAAGGCGCGCGGACGCGGCCATTCGGGCGCGCCTGCAAGTGCGGCCTGCAGCCGGTCCAGCACGCGCTGCGCCGCACCGAGGTCGCTGCCATGGGCCACCATCAGGCTGCCGTTGCGGCGCACGTAGCCGTTGCCTTCGGGCTTCAACTGGTGCGCCACGTCGTGCCAGAGCACGAGCGAGCGCCAGCCCAGCGCCGCGAGTTCGGGCCCGGCGTTGTCGAGTTCGGCCAGCGGGCTCAACATGCCTGCGGCCGTGAAGCCGGCCGCGATTTCGGCCGGCCCGCGGCCGGTGGGCGGGGCCGCGGGGCCCGGTGCGGGGTCAAAGACCTTCACCTCGTGGCCGGCGTGCGCCAGGCGCCAGGCGAGCAGCCGGCCGAGCACGCCGGCGCCGGCGATGACGATGCGGGGCATCGCGATCAGGCCGGATGCACCGGAATGTAGAACTCGCCCCCGCGCGCCTTGAACTCGGCCGACTTCTCGGCCAGCCCTTCGGCCAGCGCCTGCGCCTCGTCCAGGCCCTTGGCCGCGGCGTAGTCGCGCACATCCTGGGTGATCTTCATCGAGCAGAACTTCGGCCCGCACATGGAGCAGAAGTGGGCTTCCTTGGCCGAGTCCTTGGGCAGGGTCTCGTCGTGGAATTCGCGCGCGGTGTCGGGGTCCAGGCCGAGCGCGAACTGGTCGTTCCAGCGGAACTCGAAGCGCGCCTTGCTCATCGCGTCGTCGCGCGCCCGCGCCCCGGGGTGGCCCTTGGCGAGGTCGGCGGCATGGGCCGCGATCTTGTAGGCGATGAGGCCCTGCTTCACGTCGTCGCGGTCGGGCAGGCCGAGGTGCTCCTTGGGCGTGACGTAGCAGAGCATCGCGGTGCCCATCCAGCCGATCATCGCCGCGCCGATGGCGCTGGCGATGTGGTCGTAGCCCGGCGAGATGTCGATCGTCAAGGGCCCGAGCGTGTAGAACGGCGCCTCTTGGCAATGGCGCAACTGCTCGGTCATGTTGGCCTGGATCAGGTGCATCGGCACATGGCCCGGACCTTCGATCATGGTCTGCACGTCGTGCTGCCAGGCGATCTTCGTCAACTCACCCAGCGTGCGCAGTTCGGCGAACTGGGCTTCGTCGTTGGCATCGGCACCGCTGCCCGGGCGCAGGCCGTCGCCGAGCGAGAAGCTCACGTCGTAGGCCTTCATGATTTCGCAGATCTCTTCGAAATGCGTGTACAGGAAGTTTTCCTTGTGGTGGGTGATGCACCACTTGGCGAGGATCGAGCCGCCGCGCGAGACGATGCCGGTGCGCCGGCGCGTCGTCATCGGGATGAAGGGCAGGCGCAGCCCGGCGTGGATGGTGAAGTAGTCCACCCCCTGCTCGGCCTGCTCGACCAGGGTGTCGCGGAAGATCGGCCAGCTCAGTTCCTCGGCGACGCCGCCCACCTTCTCCAGCGCCTGGTAGATCGGCACGGTGCCGATCGGCACCGGCGAATTGCGCACGATCCAGTCGCGCGTGGTGTGGATGTTGCGGCCGGTGGAAAGGTCCATCACCGTGTCCGCGCCCCAGCGGATCGACCAGACCATCTTCTCGACTTCTTCCTCGATGCTCGAGGTCACGGCCGAATTGCCGATGTTGGCGTTGACCTTGACGAGGAAGTTGCGCCCGAGGATGGTCGGCTCGAGTTCGAGGTGGTTGATGTTGGCCGGGATGATGGCGCGCCCGCGCGCCACTTCGTCGCGCACGAACTCGGGCGTGATCACCGCCGGCATCAGCGCGCCGAGTGCATTCGGCGCCAGCCGCGCTTCGCGTTCGGGGTCGCCGAGGTATTCGCGCATCCATTCGCGCTTGCCGTTCTCGCGCAGGGCGACGAATTCCATCTCCGGCGTGACGATGCCGCGGCGCGCGTAATGCATCTGGGTGACGTTGGCTCCGGAGCGTGCGCGCCGCGGCTTGCGCTGCAGCGCCGCAGCTTCGGCGCGCAGCGCCTGCACCCGCTCGAGGCCGCGCTCGTCGTTGCGCGCGCCGTCGTCGATGGCCGCGGCGTCACGGCCGACGTAGGCCTCGGTGTCGGCGCGGTCGGCGATCCAGCCTTCGCGCACAGCGGCGAGGCCGCGCCGCACGTCGATGTCGGTCTTCGGGTCGGTGTAGGGGCCCGAGGTGTCGTAGACCGTCACGCGCTCGCCGTTGCTGAGCGCAATCTCGCGCATCGGCACGCGCAGGTCGGCGCGGCTGCCCGCGACATACACCTTGCTCGAATCCGGGAAGGGCTGGCGCGTGAGCGAAAGGCGCTCGTCCAGGGCGCGGTCGGCGGGGAATTCGGGTGCGTTCATCGAGGGGTCTCCAGGCTGGCCAAGGGCAATCAGCTCCGGAGACCGCATCGAAACCTTCATGGCGCGCCGCCTCGAGGGGCGGCATGCCGGAATGTCCGATGCATGCGCTCTTCTTTCGCCGGTCCTAACCGGATCAAGTTCTCGGGTTCGGTCGCATCGACCGTCTCAGCAGCTCCGGCCAAATGGCCGGGGCACCCCGGAGCGAGGGCGATTCTGCCGGCCGGCCCCAGACCTTGTCAACAACAAGCGACCCGACTCGGCACTACGAAGCCTCGGCTGCGGGTGTGCGCCGGCCCCCGCCCGCCCAGGTCAGAGGCAGCGGCATCGGGGCACGCCATTCGATATGGCGGGTCGGGAAGGCGAAGCCGATGCCGGCGTCCGCGCACGCCCGCATCAAGGCGATGTTGAGCCGTTGCTGGGTGTCCATGTAGGCCGTGTAGTCCGGGGTGAGCATCCAGTAGACGACTTCGAATTGCAGTGCCGATTCGGCAATCGACTTGAAGTGCGTGCGGTCGAAACGGGTTTGCGGCAATCCGCCGACGATGCTGCGCACCATGCCCGGAAGGGCTTCGAGTTGTTCCGGCGTGGTGTTGTAGTCGACGCCGAATGTGAACACGATGCGCCGCTCCTTCATCGAGCGGTAATTGCGCAGGCGGGCGCTGGTCAGGTCGGTGTTGGAGAACACCACCAGTTCGCCGCCGAGGCTGCGGATTCGCGTCGTCTTCAAGCCGATGTTCTCGACCGTGCCCGCGAAATCGTCGATGGTGATGAAGTGCCCGATCTTGAAGGGCTTGTCGAAGACGATGGACAGGCTCGAGAACAAGTCGCGCAGGATGTTCTGCAGCGCCAGGCCCACCGCGATGCCGCCCACGCCCAGGCCCGCGAGCAGGGTCGTGACGTTGAAGCCGAGGTTGTCGAGCAGCGCCAGCAGCACCACCGCCCACAGCGCGGTGCGCGCGATGAGGCTGGTCACGGCCAGACCCGTGGCGGTCTCGGGGTCGACCTGCATCGCGCGGTCGCGCGACGCCTTGATCCAGTGGTCGAGGAACTTGCCCGTCCACAGGCCGAGTTGCAGGAACAGCCCGACCGTGGCGGCCGCCGCGAACCAGCGTTCGACGCGCGGCGCCAGCACCAGGTTCGCTGCCACCGGATAGAGCGCGATCGCCACGATCAGCGGCGTCTTGCTCGCCCCCAGCGCCTGGACCAGGGCGTCGTCCCATTTCGTTTCCGTGGCCTGGGTCAGAGCGCGCAGACGCGTGATCAGGCGCGGCTTGAGCAGCGACACGACGAAGCCGACCATCACCAGCCAGAGGCCGGCCAGGGCCCACGACATCAGTTCGTTGCCAGCGATCCAGGTGTGCATCCAAGGCGGCATGGGGGATCTTCCTCAGTCTTGTGCCCTGAGCTCGGCGAACAGGCCGAGCACGTGGCGGGTCCAGTGCACGATGTCGTGGCGCTCGATCAACGCCTGCATGCGCTGCATGCGCGCGCACTGCTCGTCGGCCGGCATGTCCAGCGCGCGATCGATGGCCTTGTCCATCTGCTCGATGCTGTACGGGTTGACCAGCAAGGCGTCGCCCAGTTCCACCGCGGCGCCGGCGAATTCGGACAGCACGAGCACGCCGCTCGTGTTCTCGTGCGCGGCAATGAACTCCTTGGCCACGAGGTTCAGCCCGTCGCGCAGCGGCGTGACCCAGCACACGTCGGCCGCACGGTAGCTGCACAGCGTTTCCTCGAACGGCATCGAGGTCGTCGACAGCAGCACCGGCAGCCACGACAGCGTGCCGTAGTGGCCGTTGATGCGCCCGGCCAGTTGTTCGATCTGCTGGCGCGCGCGCTGGTACACGCGCATGCCCTCGGCCGCCGCCACCGCCGTGAGGAAGAGCTTGACGCGGCCGTGCAGCTCGGGCCGGCGCTGAAGCAGGCGCTCGAAGGTGAGCAGCATCTCGCGCGTGCCCTTGGCGTAGTCGACGCGGCCGATCGACACGATCACCTTGACTTCGCCGATCTCACGCTTGATGGCGGCCGTGCGCAGGTCGTTGGCGGGCCGCTGCATCAGCTCGCGGATCAGGCTCGCATCGGTACCGATCGGGAAGGCGTCGATGCGCACGCGCCGCCCGGGCAGGCGGATCTCCACCGGCGTCGTGGCCTCGGCCAGGGCGGTGCCGATGCGCTGCAGGTCGGCATCGACCGGGCGCGTCGTGACGCCCAGTGTTTCGCGCAGCGACTGCGCGAGGGCGACGAAGTTGTGGGCATAGCGCGGGATGTGGAAGCCGACGAGATCGCAGCACAGCAGGCTGTCGATGATCTCGTCGCGCCAGGGCAGGATGCAGAAGATGTCGCGCGCCGGAAACGCCGTGTGGTGGAAGAACGCGATGCGCACGTCCGGGCGCATGCGGCGCACGAAACCCGGAACCAGCCACAGGTTGTAGTCGTGGATCCAGACCACCGCGCCGGGCGCCGCTTCTTCGCAGGCGGCCTCGGCAAACAGCCGGTTGACTTCGCGGAAGGTTTCCCAATGCGAGTTCTCCGACGAGTACAGCGACGGGAAGCTGTTGATCACGGGCCACAGCGCTTCCTTCGAGACCACGTGATAGAACTGCCGGATCTGTTCCGCGCGCAGCGGCAGGCGCATCACGTCGTACTTGCCGCTGCTGTCCTCGACCGTGATGCGGCGCTCGAAGCGCGGCTTGTCCGACGCGGTCTGCTTCCAGGCGATCCAGCTCGCGCTTTCGACCTGGCCGATGAAGCCCTTGAGCGCGGGAACGATGCCGTTCGGGCTCGCGTTCTCCTTCAGGACGGTGCGGCCCTTCTCGACATGTTCCTCATACGGCTGCCTGTGATAGACGATGACCAAGGATGACTTCATGGGTTCTCCCGAGTTGGTGAAAGCGCCGCAGCGCATCGAGCACGCCTTGCGCACCCGGGAGCGGGCTGCGGTAGACGTTGCCGGCGGGGCCGAGCGCGGCGTCCAGCGCCGGCTCGCGATTGGCGACCACCACGCCGGCCAGGCCGGTCTGGAACATCGACAAGTCGTTGAGCGTGTCGCCGGCTACCAGCGTGCGGTGCGCCGGCAGCCCCAGCGCTTCGAGCGTGCGCAGCAGGGTCGGCCCCTTGCACACGCCGCGCGGCAGGACGTCGAAGTAGAGGTTGTCAGAAACCAGCGTATCGAAGCCGAGGGCTTGCACGTCGCGCGCCGCAGCCACCGCGTCGGCTTCGTCGTCGAAGCAATACGAGCGCCTGCGTCCGCCGCAGCCCTCCTGCAGCCGCAGCCGCGGATGCGCGCGCATCGCGTCTTCGATGCGGGCAGGTGCATGTTGCGGCCAGCAGCCGTCGAGCCAGGTCTCGAGTTCGGGCAAGGTTTCGAACGAGCCGCCGCGGCACACGCTGGTGCCGACATCGCCGATGCAATGGTCCGGGGCGACCGGCAGCGTGCGCGCGAGTTCGCGCATGAAGTCCTGTCCTCTCCCGCTCACGAAGACCAGCACCACTTCGCTGCGGTGCTCTTCGAGCCAGCGATGGAGCTGTTCGCGCTGCCCCTCGCTGCCGCCGAGGAAGGTGCCGTCGAGATCGGTGGCGAGCACGACGGGATCGCGACTCGCGCCGGCCTTGCCGGCCCGCCCCTGCCGCGAAGCGTCGCGACGGACTGTCCGGTTTTCGGCGCCGCGGCTCATGAGCCGGCCGGCAGCAACGCGGCTTCGTGGCTCGCCGCCGGCGCCGGCTCGCCTTCGGGGCAGATCAGCCGCAGCACCGCAGAGCGCGCTTCGGCCTGCCCGGCCAGCACCTCGCGCACTGCGCGCGCGACTTGAAGATCGAGCCCGAGGCGACCCTCCAGCACCCGCAAGGCTTCGCAGCTCACGAGTCCCTCGGCGAGTTCGCCGCAGCCATGCGCCTCGCCGCCGCGGGCCAGCCGCATGCCGGCGCGGGTATTGCGCGAAGACGTGGATCCGGCGGTGAGGAAGAGATCCCCCGCGCCGCTGCTGGCCCACAGCGTGGCGGCATCGCCACCGAGCGCCAGCGTAAGGCGCCGCATGTCAACGAGGCCGCGGCTCACGATCGCGGCGCGGGCGTTCTCGCCCAGCTCCAGCGCGCGGGCCATGCCGCAGGCGACGGCGACGACGTTCTTGAGCGCCCCGGCCACCTGCACGCCGATGGCGTCGGACTCGAACTCCAGGCCGATGCCGATCGAGCCCAAAGCACGCCGCAGCGCGATCGCAAGGGCGCCCGCGCGCGGCGATGGCGCGCCTTCTAGCGTGTCGTAGGCCAGGGTCAATCGCGTCGGCAGACCGCGCGCCACCTCGTCGGCGAAACTCGGCCCGGAGATCACTCCGGCCGGCGTGTCCTCGCCGCATTCCGCGTGCACCACCTGCGTCATCAGCGCGCCGCTGCGGCGCTCGACGCCCTTGCTCGCCACCAGCACCGGAAGCGCCCGGATCAGCGCCGCCGCGGCGCGCACCGTTTCGCGAACCGCGCTCGAAGGCACGGCAACGATGACGCCTTGCGCGCCTTCGATTGCGACATCGAGTTCGGTCGTTGCGCGCAGGCCGGCGGGCAGGCCGATGCCGGGGAGGTGACGCGAATTGAGCCTGTGCCGCCGGATCGATTCCGAGAGCTCGAATCGGCGTGTCCACATCGACACCTCACAACCGCTCCGCCGCAAGGCCGCGGCCAAGGCAGTGCCCCAACTGCCAGCGCCGAGAACGACGATGCTCGGGCGCGACCGGGAATGAAAGGATCGGGCTTCCAGGCCATGGAATGGATTCATCCTAAGTCCGGCAGTTGAAGCCGCGAAGTTGCCGATTTCTTCAGCGCTGGCGCGGACTTGAAGCTGTTTGGCACACTCACCCGATGGGTGAAGCCGATAAACCGAAGAAGACCGTGCTGGCGCAGGCCGGCGAGGATGCGATGGTGGCCGACACGATGGGTGGCCGGGTGCACGTTCGCTGGGACGAAACGGCGCAAGCGACGCCGCACGGACAGATCGTGTTCTTCGCCGAATTCCTGGCCACGGCGGGTGTGTTCGACCGCTGGGTTCAGACCTGTCCCCTGCACTACAGCAGCCCCAACGCATCGCGAGTGCGCGACGTGCTGGGCACGCTGATGCTGGGCATACTGGCTGGCAGCAAGCGCTACGCGCACATAGCCGGAGTTCGCGGCGACGCCGTCGCGGCCCGGGCACTGGGCCTGGCGCGCATGGTCAGTGAAGACTCGGTGCGCCGCGCGCTGGCGGCGATGGCGCCTGCGGCGAGCGAACCATGGATGCGTGATGCCCTGATGGCCAGCGTACGCGAAGCGTTGGACCGGCCCTGGGTGCTGGACATGGACGCCACGATCAAGCCGCTGTACGGGCATCAGGAAGGCGCGGAGATCGGCTACAACCCCCACAAGCCGGGCCGGCCCAGCCATGTGCTGCACACCTTCTGGGTGGGCAACCTGCGCCTGGTGCTCGATGCGGTGCTCAGCTCGGGCAAGCAGCACACCTCGGGGCACGCCAAGGCCGCGATGGCCCGGCTGCTCGACGAACTCGGCGACAAAGCGCCGGCGCTCGTGAGAGGCGACTGCGGCTACGGCAATGAAGACATCATCGACGTATGCGAGCAGCGGTCCCTGAGCTACTTGCTGCGCCTGCGCAAGACGGCCAACGTCAAGCGCTTGATCGAGAGGCTGTTCAGACGCGACGACTGGACCCGCGCCAGCGAGGCCAGCCAGGGCTGGCAAGCCATCGAAGACAAGCTGCGGCTGAGCGGCTGGAGCAAGGCGCGCCGCGTGGTCGTGCTGCGCCGCCGGATCAAGAACGACATTGCGCTGACGGCAAAAAGGCATGGCAAGCAAGAGGCCAATGAGCAGCTCGTCTTGGCACTGCCGCACGACGAAGTGCAGGACAGCGCACAGGCCTGGGAATACACGGTGCTGGCGACCAACGTCGAGTACGAGATCGCCGCCGTCGGCCAGCTGTACCGCGACCGCTGCGACTGCGAAAACGGGTTCGACGAGTTGAAGAACCAGTGGGGCTGGGGCGGCTTCACCACGCAAGACATGCACCGCAGCCAGATCACCGCGCGCGCGGTGGCGCTGGTCTACAACTGGTGGAGTTGGTACGTGCGAGCGGCCAATCCGCAGGCCCGGCGCGAGGCGCTGACGAGCCGGCCGCTGCTGCTGGCCGCCGTGGGCCGCGCCACGAGCAGCGGAAACCAGACGACGCTGTACCTCACGCCGATGCACGCCGAAGCCGGGTTGATCAAGTCGATGATCGCCAATGTTCATGCGGCAATCCAGCACGTCAAGGCTGTTGCGGAGCAGTTGCCCAAGGTCGACCGATGGCGGGCACTGCTGGCCTACATCTGCCAACGAATCGTCGGTCAGATTGGCCTGCCGCCAGCGCCAGCTGCGCTCGCGGCGACCGGGTAACTGCTGTTTTTAGGTTAAAAGCCCAGAACTGATGGTTTCACAACTGAAGCTGAGGCCCCCCGAGGGTCTGGCCGGGCGCCCCCGACTCAGGGCCTCGCCGTGACTTCGGCGATGCCGGATCCCTTCCCCATGCCTGCAGCGCAGAGCGGGGATCCGGCATCTCGCACCGCCACCCCGGGAGGGGCGGCGCGCCGCCTGCGCCTGGGCCTGCTGCTGCTCAACGGCGTGCTGGCGAGCGTCTTCGTCTCCCTCGTCGTCAGCTCCAGGAACCACCGGCTCCAGGAGGATGAAGCTCACGTGCGCAACGTCGCGCAACTGATGGCGCTGGTGATCGGCGAGGCACTCGATGGCCCTGCCGCGGTGCTCGAGGCGACGCGCAAGCCGCTGGAGCGGTCGCTGGCCGAGGGACAGGTCGACCGCGACGCCCTGGCGCGGGCGGTCGACGCGAACCCCGGGCTCCTCGACGCCGCGTACCGCATCAGCATTGCCGACGAGGACGGGCGGCGCGTCTGCGCGGGATCGGCCGCCCGTTCGTCCGCCCGTTCGTCCACCCGGTCGGCCGTCCGGTGCCCGCCCGTCGACGTCTCGGATCGCGACTACTTCGAGCGCCTGCGCGCCCACCCCGACGACCCCATCGGCCTGTACGGTCCGTACCCGAGCCGGGTCGACGGCACCGACGGGATGGTGCTCGCGCTGGCGCTGCGCGGGCCCGGCCATGCCTTCGCCGGGGTGGCCGTGATCCTGGTTCCCGTCAAGACGCTGCAGCGCGCCGTCGACCGGGTCGAGCTGGGCACGCACGGGGTGGCGAGCGTGCGCACCGCCGACCTGCAACTCGTCCAGCATCGCGACGAGCCGGCGGGCGGCGGCGATTCGATCTACCTCGGACCGGAGAGCGCGCTGCGCAAGGCGGTGCAAGCGGCCCCCGAGTCCGGCCTGTACCGGGCGACGAACGATGCGGACGCCATCGAGCGCCTGGTGGCCTACCGGCGCCTGTCGAGCTACCCGCTCTACGTCCAGGCCGGCGAAGACCTCGGAGACAACCTTGTCCGCTGGCGCCGCAACTCGGCGCTGGGCCTGGTGCTGATCCTGTGCTTCGCGGCGGCGTCGGGGCTCATGCTGCGCGCCACGACCATCCGCCAGCGCGAATACGAACGCGCCGAGCGACTGGCACGCGAGCAGGCGGCGATGCTGGACACCGACCTCATCGGCATCATCCGGCTGCGCGAGCGCAAGGTGGCCTGGGCGAACCGCGGCGCGGAACTCATCTTCGGCTATGCGCGCGGGGCGCTGGTGGGGCGGCCCGTGCGCGGCGCCTATCCCGACGAGGAATCGTTCCAGCGCGCACGCCAGGAGCGCCTGCACGCAATGGCCGAACGCGGCTATTCCAGGATCCAGCGCCAGGTGATGCGCCAGGACGGGAGCCTGACCTGGATCGACGAAAGCGCCCGGCTCCTGTCCGACGATGTCGACGACCAGCTGGTCGTCATCGTCGACATCGGCCCGCTCAAGCAGGCCGAGGAGGCGCGCGCGCAGGCGGCGCAACTGCAGGCGCAGAACGTTCAGCTGCGCGAGGTCAACCAGCAGAAGAGCGTGTTCCTGGCGAACATGTCGCATGAATTGCGCACGCCCTTGAACGCGATCATGGGCTTCGGCGGACTCCTCGAACGCGACCCGAACCTGAGCCCGAAGGTCCGCGACTGGGCCGCCAAGATCGGCGAAAGCGGGCGCCATCTGCTGGCCCTGATCGACAACGTGCTCGATGTCTCGCGCCTCGAGACCGGCCAGCTCGAGGTCCGCACCGAGGCGGTGGCGCTGGCGCCCGTGATCGAGGCCTGCCTGGGCCGGGTCGGCGCGCGGGCGGCATCACGGGGCGTCGAACTGGTAGCGGCCGGCTCCGGCTGCGCGCTGTCGGTGCGCGCAGACCGCGGGCGGCTCGAGCAGGTGCTGGTTCATCTGCTTTCCAACGCCATCAAGTTCAACCGGGTCGACGGCCGCGTCGAAGTGAGCTGCGGCGCCGCCGGTGCCTGGCTGCGGGTTGCGGTCAGCGACACGGGGGCGGGCCTGGACGCGGCGCAGCGTGCGCGTCTGTTCGCCCCCTTCGAGCGCCTGGACGCCGACCGGCTCTACGTCGAAGGCACCGGCATCGGGCTGGCGCTGAGCAAGCGCCTGATCGAGGCGATGGGAGGCCGCATCGGCGTGGACAGCACGCCCGGTTCGGGCAGCACCTTCTGGATCGAGCTGCAGCTGATCGACGAATCCCCAGCCGGCACGCAGCGACCGGCTTGCGAACCGGGCCGGTGACGGCCTACGCGCCGCCGCTGCCACGCGGCGGCTCCGGACCGATCGCGCTGCCTGCGGCCTGGCGGGCGGCGACTGGCGCCAGATGGGCTTGCAGCGCGGCGGCCGCAGCCGCGGCGGCAGCTCGGACCTGCGGCCATTGCAGCCGCATCGCGGCCTCGTCGCCGGCCCTGCAGACGGACTCGAGGCGTTCGCAGGCATGGCCCAGCGCGAGCGCACCCACCGTGCGCGCGGGCGACTTGAGCGTGTGGGCCGCCGCGGCCAGCTCGCGCAGGTCGCCGTCGGCCTGGGCCCGGGCCAGCTTGTCCAGGTGCCCGGGCAAGGTTTCCCGGAAACGCTGCATGAATTTCGCCTGGACCTGGGGGTCGGCGCCGACGTAGGTGCCCAGCACCTGGGCATCGAGCACGGGCGCGCGGGCCTCGGCCTCAGGGCCCGTCGCGGCCTCGTCGGGGGGCGTGCCCGGGGCGTCCGCACGACGCTCGACCGACTCGGCCCAGCGCGCCAGAACCGCCTCGAGCGCCTGCAGCGCGATCGGCTTGGACAAGTAGTCCTGCATGCCTGCGGCCCTGCACTTGTCGGCCTCGCCTTTCATGGCATTGGCCGTCAGCGCGACGATCGGAATCGGGCGCTTGTGGCCCGCGCGGGCCTCTTCGTCGCGGATCGCCTCGACGAGCTGGTAGCCGTCCATGCGAGGCATATGCAGGTCGGTCAGCACCAGGTCGTACGGTGTGTTCATCCAGCGCTCGAAGGCCTGGGCGCCGTCGCCGGCGATGTCCGCGCTGTAGCCGAGCAGCTCGAGCTGGGCCCGGATCACGTCCTGGTTCGTCGCATTGTCTTCGGCGACCAGGATGCGACAGCCCGCATGCGAAGCCGATGCCTTGGCAGCGGGGGCGGCGTCGCGCAAGCCGCCGGGTTCCTCGGCGCCCGCCTCGGCGCCGTCGCGGCCGGCCGCAAGGGCTACGGCCCGCAGAATGCCGCGCCGCGTCATCAGGTTGCCGTCGACCTGCACCACATCCGGTGCGAGCTGGCGCGGGCGGCGGCGCCGGCCGCGGCCCAGCGCGAGATGACTGATCAGCAGCATCTGCACCGCCGACCCGGCGTGGCGCCGCGCTGCTTCGCGCAGCCTCTGCAAGGGCGGTGGCTCGGCGCTGTCGAAGACCCAGATCCACAGGCTCGCGGCCGCCGCCGCCGATGTGCGCTGCAGTGCTTCGATTCCGGTGCATCGGACCAGGCTCGCTCCGGCATGGCTCAGGTGGGTCTGGATGTCGTCGGCCAGCTCGCCCTGGCCGACGACGGCGCAGGACAGATCCCGCAGCGGACGCGCCGCCAGGGCTTCGTCGGCATCGGCCAGGGCCTCGAACGCGAGCTTCACTTCGAAGACCGTGCCGGCGTCGGCTGCACTGCGCACGGCGATGCTGCCGCCCATGATCTCGACCAGCTTCTGCGTGATCACCAGGCCCAGACCGGTGCCGCCGTAACGGCGGGTCGTCGAGGTGTCGCCCTGGGTGAAGGGGGTGAACAGGCGCCTGGACGTTTCTTCGTCCATGCCGATGCCGTTGTCCGCCACGCGCAGCAGGACCCCGATCCGGCCGCCCTCGTGCGCCACCCTCGTTGCGCGCGCCCGGACCTGGCCGGCACGCGCCAGGCCGCTGCTGAACTTGACGGCGTTGTGCGTCAGGTTGGTCAGGATCTGGCGCAGCCGCAGCGCGTCGCCGCGCATCAGCCGCGGCAATTCCGGATCGACGAAGAGCTTGAGGTCGACCTCGAACTCCAGGGCAATCGGGTCGAGCAGGTTGCACACGCCTTCGATCACGTCTTCGATCATGAAGGGCTCGGGGGCCAGCTCGAGCTTGCCGGCCTCGATCTTCGAGAAGTCGAGGATGTCGTTGATGATCGCGAGCTGGGTATAGGCGGAATCGCGCACCACCTGCGCCATCTTGCGCCGCTGCGGGTCGAGCCCCGATTGCAGCAGCACGTCGATCATGCCGATGACGCCGTTCATCGGGGTGCGGATCTCGTGGCTCATGTTGGCGAGGAACGCGCTCTTGGCCTGCGTCGCCTCCATCGCCGCTTCCTTGCTGCGCTTCAACTCGTCGATGTCGAACGCCATGACGAAGAAGCCCGCGACGCCGTCGTCTTCGAGGTCGGGCACGAAATGCACCTGCGCGTAGCGCAGGTGGTCGGGCGAGTCCTTGTGCGGATAGGCGCTTTCGAAGCGCTGCGGCTCGCCGCGCAAGGCGGCTTCGAGCAGCGGGCGGTTGCGCTCGTAGATCGCTTCGCCGAACACCTCGGTGTAGTGCCTGCCGACGATCTGTTCCGGCTTCAGTCCGAGCCATTCCTGGTACGCCGGATTGGCGTAGCGATTCACGAGCGTCCGGTCCCAATACCCCACCACCCCCGGAATGCCGCTGAGGATGACGTCCAGCTGCCGCTCGCGCGCGGCCAGGGCCTTGGTGCGCTCCTCGACCAGTTCCTCGAGGTGATGGCGGTGCCGGTTCAGCTCTTCGGCCGAGCGCCGCTTCTCCGTCACGTCCTCCTCGACCGCGAGATAGTGGGTGACGCGGCCCTCGGCATCGCGGATCGGCGTGCAGATCACCTGCACCGGATAGATCTCGCCGTTCTGGCGCCGGTTGATCATCTCGCCGCGCCAGGACCGGCCGCTATTCAACGCCGCCCAGAAGGCGGTGTAGGTGTCGGGCGGCGTCCGGCCCGATTGCAGCAGGCGCGGGTTGCGGCCGATCACGTCGTCCCGGCTGTAGCCGGTCGAGGCGACGAAGGCGTCGTTGACGTATTCGATGCGGGCATGCAGATCGGTGATGACGATCACCTCGATCGCCTGGTCGATGGCCATCGACAGCTTCGTCACCTTGGCGTCGACCTCCCGGCGCTGGGCGATCTCGGCCTGCAGTGCGCGCGTCAGGTCGGCGCGCCGGTACAGCGTGAGCATGTTGATCAGCAGGCCGGCGAGCACGAAGACGTAGGACAGCTGCTTGAGGTAATGCCCCGCGTCGAAGTTCAGGTCGAACAGCTCCTGCGAATGCGGCATGAACAAGGCCTGCCCCAGGAAGCTGGTGATCAGGCACAGCACCAGCCCATGCTCGATGGTTTCGGTGCGCCACCGGCCATCGCGCAGATAGCCCGCCAGGGCGAGCAGGAAGAACAGGGCGGCCAGCCACTCCTGAGGGCGGTGGATGCCGAGTCCGACCGCGAAATACGCTCCGGGCAGCGGCGCAAAGGCGAAGAAGAGAAAGGACGCGAGCGTGAAGAGGGCCGTGCCCCAGAACACCGGTGCCGCGTCGATGCGGCCCGCCGCTCCCAGGCGTGCTTCCCGGCGCCCGGCCCACCAGGTGAGAAAGAGCATCACCGACAGGAACAGCCTCGGGGCCATCCAGCTCCAGGGGATGAGCGTCGCCGACCGGGAGGCGAAATCGTCGGCGAGCCAGGGCGCCGTGACCACCGCGTGGTAGCAGTCGAGCAGCCCCGTTCCCAGGAACGCGGCGGCGAGGAACAGGTCGGTGTTCGTGGGCCGGCTGCAGTAGCGGATCAGGGCGACGGCGCCGACCGTCAAGGCGAGCAGGGTCGCAATCGTCTCGAGCAGCGTGTGCAGGTGGGCGTCGCTGTGCCAGCGCAGGCCGTCCGCCAGCGAGAAGCCCGCCACGAGCACGAGCGCCAGGCAGCCGTAGGCCAGAAGCCGCCTGCGGGTGCGGACTTTTGCAGGAACGTCAGTCATCGACTCGGTTTTGCGCCAAAGGGGCCCGCGCATCCGCCTCGACTGCGGCGCCTGGCGCCGCGCCTGTTGGATCGCGGCCTGCGCCTTCAGGGCTGCGCTTCGATGGCGAGCCCCAAGATTATCGAGCGCACGGCCGGTCCGCTCCGGCGCAAGTCGCGCGGGTTGCCGTCGAAGTTCACGCTCGCAGGCGCGGCTGCGTCGTTCCTGCTGCGCTCAACGCGCGAAGTGGGCATGAGACGCCTTCGACGGGCTCGGGGCGGGTGCCGCCGCGGCGCTCGCGTGCGGGGCGCGGGCCCCGGCCATCAACGCCGCGAAGCTCGCGGCGTCGAGCGCCGGGCTGGCGAGGAAGCCCTGGTATTCGTCGCAGGCCTGCGCGCGCAGGACATCGAGCTGGGCCGCGGTCTCGACGCCTTCGGCCACCACCTCGAGCTTCAGGCTGTGGGCGAGCGCGATGATCGCGGCGACGAGGTCCGCGCCGTCGCGGTCGAGCGCGAGGTCGCGCACGAAGCTGCGGTCGATCTTGATCGCGTGCAGCGGCAGGCGCTTCAAGCGCGCGAGCGACGAATAGCCGGTACCGAAATCGTCGATCGAAAGCCGCACCCCCATGGCGCCCAGGCGGGTGGCGACGTCGACGCCGAGTTCCGGCTCGGTCACCAGGATCGCCTCGGTGACCTCGATCTCGAGAGCGGCCGGGTCCAGGGCATGGCGGCGCAGCGCGCGCGCGACGCGCTCGGGCAGCCCGCGCTCGCGCAAATGGCTCGGCGCGAGGTTCACGGCCACGGGCAGGCGCGGCAGGCCGGCGGCCTGCCAGGCGGCGTTCTGGCGGCAAGCCTCGTCGATCGCCCATTCGCCGATCGGAACCACGAGGCCGTTTTCCTCGACGAGCGCCATGAAGTCCGCGGGCGGCACCATGCCGCGCCGCGGATGGCGCCAGCGGATGAGGGCCTCGGCACCGACGATGCGCCCGCTCGCGGTGTTCAGCCGGGGCTGGTAATGGAGGATGAATTCGCCGCGTTCGAGCGCGCGCCGCAACTCGGCCTGCAGCGCCAGGCGCGCGAGCGCGCGCTCGTTCATCGAGCGGTTGTAGAAATGGTAATGACCGCCGCCGGCCTGCTTGGCGCGGTACATCGCCGTATCGGCGTTCGTGAGCAGGGTGTCGGCATCGGCGCCGTCCTCGGGGTGGATCGCGATGCCGACGCTGGCGCCGGCGCGGACCTCGTGGCCCGCGATCGAGAGCGGCTCGGCGAGCGCGGCCACGAGGCGGCGCGCCACCGCGGCCGCCGCGTCCGCGCCCTGGAGGTCGGGCAGCAGGACGATGAATTCGTCGCCGCCCAGGCGCGCGATGCGGCCCGGCCCTTCCTCGTTCGCGGGGCGGGCGAGCAGGTCGGGGCCGCGCAGCGAGCCCGCGAGGCGGGCGCTGACGACACGCAGCAATTCGTCGCCGGCGCCGTGGCCGAGCGTGTCGTTGACGCGCTTGAAGTGGTCGAGGTCGACGAACAGCAGGCCCACGCGCTGGCGCTGGCGTTCGGCCTGGGCGATCGCCTCGACCAGCGCCTGCGTGATCAGGTGGCGGTTGGGCAGGCCGGTGAGGGGGTCGTAGTAGGCCAGGCGCCGGATCTGCTCCTCCGCCTCCTTGTGGTGCGTGATGTCCTGCACCGCGCCGGCCAGGCGCAGCGCGTGGCCCTGGGGGTCGCGGTCGATCACCTCGATGCGCTGCTGGACGTGGCGCAGGCTGCCGTCGGGCAGCACGACGCGGTGGTCGAGCGCGAACGAGTCGCCGTGGTCGAGCGCGCGCTCGAAGGCCCCGCGCAGGCGCTCGACGTCGTCGGGGTGGGTGGTCATCAACAGGCCGTCGATGTCGAACGAGGTCTCGGGCGGCTCGTTGCCGAAGATGCGCCGCGCCTGCTCCGAGGGCACGATGCGGTTCTCGCCGACGGTCCATTCCCAGTCGCCCATGACGCCGATGCGCTGCGCGTTCGACAGGCGCTGCTGCTTGCGCTCGAGCTCGGCGATCGCGCTGCTCGCGCGCAACAGGCACTGCACGCGGCGGGCGAGGAGGGGCCAGTCGATGGGCTTGGTGACGAAGTCGTCGGCGCCGGCTTCGAGCGCGCGGTCGATCGACGCCACGTCGTCCTGCCGCGCCATCATGACCACGGGGATGCGCTCGCCGCCGGCCAGGCGCCGCAGTTCGGTGCAAGCCGCGAAGCCGGCCTGCCCGGGCATGCACGCGTCCATCAGCACGAGGTCGGCGCGCTGCGCGCCCAGGGCGTCCAGGGCCTGGACGGCATCGGCGGCCTCGGCCACGACGAAGCCGGCACGGCCGAGCACGGCCCGGGCACGGCGGCGCGCGCCGGGGTCGTCGTCGACGACGAGGATGCGCGCTGGCGCTGCGGGCCTCATCGATGCCACGGCGCTGCGGGGCGGGCGCGGAAACTCAACGGGGACAACGGTTTCACGTCGGGCCTTTTCCAAACTGCAGAAACGGGCCTTCGAACGCAAAGGCACCGTGAAGTGCCCCGGATATCGGCATCGATCAGATCTGAATGTAGTCGCAAGAATCGCAACTGCATTCGGGTTCGGATCAGTCGCCGGCGGCCTTGCGCCTGAGCGTGGGCAGGCCGACCCCGGCCGCGTCGAAACCGCCGTCGACCGCCAGCACCTGGCCGTTGACGTAGCTCGCCTCGGGGCTGCAGAGAAAGCCCACCGCGTTCGCGATCTCGTCGGTCGTGCCGTAGCGGTTCTGCGGAATCGCATCGTAGTAGTCCGAGCGGATCGCGACGCTGTGCACCAGCTTGGACATTTCGGTGTCCACCGGTCCGGGCGCGATGCAGTTGCAGCGGATGCCGGCATTGCCGAGTTCCACCGCCTGCTGGCGCGTGAGGTGGATGAGCGCCGCCTTGCTCGTGCCGTAGGCCACGCGCAGGGTGCTGGCGCGCAGGCCCGAGATCGAGGCGATGTTGACGATGGCGCCGCCGCCGCCGCGGATCATCACCGGCGCGCAGGCCTGGCTGCAGAGGAAGGCGCCGTCGAGGTTGGTGTCGAGCACCTGGCGCCATTCGGCGAACGAGGTCGCGCCGATCGGCTTGAACACCGCGACCCCGGCGTTGTTGACGAGCGCGTCGATGCGCCCGAAACGCGCCACCACCGCCGCGACCGCCGCGTCCACCTGGTCCGGCTTGGACACGTCGCCGTGGAAGGCGAGCACGCGCTCGGGATCGGCGAGTTCGGCCTCGGTGCGGGCGAGGGTGGGGCCGTCGATGTCGACGAGGGCGACGCCATGGCCGCGGCCCAGGAACCAGCGCGCGATGGCGAGGCCGATGCCGCGGGCCCCCCCGGTGACGACTGCGACGGGGGCGGAGGCGGCTGGGCTCATGGTTTGTCCGGGTGGGGTTGGGCGGCAGAGTTTAGAGAAGCGGCGCCGCGGCGGCGCGCGCTTTGACAGAATCGGCCGGTCGAATCCCCGTCGAACCCCAGGAGTCCCGGTCCATGAGTCTCACCCGTCGCAACCTCATCGTCGGCGCCGCCGCCCTCGCAGCCGCCAGCGCGCGCGCGCAGAAGGCCGAGTTCGCCTACAAGTACGCGAACAACCTGCCGCTCGGCCATCCGATGAACCTGCGCGCCGCGGCGATGGCCGACGCGATCCGTGCCGACACCAAGGGCCGGGTCGACATCCAGATCTTCCCGAACAACCAGCTCGGCGGCGACACCGACATGCTGAGCCAGTTGCGCGCGGGCGGGATCGATTTCTTCACCCTCTCGGGCCTGATCCTCGCGACCCTGGTGCCGGCGGCCTCGATCACCGGCATCGGCTTCGCCTTCCCCGACTACCCCACGGTGTGGAAGGCGCTCGACGGCGATCTCGGCGCCTGGGTGCGGGGCCAGATCGGCAAGGCCGGGCTCGTCGTCATGGACAAGATCTGGGACAACGGATTCCGCCAGATCACGACCTCGACGCACCCGATCCAGAGCGCCGACGACCTCAAGGGCATGAAGATCCGGGTGCCGCCTTCGCCGCTGTGGACCTCGATGTTCAAGGCCCTGGACGCCTCGCCCACCTCGATCAACTTCGCCGAGGTCTATTCGGCGCTGCAGACCAAGATCGTCGAAGGCCAGGAGAACCCGCTCGCCGTCATCGACACGGCCAAGCTCTACGAGGTGCAGAAATACTGCTCGCTCACGAACCACATGTGGGACGGCTTCTGGTTCCTCGCCAACAAGAAGGCCTGGGAGCGGCTGCCCGAGGACTTGCGCGCGATCGTCGCGCGCCACATCGATGCCGCGGCGCTGGCCGAGCGCGGTGACGTCGAGGCGCTCAACGCCGGGCTGCAGAAGACGCTCGCCGCCAAGGGATTGGCCTTCAACCAGCCCCGGACCGACAGCTTCCGCGAGCACATGCGCAAGGCCGGCTTCTACGACGAGTGGAAGCACAAGTACGGCGACGAGGCCTGGGCCCTGCTCGAGCGCAGCGCCGGCAAGCTCGGCTGAGCGGCTGGGTGGCGGCGGCGCGGGCCTAGCCGCCGCTGCCACGCGAGGTCGGCAGGCGCAGCACGGTCGCGTCGTAGGAGCTGATCCGGCCCGGATCCTCGCCCACCAGCACCAGGTTCAGCACGTCGGCGACGAGGATGCGCGAGCCGGCGCGCACCGGCGTGTCCACGCCCTTCTCGACGCGCTCGCCGTTGACCGCGGTGGCGTTGTCCGAGAGCGAGCGCAGGTGCAGGCCGTCGGGGTTGCGGCGCAGCTCGAAATGCCAGCGGCTGATGCGGCGCGCCCGGCTCGGGTCGGGGTGGTTGAGCACGATGTCGTTGGCGCGCTGGCCCTCGTGTTCCGGCAGCCGGCCGAAGGTGACGATGTCCTGGCGCGGCAGCGCCACTTCCTCGCCCGTCTCCTCGATGCGCAGGCTGCGCGGAAACACGGAATGGTCACGCCATTCGAAGCCGAAGATCTCGACCGGGTCGACGACGCCCTTGAGCACGGCCGTGCCCTTGGCATGGCAGTTCAGGCGCAGGCTGCTGCCGAGCTCCTGGTAGACCTGGCGCGTGAGGTGGATCTCGCCGGCGTCGGCGCTCGAGGTCACGCGCGCGCACAGGTTGACCGCGTCGCCGCTGACCGCCACGCCGTCGGTCAGGACCGAACCCCAGTGCAGGCCGATGCGCACGTGCAACTGGTGCTGGTGGCCGCGCTCGGCGTTGGCGCGCGCCGAGGCCTGGTGGAACAGGATGATCGCCCGTACCGCGCTGTCGGCCGAAGGAAAGACGAGGAAGCAGCCGTCGCCCGCGATCTCGACGATGCGGCCCGCGCAATCGCGGCAGGCCGCGTCGAGCAAGTCGGCGTGCAGCTGCTGGAGCTGGCGCCCGGCGGCGTCGCCGAAGCGGGCAAAGTACTGGGTCGAGCCAACGATGTCCGAGAACATCACCAGCAGCGAGCGCTGGAAGCGGCGCGTCAGCTCCTGCTGCAGCTGGCCTTGCAGCCGGATGATCTCGGTCATCGTCAACGAGCCGAGCTCGATCATCGAAAGGTGCCCCTGTCCTTGCCTGGGCCCTGACACCGGGAGTGCGAGCCCGCTCACGCAGCCTGAAATCTGACGTTACAGCTTACACCACTCGTTGCTGTATCGGGTTCGGGCCCGCTTCGGCCTTCGCGGGTCGAGAAATTGCGAATATGTCACTTTGTTGGTTTTTAGAGTATTTAAATCCCAGGCAAGATGGGACCGGCCTGCGCCCCGTGCCCTCAGCGCTGCAGCAGGACGGATCCGACGACGATGGCGATGGCGCTGAGGACGAGGACGAGCACGAACGCGCGCATGAGCACGCTCATTCCTGCACGCTTGCGCGGCGGCCGCCTCCGCCGCACCTCGATGCCTTCGTACCCGGACCGGCGCGAGCTGCCCGACCCGAGGCTGCTGCTCGTGAATTCGCTCGGCCGTTCGTCGGCGGGCTCGCTGTCCCAGTCGAAGACGGTGGTCCCCTTGTACTGGCGTACTGCCCCGTGGTGTTGATCGCGACCCATGGCCGGTATTTTCGAAGGCTGAACAAGTGCTTACACCCCCGCAAGTGCAGGGGTGTCGCTCACTTTTAACGAGTACGTGTGAAATCTAACCAGACATGATCAGCAGTAACTTTTCGCACTTATAACTCATCCATCGCTTGACGATCAGCAAATGATCAGCATAATCACTTTTGTGTCAACACACTTAACATGATTTGTTGTACACTTTAAGTGAGCGACAGTTCAGGTTCACATCGATCAGATCAGGAAGTTAAATCCCATGAAACTGCGAGATATCGTCATTTTTTCAGGGCAAGAGTTCGCCGTGCCGCAAGGCATCCAGCGTATCGACCACCGTGCCACACACGGTTGGCAGTTGCGTTACGGCGGTACGAAGTTGTTTTCTGATCACAGTTCTGACGGAAGCGGTGCCGCCGCTTCGCTCGAAGCCGCGACGCGCGAACTGCTCAAGCGCATCGCCAAGCTGCCGGCGCCGGTGCGGCTGCAGCACGGCCCGAGCGAGAACAAGACCAGCGACCTGCCGGCCGGGATTTTCGGCCCCGTGATCCGCCAGCGGCGGGGATCCCGGGTGCGCGACGCGAGCCTGTCGGTGCTGATCCCGCGCTTCGGCGACACCCCGAAGCGGCGCACCGTCTACATCGGCACCGAGAACACCTACACGGTGGCTCGTTATGAGCGTGCGCTCGCCAAGGCGATGGAAATGCGCGCCGAGGCCGAGGAGATCTACCAGCGCGCGGCGACCAAGGCCAAGCGCTTCGAAAGCCAGACGCTCAAGGCAGCACGCGCGGCCGCGAAGTAAGGCCCCGGCGGGGGCTTGGCGCGCGCTGCTATCCTGCGCGTCTCCCCGGGGGCCTGCCGGCCGCTGAACGGGTTTACCCGTGCACCTCGGCCGTTCACGAGGCGTCGGTCCGTGGCGGTTCGAGGGGCGAGCCGGCCGCGGCCCTGCATCCCGGGGGATGCTCAAAGGACGCCGATGGCAGCGCTGCACGTGACCGATATCGAGGCGGCCATCAATTGGTGGCGCCAGCGCCGGCCGTCTGTCGACGGCGTGAGCGCCTGCGCCGAAGTGCGCGCTCTGGCCGAGGCCTACGCGGCCATGGCCTGGCAGCGGCAGGTCTGGATCGACGAGGCGGCGCTCGCGCACGCCGCGCGCGCGGCCTGGCTGGCCTGGTATGCGAGCATGCCCGACTCGCCCTGCATCGCGATCTGCTCGACGAGCCAGGGCGACGCCGTCTGCAAGGGCTGCGGCCGCAGCTTTGCCGAAGTGCGCGAATGGACCCGCTACGGGCCGGCCGAGAAGCGCCTGGTCTGGCACCGCATCACGATGGAAGCGCTGGCCTGGCGCTTCAACCGCTACGCCGAACGGGCGAACCCGGCCGGTGCGAGCCGAACTGATTCTCGAGAACAGCGAGATCTGACTAGCATGGTCATGCCGCGCAAACGGGCATGAATCACGCGGCAGAGGCGACTCGGCACATGCGGCCCGGCCTGGCCGCCAGCGCGCGCCGCATCGCACCGCTGGCCTGGCCGGTCTTCGTCGGCCAGGTGTCGGTGCTGGCCTTCAGCACGATCGACACCCTGCTGCTCGCGCGCCGTGGCGCCGAGGACCTGGCGGCGCTGGCGATCGGGGCCGCCGGCTACGTGACGGTCTTCATCAGCTGCATGGGCGTGGTGCTGGCGCTGGGGCCGATCGTGGGCCAGCTCTACGGCGCCGGGCGCGCGGCCGACGCCGGGCGCCAACTGCACCAGGCGGTCTGGCTCGCGCTCGGGCTCGCGCTGGCGGGCAGCCTGCTGCTGGTGTTTCCCGAACCCTTTCTCGTGCTCGCCCGCGCCTCGCCCGCGGTCGAGCCCAAGGTGCGCGGCTACATGCTGGCGCTCGCCTTCGCGCTGCCGGCGGCGCTGCTGTTCTCGGCCTATCGCGGCTTCAACATCGCGGTGTCGCGGCCGAAGGCGGTGATGGTGCTGCAGCTCGCCGGGCTCGGCCTGAAGCTGCCGCTGTCGGCCCTGCTCGTCTTCGGCCTGCCGGCGCTGGGGGTCCCGGCGCTGGGCGTGCTCGGCTGCGGCATCGCCACGGCGCTGGCGATGTGGCTGCAGGTGCTGGCGGCGGGCTGGCTCGTGCGGCGCGACCCCTTCTACGCGCACTTCGAGCTCGGCGCGCGCGGCCTCGATGCCCCCGACCGGCGCGCGCTCGCCAGCCAGTTGCGCCTGGGGTTGCCGATGGGGGCCTCGTTCCTGGTCGAGGTCTCGGGCTTCGCCTTCATGTCGATCTTCATCGCTCGCCTGGGCACGACGGCGGTGGCCGGGCACCAGATCGCGGCCAACCTGGCGAGCCTGCTGTTCATGATGCCCCTGGCGATCGGCAACGGCACCGGCGCGCTCGTCGCCCAGCGCGTCGGCGCCGCCGACCTCGACGACGCGCGCCGCCTGGGCTGGCACGGCCTGGCGCTCGCCGCGGCCTGCGCCGTGGCGATGGGCGGGCTGCTGTTCGCGGGGCGGCGCAGCATCGTCGGCTGGTACGCCCAGGACGGCGCGATTGCCGCCGCCGCCTTGCCGCTGCTGGCCATCGTCGCCGTGTTCCACGTCGCCGATGCCGGCCAGGCGGTCTGCGCCTCGGTGCTGCGCGCCTATCGCATCGCCACCTTGCCGATGCTGGCGTACGCGGCCTCGGTCTGGGGCGTCGGCCTGGGCGGCGGCTATGCGCTCGCCTTCGGCTCCGATGCGCGCCTGCCCGCCGTGCTGCATGGTGCCGCCGGCTTCTGGTGCGCCGCCACCATGGGCGGCCTGCTGGCAGCCTCGACGCTGGCGGCCTTGCTCGGCCGGGCCACGCGCCGGCGTTGAGCCGCAGGCCCGGCGCGCGCGCCGGGCTGTGCGCGCCGGGCTGTGGTGACGGCCGACCAGGCGGTAGCGGACCGTGCGGGCTTGGGGCTTCGGCTGCGGCTGCGGCTGCGGCGCCGCACGCTCAGGCGGGCGTGGGCGGGCCAATCGCCGCATCAGCCATGGAGCTCGAGGCCTTGGCTGTGGCGCCGGACGCTCAGGCGGGCACGGGCAGGGCGAGCGTGAAGCGGCTGCCGGCGCCGTCGGTGCGGGCGTCGCAGCGCACGCTGCCGCCATGGCGCGCGGCGATCTGGCGCACCAGCGCCAGGCCGAGGCCGATCCCGCCTTCGCGCTCGGCATGGCCGGGCAGGCGGAAGAAGGGCTCGAAGATGCGCTCGCGATACGCCTCGGGAACCCCGGGGCCGCGATCGCTCACCACGATCTCGACCTGGGTGGCGTGGCGCGTCACCCGGACATCGACCTCGTCGCCGCCGTAGCGGCGCGCGTTTTCGAGCAGGTTGCGCAAGGCGCGCCGCAGCAGCCGCTCGTCGCCCTGGACGACGAGGTTCTCGCCCTCGACCCGGGCCTCGAAACGCGCCGCCACCTCGGCGGCGAGCGCGAGCAGTTCGACCGGATCGCGCCGGTCGTAGCCCACGCCTGAGTCGAGGCGGCTGGCGAGCAGCACTTCCTCGACCAGGGCATCGAGCTCGCCGATGTTGGTGAAGATCTCACGCCGCAGCGATTCGCGCTCGGCGGCGGGCGCCTCCTCGATCATCGACACCGCCATCTTCAGCCGCGCCAGCGGCGAGCGCAGTTCGTGGCTGGCGTTGGCGAGCAGGCTCTGGTGCGAGCGCAGCAGGGCCTCGATGCGCGAGGCCGCCTGGTTGAAGCTGGCGCCGAGGGCGGCGACCTCGTCCTGGCCGTCTTCGGCGACGCGGCGCTGCAGGTCGCCGGCGCCGAAGGCGTCGACCCCGCGCTTGAGTGCCTCGAGGCGGCGCGTGATGCGGCGCACCACCGGCCAGGAGCCGACGGCGACGGCGCCGAAGAGCATCACGAGCAGGGCGACGAGGCCCAGGCCGTCGGGCAGCCCGGGCGACCACCAGGGCGGCGGCAGGTGGTGGCCCGGCCCCTCGCCGGCGGGCCCGTGAAAGCCGATCGGGCGCTGCAGCACCTGCAGCGTGCGCCCGTCGGCGAACTTCACCGCGAGCTGGCGGCTCGTCGCGAGTTCGCCGTCTTCCTCGCGCCGCTGGTACGACTCGGAGGCGGCGATGCGCGTGCCGTCGGCGCCGAGCAGGGCCAGCGGCAGGCGCAGCCGCATCGACCAGTCGCGCAGCGCCGCGGCCTGGTCGGCGCGCTGCGCGCTCGGCGGCGGCAGCGAGTGCTGCAGCAGGTCGCCCCAGGCGGCGACGCGCTCGTTGAGCGTGCGCTCGATGCGGGCGCGGTCGGCCTCGAGGTGGTGGTGCAGCAGCCAGCCCGAGACGAGGGCGAAAAGCGCCAGCGTCGCCACGACCGTGACGTAGATGCGCAGGTAGAGCGACCGCATCGCGCGCGCGCCTGCGGCGCTCAGGCTTCCAGATCCTGCTTCTTCGCGAACACGTAGCCCGCGCCGCGCACCGTGAGCACGCGCTTGGGATTCTTCGGGTCGTCCTCGATCACGGCGCGGATGCGCGAGATGTGGACGTCGATGCTGCGGTCGAAGGCTTCGAGCGGATGACCCTTGAGCGAGTCCATGATCTGGTCGCGCGAAAGCACCCGTCCCGGGCTTTGCGCGAGCACCACGAGCAGGTCGAACTGGTGGCTCGTGAGATCGCAGGGGATGTTGTCGAGGCGGGCCTGGCGCGCGCCGAGGTCGACCTCGAGGCGGCCGAAGGTGAGCACCTCGTCGCCCGAGGGTTCGGGCTGCGAGCGCCGCAGCAAGGCCTTCACGCGCGCCAGCAGCTCGCGCGGCTCGAAGGGCTTGGGCAGGTAGTCGTCGGCGCCGATCTCGAGGCCGACGATGCGGTCCATCGGCTCGCCGCGCGCGGTGAGCATCAGCAGCGGCAGGCGCCGGGTGCGCGCGTCGGCGCGCAGCTCGCGCGTCAGGTCCAGGCCGTCGCCGTCGGGCAGCATCAGGTCGAGGATGAGGGCGTCGAAGCCGCGCAGCTTCAACTGCTCGCGCCCGGCGGCGAGCGAGCCGACGGCGTCGACCTCGTAGCCGTTGCGGCGCAGGTAGTCGCCGACCATCGTGGTCAGTCGGCTGTCGTCGTCGATCAGCAACAGGCGGCTCATCGGGTGCGGGTTGTCCGTGTGCGGGGGCGCCGCGGGAGCGGGGTGGGGACCACCCGGGGGCGGCGCGGACCAGTCGGGAAGCATAGCGGATCGGTTACTGGGCGGCGCCGCCGGAGGCCGGCGCCTGCGGCCCGTGCGGCCCGTGATGGTGCGCCGCCTCCATGCGCTCGTGCATCGCGGCCGCGTTGGCCATGAGCTGCACCCGCTGCTCGGCGGTCAAGACCTGGCTCACCGCGATCATCGCCTGCATCATGCGCTTGCTCGCCGCGTCGTCGCGAGCCTGCATCTTCTGGCGCAGCGCCTCGGCCGCCGCCGGGTCCACCACCGGCTGGCTGAACAACTGCCGGGCCTGGGCGTGCAGGGATTCGCCGCCCTCGTGCATCGCCTTCAGGTCGGCGTGTGCCGCCTTCATGATGCTGCGGACCTGGGCCACCTGCTCGGGCGTGGCGCCCACGGCGGCCAGCGCATGGTCCATGTGATGCGGACCGCCGAGCATCATCATCGGGCCGGGCGGGCCGCCGGGCATCCTCATCGGCTGCGCCTGCGCGACGGGGGCGAGTGCGCCGGCCAGGGCCAGGGCCAGCGCGGCCGCGGCCTGGCGCAGGGGGAGGGCGGCGCTCGTGTTCGAAAGGGTCGACATCTCGGTTGCCTCGGGGCGCATCGTGACGATGCGGCGCACGCTGTGACGATGCTGCGCACTGTGGCGCGCGGCTGTATCGGCGCGATTCGGCGGCGGTAAAGATCTGTTCGGCGCCGCGCCGGCCGATCAGTGGCCGCCGTCGATGCGGATCAGGCGCCGTTGGAAATTGAAGCGCGGCACCGCGCTGCGCAGGTCCAGCCGCAGCAGCACGCCGCTCTTGCGGTCGACGACGAGCGCACCGTCCAGCCGCGTGCTGCGCTCGGGCAGCTGGACGTCGCCGAAGAGCTCGATCACGGCGGCGTCGAAATGGCGCCCGGCCAGGTCCTGCGGTCCGATCGCGACCACCTGGCCGCGCACCCGGGCGCGCGGGAAGCCGTCGCCGACGATCGACAGGTTGCCTGCGATGACCTGCCCGAGCTCGAGGTCGTGGCGCAGCAGGTGTTCCCAGATCAGCGACCCCGGCGGCGCGGCCAGGACGTTGCCGGCCCGGTCCTGGCGCCAGGGCCGGGAGTGGGCGCCGGTCGAGAAATCGATCTCGTCGCGCCGCAGGGCCGTCACCACGAGCGTCCAGCTGCCGTTCGCGCCGCCACCGTTGCCGCCGCGCTGGTCGTAGACGAGATGCTCGCCCGGGGCGATCGGCATCTCGGCCGCAAGCTCGGGCGGCAGGTCGATGCCCGGGGGCGGGCAGGACTTGCGCTGCGCGGCGACGCGAAGCGCCTCGTAGCGGCCCTTGAGGGCGGCGAGGTCGCGCGCTTCGACGCCGTCGGGGCGCATCGCCAGGATCGCGGGCCAGAAGATCGTGGCGCCGATGCCCAGGGCCAGGATGTTGTCGCCGGCGCGCTCGTCGACCGTGTAGGCCTGTTCGGCGGCGCGCTGCTGGACGGAGTCGAGTTCGTCGGCGATGTGGCCGCAGTCCCAGGCCAGAAATTCGGCCGGGTCGGCGGGGGTGGGCTTGACGTCGACGGAGCGCGACGCACAGGAGGCCAGGGCGACGCTGAGGCAGCAAACCGCGAGGCGGATCGTTCGGCGGGACATGACTGGCCGCATTGTGCCCGCGCCGCGGCCTTGCACCAGAATCGGCGCCCGATGAATCCGCTCCGTCCGGCGTCGACCGCGCTCGCGCTAGCCTTCCTGCTCGCCCTGCCCGCGGCGCCGGCAAGCGCCGCCGCGGGTTGCACCATCGTCTTCGGCCAGGGCCGCAACCGGGCCGCCGCGGGCGACCCCGCGAACCGTTTCTGGGACGACGTGAACATCGACTTCAACGCCGAGGTCGCGGGGCGGCTGAAGGCCGGCGGCGTCGACGTCATCGCGCTCGCCTTGCGCGTCGCCGCGACCGACCTGCGCGCCAACGTCCGGCGCCTGCTCGAGCGCGCCGACGCCGAAGGCTGCACCACCCTCGTCGAGACCACGATCTTCGCCGACGCGGCGGCCGGCCAGCTCGTGGCGCGGCTGCGCAGCTACCCGATCCTGGTCGACCCCGGCCGCGCCGCGGCAGCGCCGATCCTGCGCATCGGCGCGCCGAGCTTCGTCGACGAGCGCAGCTTCGAGTGGACGCGCACGACGCTGGATCGCGTCAAGCCCGCGGTCCTGGCGCGCTCCCTGGCCGGCGAGCTGCTTGCGCGGCGCGCCGCGGCGGCGGCATCGGCGGCGGCATCTGCGCTGTCCGCCAAGCCCTGAACGGGCCGCGGCCGGAGTCAGTCGCCGCGCACCAGCCGCGCCATCGCCGCCGCCCCGGCTTCGGCGCTGCGGTTCTGGCTCACCTTCCACTTGCCGACGAGTCCGGTCACGGCGATCTCGATGCCGACGATGGCCGCGAGCATCTGCTGCAGGTAGTCGGCCGGCGCGTCGCTCACGGCCCAGGGCCGGGCGGAGGCGGCCTCGTGGCGGGCGGTGAGGCGGCGCACGAAGTCGTGCAGCCAGGCCGGGTCGTCGACCGCGCGCAGCGTGCCGCGGGCCTGGACCACGGCGTAGTTCCAGGTCGGCACCACCTTGTGATGCTCGGCCTTGGACGGATACCACGAGGGGCTGACGTAGGCGTCGGCGCCGCGGAACAGCGCCAGCACCTCGCTGCCGTCGGCATGGCGCCAGAGCGGATTCGCGCGCGCGACGTGGCCGCGCAACAGCCGCGCCGCGGCGTCGTATTCGAGCGGGATCAGGTCGGCCTCGAGGGCATCGCCCGCGCGCGTCACGAGTGTGGCAAGGGGATGCTCGCGCATCAGCGCCTCGAGCGCCGCGGGGTCGTTCTGTTCGAAATGGCGGGGCAGGTACATCGGTCTGTGGCGCGCGTTCAGGGTTTCACGAGCTCAGTCGCGCCGTTCGATGAGTTCGATCTTGTAGCCGTCGGGGTCGGTGACGAAGGCGATGACCGTGCTGCCGCCCTTGACCGGGCCGGGCTCGCGCGTGACGGCGCCGCCCAGCGCCGCCGCCTTGTCGCGCAGCGCGGCGCAGGTGGCGGCGACGTCGGCCACGCCGATCGCCAGATGGCCGAAGGCGCTGCCCTGCTCGTAGGACTCGACGCCGTAGTTGTAGGTGAGCTCGATCTCGGCGTGCTCCGGGTTGCTGCCGTAGCCGACGAAGGCGAGGTCGTATTTCTGGTCCGGCCGCTCGGTCGTGCGCAGGTGCTTCATGCCCAGGACCTGGGTGTAGAAGGCAATCGAGCGCGGCAGGTTGCCGACCCGGATCATGGTGTGCAGGAGTCTCATGGGCCTGAGTGTGCCGCAATCAGGGCGCCGGGGCGTCGAAGACGAGGCAGGTCGTGCTGCCGTGGGCGTAGAGCCTGCCGTCCGGGCCGACGAGGCGGGCGGTCGCGGTCGCGAGCTGGCGCCCGCAGTGCACCACCTGGCCTTCGGCGCGCACCCGCTGCACCTCGGGGCTGAGTGCGCGCACGAGGTGGATGCCGAGTTCGGCCGTGGTGTAGGCGCGCCCGGCGGGCAGCATCGTGTGCACGGCGCAGCCCAGGGCCGAGTCGAGCAGGGTCGCGAACCAGCCGCCGTGCACGCTGCCCAACGGGTTCAGGTGGCCGGCGCCGGGCGTGCCCTGGAACACGGCGCGCCCGCGGCCGACCTCGATCAGCAGGAAGTCCAGCGTCAGGGAGATCGGTGGCGGCGGCAACTCGCCGGCGAGCATGGCCTGCATCGTCGCCAGGCCGTCGCGCCCGCGCAGTTGCTCGGGCCGCGCCACGCCGGGGGCGGCGCCGGCGGCGTGGATCTCGCGCTGGCGCCTTTCGTCGGCCAGCCAGGCGTCGAGGCTCGATTCGGGGGTCATGTGCGGCTCCATTGGTTGCGGGGTCAGGGAGCGGGCGTCACCTGCCGCGTCCGAGCCAGATGCTCATGCCCTGGGCGTTCAAGCGCAGGTCGATTTCGAGCAGGGCCTCGAGCTGCGAGCGCCCGAGCGGGCAGCCGTGTTCGGCCAGGCTCGCGGCATAGATCTCGAACAGGCCGCGGCGCAAGGCCGGCTCGCGCTGGGCGTCGGCCGGCAGGGCGCGCGCCATCGTCACCGTGCGTTCGAGCAGGTCCAGCAACAGGGCGCCGAGACGTGGCACGTCGGTGACGCGACCGAAGTGGGTGAGGTACAGGCAGTCGGGCGTGAATGACAGCAGCCGCTCGATCGACGCATGCAAGGCCTCGGGCTCGAATTGCACCGGCGTCGTCGTCGGCAGGATCCAGGGCCCGCGCGCGCTGTCGAACTCGCGGTAGGACAGGCCGAAGGTGTCGCCGCAGAACCAGCCGCGCGAGGCCGCGTCCCAGATGCAATGGTGGTGGCGCGCATGGCCCGGGGTGTCGGCGAAGAGGAGTTCGCGCCCGCCCAGTTCGAGCTTCATGCCGTCGGCGCTGGGCAGCACGCGCTCGGCCGGCACCGGCGTCAGCGCGCCGTAGGAGCGCGCCATTTCCTCGGCGCCATAGACCGCGAGCGCGCCTTCCCACAAGCGGCCCGGGTCGATGAGGTGCGGCGCGCCGCGCGGATGGACGACGAGGCGCGCCGCCGGCAGCTCGGCCATCAGCGCCCCGGCGCCGCCGGCGTGGTCGAGGTGGACATGGGTGGGAATGACGTAGTCGACGGCGTTGCGCGCCAGGCCGAGGGCGTCGAGCGCGCCCAGCAGCCGCGGCAGCGCGAAGCGGGTGCCGGTGTCGATGAAGGCGGCGCGGCCGCGGCTCGTCACGAGGTAGGCGGCGTCGAAGCGCTCGCGCTGGAAGCCGGTGTCCACCGCGTAGACCTCGGGGCCGCAGGGTTCGACGAAGAAGGGCAGGTTCATGCGGATTGGCGCGTGCGCATCAGGGGGTTGCTCCGGGACCGGGCCCGGCCGGGGGCTTGGGCGCGAGCGAGCTCTTGAGCCGGCCCAGCAGCTCGAACAGCTGCTCCTGCTGGGCGGCGTCGAGGCCGCCGAGCAGGTCGACGACCCAGGCCTCGTGGGCCCGCGCCATGGTCTGGAACTGGCGCCTTCCGGCGCGCGTGAGGGCCACGGTCCAGGCGCGGCGGTCGGCCGGGTCTTCGCGGCGCTCGACAAGTCCTTCGGCGACGAGGCGGTCGGTGAGCCCGGTGATGTTGCCGCCCGTGACCATGAGCCGGTGCGAGAGCTCGCGCATCTTGAGCCCGCCGGGCTGGCGCTCGAGCTGGGCCATCAGGTCGAAGCGCGGCAGCGAGCCGTCGAACTGCTCGCGCAGGCGGCTGCGCAGCGGTGCCTCGACGAGGTTGGTGCAGGCCAGCATGCGCAGCCACAGGCGCAAGGCCAGATGGTCTTCGGCCCGGGCCCGGGTCTCGGAATCCGGCGCCGGCGCCTTCAGGGGTGGGGCGCGATCAGCCACAGTCTTGCCAGATCGGCTGCGCCATCGCTGCCGTGGATCGAGCGCAGCGTC
>JAGWTS010000271.1 GCA_028868875.1 Burkholderiales bacterium | reverse complement strand
CTCGGGCGCCGGCATCAGCCAGACTCCGGACTTCACGACGATGCCCAGGTTGGACTGGCCGAAGAATCCGTCGAGATAAGGTCCGACGCCCCACTTGTAGGTATGGCGAACGTGGTTGTTGCCGGCCCCGCCGCCGCCGGTTTCGAGCAGGCTGCCGTCGGCGAGAACGACGTCCATACCGCACAGGCAGCCGAAATGATCGGCCATCGGGGTCAGGCCGCGGCCTCTGTCGAGGGCATTGCCGATGACGCTGGCATACATGGTGCTGCCGGCACAGTCGGCCCACAGGCGAGAATTCGTCCGCTTGAGATGGTCGTTGAGCTGCTTGTAGCTGACCCCGGGCTCGATCACCGCATACCCGAGCTGCTCGTCGACATGCCAGATCCGCGTCATGCGCTCGAGCACGACCGTGATGCCGGCCTCGTAGGCCGCCATCTTTTCCCCGTAGCCGAAATTCTTGCCGGTGCTCACCGGCCAGAGGGGTACGTCGGCACGCGCCGCGGCCCGAACCACGGCCTGCACCTGGGCCGCATCGCGCGGATAGACCACGGCCGAGGCGAGCAGCCGCTCCGGCATGCAGGTGCGGGTGGCGCGCTCGACCTCGGCGGGCGCCGAGAGCAGCCCGTCGGCCCCGACGATCTGGCGCAACTCCTCGATCAGCGCGTCGGGCAGCGCAGGGACGGCAACGTCCATTCCATGTACTCCTCTGGATCAGGCAGCAGCAGCGTTCAGGTTCGCGCCGGGCGCATTGCGCGCCCAGTCTTCATAGACGAAATCGGGCCAGTCGCGCCGGCTCGGCCGGTTGATGCGCAAATCCTCGTCGCGCAGGCCCAGCCATTTCATGTGCCCGGCGACGTGGCGACCGAGATAGATCTTCTTGAGCGTGATGAAATCGACCACCTTGCCCATGAGTTTCCAATATTGCCGGTTCGCCTTGCCTTCACGAATCAGCGCCGAAAACTCCGGAGCATAGGGGTTGTAGCCGAAATTCCGCAGATCCGAATACATCAAGAGCCAGTTGATCGGGTAGTTCGAGAATACCGGGCTCGCATGCTTGGTGGACCCGATCAGACCGAGTTCGACGACCTTCTTCATGGTTTCGTCCTGGTCGTAGTGCCAGGCGTGATAGGGCGCCAGATAACGCGGAAAGCGGGTTCCGGCGGGAAAGGACGCCGGGTTCCAGAAATGGCCCAGGTCGGCCGCGGAAAACTCGCCCGAGGCCTTCAATTCGGGCGGGGTCCAATCGACGGCCGAGACCGCCAACCTCGGGAACTCGTATTCCATGCGCTCGGCGACCGGCTGGCCCGGCGAGTAGCCGGCGAGCACGAGCGGGATCGACTTCTCGACCGCCAGGCGCAGCGCATTCCCCTCGAACAGGGGGGCGTAGACGTAAGAGATCGTGTGCACCGCGCCGCGCGCTTCCTGGTTCATCAGCAACCAGCGGAAAAGGCGGCGGTAGAAGTCCATCGGCGGGCGATAGGTGACGTGTTCCACGTCGAGCCGATCGACGGCACGCCGGATGTTGGCCCAGGCCACCTCGCCGATGTCGATGTCGGTGGTGTGCGCGAGGACGCGCAGGCCGTAATCGTTCTTCAGGCGGTGGATCAGGTAGACGCTGTCCTTGCCGCCGGACAGCGGCACCAGGCAGTCGTACTGGCCCTGGCCGCGGCAGGCCTCGAGCGCCGCCTCCAGATCCGCCTCGCGCGCGAGGCGCAAGGCCTCGTCGGCCTCGCGCTGGCGCGGGACCGGCGAACGGCAGAAGCGGCACACTCCCTGCGCGTCGAGGTCGGCGCCGGGAACGGATTCAGGCAGCAGGCAGTTTCTGCAGGACTTCAAGCAGACTCCTCGGGCAGAGGGACCTCTGATTTGTAAAATATATTTTATTCAAAGAATTCGCACCAGCTTCTCAGCGCGAGCGAAGCTCTTGAACCATACCCCAAAAACCCCTGTCGGACCCTCGGTCAACGCAGGGGCGCCCGCAGCAGGAATCGCCCGACGGCCACAGCCGGCGCACGACCGTGCGAATGTGCCGCACCCCCGTCATTGCAGTCCGCCGGCGGGGCTGCCGGCGCGATGGCTTGTGACATGATTCGCCCCCAAACTTCGAAACACCCCTGCCGCGCCTCATCGGGAGCACCAGCTTGAAGACCCTCCACCGCCTCCTTTCCCCGGCAGCCCGCCTTCTCGCCATCGTGCTGGCCGGGCTGCTGGTGACGGCCTGCGCCAGCTCGAACAGTTTCCCTCCTGCGCCGGCACAGGCCGCCAATGACGACTACACCTACCGCATCGGCCCGGGCGACACGCTGAACATCATCGTCTGGCGCAATCCCGAGCTGTCGATGTCGGTGCCGGTGCGGCCCGACGGCAAGATCGCGGCCCCGCTGGTCGACGAAATCGTCGCGCAAGGCAAGACGTCGGTGGAACTCGCGCGCGAAATCGAGGGCGTGCTCGGCAAGTACGTGCGCGACCCGGTCGTGACCGTGCTGGTGACCAATTTCGTCGGGCCTTACAGCGAGCAGATCCGCGTCGTCGGCGCCGCCGCCAAGCCGCAGGCACTGGCTTTCAAGAACAAGATGACCTTGCTCGACGTGATGATCGCGGTCGGCGGTCTCACCGACTTCGCCGCCGGCAACAGCGCCACGATCCTTCGCACTTCCGAGGGCAACAAGCAGTATTCGGTGCGCCTGCGCGACCTGATGAAGGGCGGAGACGTTTCGGCGAATGTCGAGATGCGGCCGGGCGACATCCTGATCATTCCGCAGAGCCTTTTCTGATTCTTGCCACCCGGCAACGCCGGGTAGCGCGCCCCACAAGCGAACCCACGCCAACTTCTCGACGACCATGCAAGACATCGTCCGCCAGGTCCTGACCATTGCCCGAGGCATGTGGACCTACCGCTGGCCGGGGCTGCTCACGGCCTGGGTCGTGGCCCTGATCGGGGTCGTCGTGGTGTTCCGCATCCCCGACCAGTACGAGGCCTCGGCGCGGATCTACGTCGACACCCAGTCGATCCTGAAACCCCTGATGTCGGGACTCACGGTGCAGCCCAACGTCGAGCAGCAGATCACGATGCTCAGCCGCACCCTGATCAGCCGCCCGAACGTCGAGAAGCTGGTGCGCATGGCCGACCTGGACCTCAAGGCCAATTCCAAGAGCGACCAGGAAGCGCTGGTGGAGCGGCTGACCAAGGGCATCGAGATCCGCAACACGGGCCGCGACAACCTGTACTCGCTCGCCTTCCGCGATTCGGATCGGGAGAAGGCCAAGCGGGTCATCCAGTCGCTGGTCTCGATCTTCGTCGAGTCCAGCCTCGGCGCGAGCCGCAAGGACACCGATTCGGCCAAGACCTTCCTGAACGAGCAGATCAAGCAGTACGAGCAGAAGCTCGAAGATGCCGAAGCGCGGGTCAAGGAGTTCCAGCTGCGCAACATCGATCGCCAAGGGGCCGACGGCAGGGACGCCGCAACCCAGCTGGCCGATGTGAGCACCAAGCTCAGGCAGGCGCAGCTCGACCTGGTCGAGGCGACCAACGCGCGCGACGAGGCGAAGAAGCAACTCGCGGCCCAGCACGCGCCCGACACCAGCGACGTGCTCTCGCGCAGCCTGGTCCAGGAAGCGAGCGTCAACGTCGCCACGCCTGAACTGGATTCGCGCATCGACGCCCAGAAGCGCAACCTCGACAACCTGCTCCAGCGCTTCACGGATCAGCATCCGGACGTGATCGCGACGCGCAAGCTCATCAAGGATCTCGAAGACCAGAAGAGCAAGGAAGTCGCCCAGTTGCGCAAGGCTGCACTGGCCGCGCCGCTGCCGGCGGGGGCCCAGGGCGTCAACAGCCTGGCCGACCAGGAACTCAGCAAGGTGCTGGCCACCTCCGAGGTACAGGTGGCTGCGTTGCGGGCCCGCGTGGCCGAGTACACCGCGCGCGAAGCCAGGGCGCGCGAATCGCTCAAGACCGCGCCCGAGATCGAGGCCGAGGCCGCCCAGCTCAATCGCGACTACGACATCACGAAGAAGAACTACCAGGATCTCGTCGCGCGGCGCCAGTCGGCCGTCATGTCGGGCGAGCTCGAATCGGCTTCCGGGGTCGCCGACTTTCGCCTCATCGACCCGCCGCGCGTGACGCCTCGGCCGGTGGCGCCGAACCGCATGCTGCTGCTGCCCCTGGCCTTGTTCGTCGCGCTGCTCGCCGGCCTGGGAATTGCCTTTGCCGGCAGCCAGCTGCGCCCGGCCTTTGCCGACGCGGCCGAGCTTCGCGCCAAGACCGGACTGCCCCTGCTGGGCGTCGTGTCCCTCGTCCTCGGCGACGGCGAGCGGCGCCAGGAGCGCCGCAATACGCTGCGCTTCCTGGGCGCGACAGGCGGCCTCTTCGGCCTGTTCATCGTCGGGATGATGATCATGGCCGTCCTGGCCCAACGAACCATCTGATCCGCGATGAGCACATTGATCGAACAAGCCGCCGAGCGCCTGGAGCAACTGCGCCAGGCCGGCGTCGTCCTGCCCGAGATCGACACCCCGGTGCACGCGCCGGCCGCGCAGGTCGCGCAGGTCGCAGCGGCCCCAGTGCCATCCGCGGTGAGTACCTCGCGCCGCGTGGAACTCGATCTCGACGCGATCGCGGCCGCCGGCGTCGTCACGCCCAATGCCCCGCGCAGCACGGTGGCCGACCAGTTCCGCGTCATCAAGCGGCCGCTGATCGCGAACGCGGTCGGCAAAGGCGCGGCCACCCTGACGCACGGCAACCTGATCATGGTGACGAGCGCGATGGCCGGCGAGGGCAAGAGCTTCACCTCCGTCAATCTGGCGATGAGCATCGCCGCCGAACTCGACCACACGGTGATGCTGGTCGACGCGGACGTCGCGCGCCCCTCGGTGCTGCGCATGCTCGGCCTGCCTGCGGGGCCGGGCCTGCTCGACGTGCTCGAAGGCAAGGCCGACCTGGCGGACACGCTGCTGCGGACCAATGTCGACAAGCTCACGATCCTGCCCAGCGGCACGCCGCACGGCAAGGCGACCGAACTGCTGGCCAGCGACGCGATGCGCAAGCTGCTCGACGACATGGCCACGCGTTACTCCGACCGCATCATCATCTTCGACTCGCCGCCGCTGCTGCTGACCACCGAATCGCGCGTGCTGGCCACGAACATGGGCCAGATCGTGGTGGTGGTCGCCGCGGGCCGCACCTTGCAGGCGGCGGTGCAGCAGGCGCTGGACACGATCGAAGCCTGTCCGGTGCGGCTGCTCGTGCTGAACAAGGCGCGCTCGGACTCGTCGGCCTACGGCTATGGTTATGGCTACGGCTATGGCTACGGTTATGGCGACACGCCGACCCAAGCCGCGCCCGAAAGCTGAACGGTGGCCCGGCGCGCAAGCAGCAGCAGGGCCCGACGCGCGAGTTCCCGCTCCGGGGCCGGCCGCGCCGCGTTCCTCGGTGCCCTCGGCGCCCTCGGCGCCGTCTCGGCGCAGGCCCAGGACGCCGCCAAGCCGGCCACCGTGTTGCAGCCCACCTTGACGATCCGGCAGACGCTGACGAACAACCGCGACTTGGCATCCAGCAACCCGCAAGGCGACCTCGTGACCGAGGTCAGCCCCGGCGTGCACCTGAGCAGCCGCAGCGGTCGCGTCCAGGGTACGCTGGACTATTCGCTCGACGGCTTCTCCTACGCCCGCGAATCGAGCCGCAACGCGGTGCAGCACTCGCTATCGGGCGTCGGCCGCGCCGAACTGATCGAGAACCACGCTTACGTGGACGTTCACGCCAGCGTGGCACAGCAGGCCCTTTCGGCCTACGGCACCCAGTCCGCCGGCACCGGGCTGATCGGCAACAACCAGACCCAGGTGTCGTCGCTGTCGATCACGCCGAGCCTGCGCGGCAAGGTCCGCGACTGGTTCGACGTGCTGGCCTCGGTGAACTGGGCCACCAGCCGCAGCCAGTCGACGACCAATGGCGACAGCAACGCCGCTTCGGCCAACCTGGACCTCGGACATCGCGCCGGCAAGCTCGGCTGGGGGCTGAACCTCAACCATCAGAAGACCGATTTCATCGCCGGCAGCTCGAGCTACGTCGACCAGGCCGTCGCCCGCATCGACTACTACCCGCGCTACGACACCAAGCTCACGCTGCGCGGCGGCGAGCAGAGCACCAACATCGAGACCGGTGCGCGCCAGGGCAGCGCCACCTGGGGTGCGACCGCGACCTGGCAGCCTACCGATCACACCGACGTCCTGCTCACGGCGGACCACCAGTATTTCGGCAATTCGCACACGTTCAGCCTCACGCACCGGATGCCGCAGTCGATCTGGAGCTACACCGACACCAGCGGCGTTTCCACGCCGACCGCCGCGGGCATGGGCACGGGCGGGCAGGTGCCGCTGTTCCAGGCCTTGCTGGCGCTCAACGGAGGCGACCCCTTTGCCGCCCTGAGGGCGCTGCAGAACCTGCCGGCCAACCTCTCGGCCAACCCGATCGGGCTGGTTCCGCTGGGCTTTCTGCAATCGAGCCTGACGCTGCAGCGCACCCAGACGCTCGGCGTCACGTTCAACGGCCTGCGCGACTCGATCACGGTCAACGCCTTGCGCAGCCAGAACCAGCAACTGCCGGGCCTGCTCGCGGCGGCGAGCGGAGGCGACATCGGGCTCTACGGCGCGGTGCGCCAGTTCGGCCTCACGCTGGGCCTGGCGCACCGCCTGACGCCGACGTCCTCGCTCAACCTCAGCGCCTCGACGCTCGCCACCCTAGACGCCCCGAGCCAGCCGGGGTCGCGCCAGCGCAACTACTCGATCACCTGGAGCGGCGAGCTCGGCCCGCACCTGGGCGCCACGCTCGGCGCGCGCCGGATCGTGTTCACCAGCCTCGCCGCCCCCTACAACGAGACGGCCGTGGTCGGCACCCTCGGCATGAAATTCTAGGTCCCAGCCATGTACGAAGCTTTCTACGGTCTCAACAGCAAGCCGTTCCAGCTCAACCCGGACCCGAACTTCTTCTTCGGCAGCAAGCAGCACCGGCGCGCCAAGGCCTACCTCGAATACGGCGTGTCGCGCAACGAGGGCTTCATCGTCATCACGGGGGAGATCGGCGCCGGCAAGACGACGGTGCTGCGTTCGCTCATCGACGGGCTGCACGGCACCAATGTCGTCACCGGCCACCTCGTGACGACCCAGCTCGGCGCCGAGGACACGCTGCGCATGGTCGGCGCGGCCTTCGGCTTTCGCGTCAAGGACGTGCCCAAGTCGGAGCTGCTGATCACGCTCGAAGCCTTCCTCATCAGCCAGACGAGCAAGGGCAAGCGCTGCCTGCTCATCGTCGACGAGGCGCAGAACCTCACGCCCAAGGCGGTGGAGGAGTTGCGCATGCTCTCGAACTTCCAGTTCGGCAACCAGGCCCTGCTGCAGAGCTTCCTCGTCGGCCAGCCCGAATTCCGCGCCATCCTGCAGCAGCCCGAGATGGAGCAGTTCCGCCAGCGCGTTGCCGCCACCTGCCACATCGGCCCGCTCGACGCCGAAGAAACCCAGCGCTACATCGAGCACCGCCTGAAATGCGCCGGCTCGACCGGCAAGCCCAGCTTCGACCCCGCGACCTTCGAAGCCGTCTTCAAGGCCAGCGGCGGCATTCCGCGCCGCATCAACTCGGTCTGCGACCGGCTGCTGCTGGCCGGCTTCCTGGGCGGGCGCAGCCACCTCACGGCCGACGACGTGGCCGAGGTGATGCGCGAGTTCGCGCAGGAAGCCGACGTCCCTTCGAAGCCCAGGCCCGCGCCGGCGACGCCTGGCGCAGGGGGCGGCGTCGCGACCGCGGCCGAGCTCGATGTCGACCTCGCCAAGATCCGGCTCGAGATGGGCGACGCCGAGACCATGTCCAAGCAGCTCGCCCAGCTCACCGCCGACCAGCGCGGCGACCAGCTCCAGCGGCTCGAACGCAGCCTGCTGCGCCTCGAACGCATCAACGTCCAGACCCTGGCCATGCTGCAGAAGCTGGTCAACGCCGTGAAGAAGAACCCGGGCGAGCCCAGCAAATGAATCCCGTGATGTGCATCGTCGGCGCGCGGCCGAACTTCATGAAGATGGCGCCGATCCTGCGCGCCCTGGCCGCGCACGAGCCGCCGATTCCGGCGCTGCTGCTGCACACCGGCCAGCATTACGACAAGGACATGAGCCATCAGCTCTTCGACGACCTGGGGCTGCGCCGGCCGGACATCAACCTCGAGGTCGGCTCGGGCAGCCACGCCGTGCAGACGGCCGAGGTCATGCGCCGCTTCGAGCCGGCGCTGGACGAGCACAAGCCGAGCTGCGTGCTCGTCGTCGGCGACGTCAATTCCACCCTCGCCTGCACCCTGGTGGCGGTGAAGAAGGGCATCCCGGTGGCGCATGTGGAAGCCGGGCTGCGCAGCGGCGACCGGCGCATGCCCGAAGAGATCAACCGCGTGCTCACCGACCAGGTCGCGGACCGCCTCTACACCACCGAGCGCAGCGCCGCCGACAACCTGCTGCGCGAAGGCGTGGCCGCCGAACGCATCCGCTTCAGCGGCAACGTGATGATCGACTCGCTGCTCGACGCGCGCACGCGCGCGCGCAGCGCCGCGGCGACGCTCGCCGCGCA
>JAGWTS010000270.1 GCA_028868875.1 Burkholderiales bacterium | reverse complement strand
AAGGCGTTGTAGAACGGCAGGAAGCGCCATTCGGCGTTGACGCCGCTGCCGTAGCCGGAGACTTCGAGCAGCGAATGGACTTCGTAGTCCATCGGCCGCGTGCGATCGGGAATGACGTTGTATTCCGACTGGTCGGCGCCCACCTGGATCCGGTCGCAGCGCTTTTCGAGCAGGTTGATCGCAGGCACGCAGTTCAGCGCCAGGCTCGCGGCATCGACCGTCTGCAGCAAGGCGTTGTCCAGGCGCGAGAACAGCAGCACGATGTCGACCTCGTTGCCGCCATGCGCGCGCAGCGCCGGCCCGATGCCGGCGAGGTCGAAGAAGAGAAAGCGCTGCGGAAACGCGAAATACTCCTGCAGCAGGCGGTAGCCTCCGAAGCCGGCCAGCGTCTGCGGCAGCAATGCCTCGTCGTCCTCGAAGCCCACGGGCTCGATGCATTCGCGGTCCAGCGCCTCGTGCCAGGCCGCGGGGCGTTGGGTCGGCATGACGATCACGCCCAGCGTGTGGCCGCAAATGAGTTCGTGCAGGCGAAAGGCCACGTCGTCGATGCCGGCGCAGTGCAGGCGCAGGTTCTCGAGCGCGATCTGCGAGAAATCGAGATCGGCCGTGGTGCGAAGCCGCAGCCGCAGCCCGGCGCGGTACTTGCGCCATTCCGGCAGGCCCGCCAGCGGCAGGTCGGCGGCGTGGGTGAAGTATTCGGCCTGCGTGAGCTCGAGCGGCCACATCACCAGTTCGTGCGCGGTGCGGAATTCGCAAGGCGTGGCGCCGGCCTTGCCGGGCTGGCTCAGCAGGGCGGCAGAGCGCGCCAGCTTCAGGCCGTTGGCCAGGGCCGGGTCGCCGAGTTCGGGCTGGGCCTGGGCGATCAGCATCGAGGGCGTGGGCGCCAGGAACTGCGGATAGACGATCTCGAGCAGGCGCTGCGTGAAGCGCGGGAATTCGGCGTCGAGCCGGAGCTGGATGCGGCCGGCGAGAAACGCGAAGCCTTCGAGCAGGCGCTCGACGTAGGGGTCGGTGACCTCCAGCCCTTCCATGCCCAGGCGCGCCGCGATCTTCGGAAACTGCTGCGCGAATTCGGCGCCCATTTCGCGCAGGTGGCGCAGCTCTTCGTTGTAGTAGCGCAGCAGGCGCGGATCCATCGGCGGCGTTTGTTCCGTCAGCGGTCGAGTTCGCGCAACGCGACCCGGCCGGTTTCGAGGTCGATGTCGGTGTGAAGCAGCAGTTCGAGCGGCACCGGCTGGGCCCAGAGCTGGCCGCTGATGCGCAGGCCGATCTGGTTGTGGTGGTCGAGCTGCACTTCGGAGACGATGGCCTCGACCACCAGGCTTGCCGGCAGGATGCGCGGTTCGTGGTCGAGGATGGCCTGGCGCACCCGGGCCTGCAGCACCGTCGGGTCGATCGTCGAGGCGGTGCTCCCCGACAAGGGCGGCAGGCCGTAGTTCAGCACCGACTTCTGCGCCTGCGCGGCGCGCGACCAGTCGATCGCGTTGCCCGGCGCGGAACAGTTGAACAACCAGGCCAGGTCGCGCAGCACGAGCTCGCGCAGGCGGTTGCGGTTGATGACGCGCGCCTCGGCCGACTCGAGCGCGGACAGCGGCTCGTCGTCGGTCAGGCGGTCGAGCAAGGCGGGCTGGAGCCGGTCCTGGGCGCGCGGGGTGGCCATGGGTCGCGCGGCTCGCGATTCAGGCCGCGGCGTCGAGCACGACCGAGCGCAGGTCCATGAGCGCGAATTCGGGGCCGTCGGTGGTGATCAGGCGCTGGCCCAGGCCGGTGTAGACACCGCCCGCGCCCTCGCGCCATTCGGTGCGGCGCGCCAGCGCCAGGGCATCGCCGGCGGCGAGCACGGTGTCGGGATAGCGCGTGGGAATCAGGCCGACGACTTCGCCGCCATTGGTGAACTGGAAATGCGCAGGCATCCAGACCGCGTCGCGCAGGTCTTCTGGCGCATCGATGTCGACCTGCGACAAGCGGCACCAGGGCAGCCAGTAATAGCGGCCGTTGATCACGGCCTCGACCGTGGGCCCGAGCCGGGTGTCGGCATCGGCGATCCACGCGAAGGCCTGCTCGTTGGCACGCCCGGCGCTCGCGGGCGCCTGTTCGAGCGCCTGCTCGCGCAGGCTGCGCGCGGCCTCGGGTTCGCCCCGGCCCTCGCGCAGCAAGGCCTCGATCAGGAGCGCGATCCAGGCTTCAGGTTCGCCGAACAGCATCGGAACCTTCTGCCCGGCGAAGACCTGCAGGCGCAGCGTCTCGCAGGCGATGGCCTCGCGGTAGGTCTGGACCATCGGCAAGGTCGACGCGTCGAGTTCGAACGCGACGTTGAGCTGGTTGAGCGCCCGCTCCCATTGCCCGAGCACGCACAGCAGCTGGAACAGGAAGACCCGCAGCCGGGCGTCCTGCGGATGCGATCGGACCTGCTCGGTGAGGAGCTTGAGCGCCGCCTGAACGTCACCCTGTCCCAATGCCTGTTCAGCCGCGGCGGTGTTGGCCATGGAGATGCGTTCCTCAGTCGGTTGCGAGGGAATCGGAGAACGAGGTACCGCCGCCGCCGCCGCCGCTGCTTTCCTGCGGGGTGTAGTCGATCTGGACGGTGACGAAGGCCAGCGACAAATGCTCGGTCAGGACCGGCGCCCCGCCTTCGCCGATGTCGGACTGGATCGAATAGTCGGTGATGCGCGCCTTGGTCAGCGTCATCACGAAATAGGGCAGCGCCGCGCTGCCACCGGCTTTGCGCACCGTGAGCACCACGGTGTTGAGCAGCTCGTTGGTGCACATCACGCTCATCAGGGCGGTCGACGCGCGGTCGGCGCGTTTCACGATCTTCAGGTCACGCAACTGGCGCCGGCCGGTGCGGGCGCCGCCGACCGCCGAAGGCGCGCTGATGCCCCAGCTCCAGTCGAGGACGTCGATCTGGTTCGGGAAGGCCTTGTCGCCGGATTCGCCGTTGATGACACCGGTCTTCTGACCGGTGACCTTGAGAAACATGTCGGAGCGGGCCATGGCGCATTCTCGGGCAAGCGGGGCGGTGGATACACGCGCGGCAGGAATCCCGGGGCCCGATTCCCGCCGCGGCGTGCGGCATCACGACACGGACCGCGCCGCTCAGGCGTTGTCGTTCGCGGCGATGTCGTAGGTCATTTCCTTGGTCGCCTCCTTGGCGCCCTTCTCGGTCTGCGGCGTGTATTCGTACTTCACCTTGGCGAAGTTCAGGGTCACGTTCTCGGTCAGGCGATCCTCGCCGCCAGAGCCGCCGGTGGAGACCGACGTGACCATGACCTCGTGCATCTCGATCTTGATGTATTCGAGCGGCTCGCCCTTGCCACTGGCCTTGCGCACGACCAGGTTGGCCTTGTCGTAGTGCTGGCCGTTGCTGGCCGCGAGCAGCAGTGCATGCGATGAAGCGTCGACGTACTTGGTGAACGACAAGTCCTGCACGTTGGCCTTGCCCGAGCCGCCGCCCCCGCCTTGATGGGTCGTGCCGGAGTTGCTGATGCCCCAGCTCCAGGCCAGGACGTCGATCTCCTTGGGATGCTTCTTGTCGACCGATTCGCCTTCGATGTCGCCGATCTTGATGAACATGTCCATTGCCATGATGCTCTCCTGGATTGCCCGACACGCGGGCGTTGAACGCTGCGACAAACGTCCGCCACACCGGCGGGCGCCCTTCGCTGTGCAGCCAGCGAAGGGAACGGAAAACAGGTGCCGTCGCTCAGGCGCCCTTGGCCGACGGCAGCTTGGAAACGAGGCGCAGCGACACCGTCAGCCCTTCGAGCTGGTAATGCGGCCGCAGGAAGAACTTGGAGCTGTAATAGCCCGGATTGGCCGGGTCCTCCGCCACCACCACCTCGGCCGCGGCGAGCGGCTTGCGCGCCTTGGTGGACTCGGACGAATGCGCCGGGTCCCCGTCGACGTACTGGGTAATCCAGTTCGAGAGCCAGCGCTCGACCTCGTCTCGCTCCTTGAACGAGCCGATCTTGTCGCGCACGATGCACTTGAGGTAGTGCGCGAAGCGGCAGGTCGCGAAAAGGTAGGGCAGGCGCGCCGCGAGGTTGGCGTTGGCAGTGGCGTCGGGGTCGTCGTATTCGGCCGGCTTGTGCAGCGACTGGGCGCCGATGAAGGCGGCGAAGTCGCTGTTCTTGCGGTGCACCAGCGGCATGAAGCCGTTCTTGGCGAGTTCGGCCTCGCGCCGGTCCTCGATCGCGATCTCGGTCGGGCACTTCATGTCGACCCCGCCGTCGTCGGTCGGGAAGCTGTGCGTGGGCAGGTTCATCACCGCGCCGCCGGATTCGATGCCGCGGATGCGCGTGCACCAGCCGTATTCCTTGAACGAGCGGTTGATGTTGGTCGCCATCGCATAGGCGGCATTGGCCCAGGTGTACTTGCCGTGGTCGGCCGATCCGGTGTCCTCCTCGAAGGCGAAGGATTCGACCGGATTCGTCTTCGCGCCGTAGGGCAGGCGCGACAGAAAGCGCGGCATCGCCAGGCCGATGTATTTGGCGTCTTCGGAATCGCGCAGCGAACGCCAGGCGGCGTATTCGGGCGTGGTGAAAATCTTGGTCAGGTCACGTGGATTCGCCAATTCCTGCCAGGATTCCATTTGCATCAAGGTGGGCGAGGCCCCGGTGATGAACGGCGCGTGGGCCGCAGCCGCGATCTTCGCCATTTCGCCGAGCAATTCGACATCGGGCGCGCTCTGGTCGAAATGGTAATCGCCGACGATGGCGCCGAAAGGCTCGCCGCCGAATTGGCTGAATTCCTCGGAATAGACCTTCTTGAAGATCGGGCTCTGGTCCCAGGCCGTGCCCTTGTAGCGCTTGAGCGTCTTGCCGAGTTCGGCCTTGGAGACGTTCATCACGCGGATCTTCAATTGCTCGTCGGTCTCGGTGTTGTTAACCATGTAGTGCAGACCGCGCCAGGCGCCTTCGAGCTTCTGGAAGTCCTCGTGATGCAGGATCTTGTTGATCTGCTCGGAGAGCTTGCGGTCGATCGCGGCGATCATGGCCTCGATCGAGGCCGTGACGTCGCTGCCGATGAGCTGGGTCTGGGCCAGCGCCTGCTGCGCCAGCGTCTGCACCGCCTGCTCGACGGCGCTCTTGGCGTCGTCGGACTTGGGCTTGAATTCCTTTTGCAACAGCGATGCGAGATCGCTGCCTTCCATCTGCACGCTCTGGAGCGCGGCTGAAGCTTGGGTATCGGCCATCGATGTTTCTCCTGCGGGTTCTCTCGTCTATGCGGTGGCTCGGGTCTCAGGCGTCGGTGGGCTTGGCCGAAGAAGCCAGCGCACCGAGCAGGGCCGGGTCGTTCATGAGCTTGCCGATGAGTTCCTCGGCGCCGCCCTTGCCGTCCATGTAGGTGACGAGGTTCTGCAACTGCTGGCGCGCTTCGAGCAGCTTGTTCAGCGAATCGACCTTGCGCGCCACTGCGTCGGGGGAGAAGTCGTCCATGCTGTCGAAGGTGATGTCGACGCTCAAGTTGCCTTCGCCGGTCAGCGTGTTCGGCACCTGGAAGGCCACGCGCGGCTTCATGGCCTTCATGCGGGCGTCGAAATTGTCGACGTCGACCTCGAGGAACTTGCGCTCGGCTACCGGCGCCAGCGGCTCGGCGGGCTTGCCCGACAAGTCGGCGAGCACGCCCATCACGAACGGCAACTGGACCTTCTTCTCGGCGCCGTAGAGCTCGACGTCGTACTCGATCTGGACCCGCGGCGCACGATTGCGGGCGATGAATTTCTGGCTGCTGCCCATGACTGGCTCCTTTTGCTTCGTTGAGGGGCGTAAGACGATGCGCTGGCTGATGACCCGGCCGGTTTCGTCAGGAACCGTCCGGCGTCTCGACCGAATCGGGGTCGATTCCGACCACGCGCGCCACCTCGGCGAGGGCATCGGGCGCGAGGACCTTCATCAGCTGGAGGAAATTGTGACTCACGAGCTGGCGTGCCCGGCGCAGGAACAGCGGCGCCGGGTTCGTGGGTTCGGCCCGCTCGAGGTATTCGCAGACCATGTCGATGGCGCGGATGGCTTCTTCGCGCGAGGTCACGGCTCCGCTCAAGCCGCGCCGCGTCGGCGCCGCGCCGGCCGGCTGGGCTTCGCCCGCGGCGCCAGCTTCTTCGGCCGCGGCTTCGGCGGTGCTGGGCAGCAGCGAGGCGACGCCCGCGACCAGGGCGTCGAGCGGGCGCAGATCAGGCGCCGTGCCGACGCCGAGCTTGTCGTTGAGCAGCGAGATCAGCGCGCGCACCTGCTGCGCCGCCTCGCGGCATTGCGCGCCGAGCTCCGGGTGCAGGCCGACCGCGGCCTCGAGCATCTGCGCCACCGTGCCGCGGCCGAGATCGGACTCTTCGCTGCGCGCGGGGGACAGCCCGAGCGCGACCTCGGCGGCACGCCCGCTGAGTTCGCCGATCGAGCGCTCGGCGATGATGCGGCTTGCGCGCAGGTCGCCGATGAGGCCTTCGTTCTCGCGCAGCAGCGTGAGGGCGTTGACGCGGGCGTAGGGGTCGCCGTCGTCGGGGTCGGGCAGCGGGTGCAGCGTGTCCCACGACGATTCGACGAGGCCGCTGACCAGCGCGAGCCCCGGCACCAGCGCGCCCCAGCCCAGCGTGTGGACGATGGCGCGCAGCCACAGGATCGCGATGCGCAGATCGCGGCTGCGTTCGAACAGCGCTTCGCAGCCTTCGACGACGGCGCGCCAGTCGGGCGCTTCGGCCGGGCCGAACTGCGATTCGGGCTTGCCCGCGGCGGCCTGGACGACGGCAAGGAATTCGTTGTCGTATTCCAGATCCGGACCGCTCGGCGCGGCATCGCCGGTCAAGGGCTGGAGCCAGCCCGTGACTTGATTTCTTGCCGCGTCGATGTCGCTCATGGAAGTGCCGTGGGTCTCGGTTTGGAAGGCGGCTGGCGCTTGCCGCCGTGGGTTTTCGTTTGCCTCAATTCTGGAGCGAGTGTCGCAGGCTTGGTGGCTTCTGAGAATCCCCAATATTCACGCGCATTCCCTTGTACTGTGGACGGCGAATTTGAGGCGGAATACACACGTGGGCCGGCCGAGGCCGCGCCCGATAACATCGATCGCCAAACAGCATTGCGAAAGAACGAGGTCCGGATGGGAAATGCCAGTTGCCGCCTCCGGAGCCGATCGGCATTCCTCCTGTACCTGGGGCTCGCCAGTGTAGGGGCAGCCGGGGCCGCGACGCCGGGCCTCGAGGCGGTGCCGCGCAGCGACGAGCTCGCACCGCTGGAGGTGGTGCCGCCGAGTTCGGCGCGTGCGCCCGAAGTGCCGGCACCGCCGCGCGAGCTCGGCAAGCCCGAAGGCGAATTTCACATCGATGTCACACGCTACGAGGTCGATCCGCAGGCGCCGCCCGAACTGCGCGCGGCGCTCGCGCGCATCACCGCGCCCTACGTCGGCCGCAACCGCAGCTTCGAAGACCTGTCCGACGCCGCCGCCGAGGTCACGCGATTCCTGCAGCGCGACCTGGGCCTGTACCTCGGCTACGCCTACCTGCCCGAGCAGGCGCCCACGGGCGGCGTGATCCGGATCGCGGTGCTCGAAGGCCGGCTCGACCGCGTGGTGCTGAAGTGGTCCGAAGGCCTGCCCGTGCGCAAGGAGGTGGTCGAGGCCTACCTGGCGCGGCTCGTGCCCGGCAGCGTGCTGAAGGTGCGCGACGTCGAGCGCGTGGTCTTTCTCGTCAACGACCTGCGCGGCATCACCGCGCGCTTCGAGATCGAGGCCGGCGCGAAGCCGGGCACGGCCTTGCTGGTCGTGACGCCTCGCGCCGAGTCGCGCTGGACGGGCAAGGCCGAGGCCGACGTGAACGGCTCGCGCTTTCTCGGTCCGTACCGGCTGGGCGCGCTGGTCCAGCGCAACAGCCCCTTCGGCCGCGGCGACGGACTCACCGCGACCGTGCTGACTTCGACCACCGGGGGCCTCGCCTTCGCGCTGCTCGGCTACACGACGCCGGTCGGCGGCGACGGCTTCAAGCTCGGCGCCTCGTTGTCGGCCGTGAAGTACCAGCTCAACAAGAGCGAGTTTCCGCTGGACCTCAACGGCAGCGCCGTGACCGCGAACGCGTTCGCGCTGTACCCGCTGGTGCGCTCGCGCAACCTGAACCTCTTCACGCTGGCGAGCTTCGAGCACAAGGCTTACGACGACCGCCAGCAGGCAGTGGGGGCCGACCAGAAGAAGCGCGTCGACTCCCTCACCCTGGGCAGCAGCGGCGACCTGCGCGACAGCCTGCTTTCGGGCGGCGTCAACACCTTCGAGCTGAACCTGGTGTCCGGCCGCCTGAGCTTCGCGGGCGGGCCGCCGCCGGGCAATGCGAGCGCGGCCGCCTTCTTCAAGCTCGGCTACGGCTTCACCCGGCTGCAGGACCTGCTCACCGGCCGGCTGCTGGCCTATGCCGCGCTGCGCGGCCAGCACGCCGCGCAGAACCTGGACACGACCGAGCAGACCCGCATCGGCGGACCCGAAGGCGTGCGCGCCTTCGCGCCCGGCGAGGGCACGGGCGACGAAGGCGACATCCTGAGCCTCGAGCTGCGCCTGCTGCCGCCCGAGCGCTGGCTGGGCCGCAGCGCGCGCGAGATGGTGGCGAGCGTGTTCTACGACGTCGGCAGCG
>JAGWTS010000269.1 GCA_028868875.1 Burkholderiales bacterium | reverse complement strand
GCAGCGGCCGCGTCGGCGGTCGGGCCCGACGCGACGACAGCCGGAGCCGACCCCGACGCGGCCGGCGTCAACGGCGCCCGCTCGCCGCCCTGGGTGCCAACCGCCGCTTGCGCGACCCGGGCCGGTGCCGGTGCCGGTGCCGGTGCCGGGCCCGCCACCGCCGCTGCCGTGGCCGCGGACGCCGCGGGGGCCGAAACCGACGCGGCGCCCGCGGTTGACCCGGGGGCTGCGGCCGAAGCCGCCTCGGCTTGCGCGACAACCCGGGGCTGGGCGGCGGCGGACCCGGCTGGTGCAGCGGCGGCCGACGCGGTTTGTGCCGCCTGTGCCGCCTGTGCCGCCTGTGCCGCTTGTGCGGCTTGTGCGGCTTGTGCGGCCTGCGCGGCTTGGGCGGCTTGTGCAGCCTGCGCGGCTTGCGCGGCTCGGGTGGCTTTGGCGGCCTGCTTGGCCTGCGCGACCCGCGCAGCGTTTGCGGCCTTTTCCGCCTTCGCCTTCATGGCCGCCCGGGCGGCGGCAGCGCGCGCCGCGCGCTCGGCGGCGGCAGCGGATGCGGCCTGCGCAGCCGGCGCGGCCGCTCCCCCGGGGCCCCTTCGCGCCGGCAGCGCAGGCGCCGCGACCGGCGGCGCCGAGGGCTTCATCACGCGCACGAAAGCCACCTCGATGCGCCGCGGCCGCCGGTCCGCAGCGGCGCTGCCGATGCGCGATTCCAGCACCCCGTCCGCAAGCCAGAGGTGGACCGCGGCCACCGCCAGCACGAGCAGCGCCAGGGCCGCGCGCCGCTTCTCAGCTGAACGCGGGCTTGCCACCGTGCTCGCCGCCCAGCGGGGTGCGGGCTGGGCGCAGCCCGGCCCCGCGGCCGCTCAGACGCCGAGCCACGCGCGCCGCAGGGCCAGCGCCGCGGCGTCGGCCCGCTCGTCCAGCCGCAAGGCCAGGGTCGGCGCGGCGGCCTGCGCCGGGCGTACGACGCGGCGCGCGAGCACGCGCTGGTCGCGCACCAGCAGCAGCTCGAAGCGGCGCGCTCCGTCCAGCCATTGGCGCGCTTCGTCGAGACGGCGGATGCGCCAGCCGTCGACCGCCAGCAGTTCGTCGCCCGGGGCGATGCCCGCCGCTTCGGCCGCACCGTGGCGCAGCACCTGGCGCACCTGGACGCCACTCACCACCCCTTCGGCCAGGCGCAGCCCGAGCTCGGCGGCGAGCGGCGCCGGCTCGCGCACCAGCGCCACGCCGGCCGCGGCCAGGCGCGGCGCCAGCGGCAACTCGGCGCGGCCGTGGACCCAGGCGCGCAGATCGGCCGCGAATTCGGCATCCGCGTCTGCGCCGAGCGCGGCCTCGAGCTCGGCTTCGCCGATCGCCGCGCCGGCCGAGAGGCGCCAGAGCCGGCGCATCGCCGCGTCCAGCGACGAGCCTCGCCGGCGCAGCGCCAGGTCGCACAAGAGCGCGATCGCCGCCCCCTTGTCGTAGTAGCTCACGGTGGCATTGGGCGTGTTTGCGTCGCGCTGGTAATGCTTGGTCCAGGCCTCGAAGCTGGCCTGGGCGACCGAGAGCGCGTGCCGGCCCGGCGTCGCGAGCAGCGCGTTCAAGGTCGTCGCGAGGCGGCGCAGGTAGCCGGCCGCGCCGACGAGCCCGGCGCGCAGCAGCATGAGTTCGTCGTAGTAGGCGGTGAAGCCTTCGAAGAACCACAGCAGCCGGGTCGGCGCTTCGCGCTGCAGATCGGGCGCAGCGAGTTCGCGCGGCTTCATGCGCGTCGCGCACCAGGCGTGGAAATATTCGTGGCTGGCCAGGCCGAGCAGGCCGGTGTAGGGGTCTTCGCCTGCCGCTGCCGTCTCGATGTGCGGCAGCTCGCGCCGCGCCACCGCGAGCAGGCAGCTCTCGCGGTGCTCGAGCCCACCGTGGCCTTGTTCGGCGGCACGGATCAGGAAGCGGTAGCGCCGCATCGGCGGCCGGCCCCGGCCGTGCCAGAACGCGATCTGGGCCAGGCACAGGCGGCGCAGGTCGGCGCCCAGGCGCTCGGCATCGAAGCCGGGCCAGGCGCCTTCGAGCGCCCATTCGTGCTCGACTCCCGCGGCCTCGAAGCGGCCGCACTGCAGGCGGCCGAAGGCGATCGGGTGGTCGATCAGTTCGGCGTAGTCGGCAGCCTCGAAGCGCTGCCGGCCGCGCTGCGGCATCGAGGTCGCGACCCGCCAGCCGCGCGGCAGGCGGCCGATCGTCAAGGTGCAGGGCTCGGCCTCGCGCCCCGGAGCGTAGGCGAACAGCGCCGGCCCGTTGCAGAAACCGCTCGCGGTGTCGAGGAAGGCGCCGCGCAGGGTTTCGTCGAAGGCATGGATGACGAGGCTGACGCTGAGCATCGCCGCGCCGCTGCAGGTCACGGCCCAGCCCGACTTGTCGACCTGCTCGACGCCACAGGCGCGCCCGCCCTGGCGCGCCTCGATGGTCATGACCTGGCGCGCGAAATCGCGCAGCCGGTAACTGCCCGGCGCCCAGGCCGGCAGGCAGAGCAGCTGGCGCGCGGCCGGGCGACGCAGCCGCAGCGTGACGCGCAGCAGATGGGCGTTCGCGTCCTCGATCTCGAGCCGGTAGTCGGCCATGGTCAGGGCGCAGATGCGCGGCAGGCGCGGGAGCGGCCCCGGCCGGCGCGGGGCTTCAGCCCTTCTTCGAAGCCGCGGCGAGCAGCCGCTCGACCTCGCTCGCGGGCAGCGCCCCCGGCTTGCGCGTGCCGTCCTCGAAGACCAGGCCCGGCGTGCCGTCGATCTTGAACTTGTGGCCGAAGGCGACGTTGCGCTCGAGCGCCCCGGCATCGCAGGGGCCCATCGCGCGCGGCGGCGGCACGCCGTCGAGCATCCACGCGCGCCAGGTCGCGGACGCTTCCTTGGAGCACCAGATGTCGCGCGCCTTGACCCTCGAATCGGGGCCCAGGATGGGCATGATGAAGGTGTAGATCGTCACGTCCTTGACCTTGACGAGATCGCCCTCGAAACGCTTGCAGTAGGTGCAGTTCGGGTCGACGAACACCGCCATCTTGCGCGCGCCGTTGCCCTGCTTGAACACCATCGCGTCCTTGAACGGCAGGCTCGAGAAATCGATCGCCGTGAGCTTGTCGATGCGCGCCTGGGTCAGGTTCGTCATGGTCCGGGTGTCGATGAGCGCGCCCTGGATCAGGAACTCGCCCTTGGCGTCGCTGTAGACGATCTCGGTGCCGTCGAGCCGCACTTCGTAGAGGCCGGGGATGGCGGTCGGCCGCACCTCGTCGATCTTGGGCAGGCTCGGGATGCGCTCGGCCAGGGCGCGCCGGATCTGCGCTTCCGGGTTCGGGGTCTGGGCCTGGGCCCCCAGGGCGAGGAAGCCGGCGGCGGCGAGGGTGAGCAGGCGGTACAGGGGTTTCATCGTTGGGATCCTCGAAAAACGGCGGCGCAGCTCAAGCGTCGAGCGCGCGCGCGGCCAGGAAGCGCTTGACCGGCGCGAGCCGGTCGACGAGCCCGAGGCCGCGGTTGCGCAGTTCGCGCAGCAGCGGGCGCTCGGAGGCGAAGAGCTGGAGCAAGGCGTCGGTGAGCTGGCCCATGGCCAGCGTCGGCGCGGCGCGTTCGCGCGCGTAGCGGGCAAGCAGCCTGGCGTCGCCGAGACCGCGCCAGGGCTCACGCGCGGCGACGACGCGGGCGAGCGCGGCCACGTCGGCCAGCCCCAGGTTCAGGCCCTGGCCGGCGAGCGGATGGACCACGTGTGCGGCGTCGCCCACCAGCACCCAGCCCGGACCGCTCACCTGCTCGGCGCGCGCAATCGTGAGCGGCCAGGTGGCGCGCTCGCCGGCCAGCGTCAAGGCGCCGGAGGCACCTGCGGTGGCGTCGGCGAGCGCCTGTTCGAATTCGGGGGCGGACAAGGCCATCAGCTCGTCGGCCCGCTCGTCGGGCACCGACCAGACGAGGCCGTAGCCGTGGCCGGCGCGCGGGCGGTCGAAGGGCAGCAGCGCAAGCACGTCGGGCGAGCGGAACCATTGGCGCGCCAGGCCGGCATGGGGCCACAGTGCGTCGAGCCGGGCCGCGACCGCGCGCTGGCCGTAACGGTGGCTTTGCACGCCCACGCCCAGGCGCGCGCGCGTCGGCGAGGCCTTGCCTTCGGCCACGACCTGGAGCGGGGCCTCGACCTCGGTCTTGACGACGCTCAGGTGCGGGGCGTAGCGCGCCGCGGTGAGCAGGGCGGCTTCGAGCTCGGCCGCGTCGACGATCCAGGCGAGCTGCTCCGTGCCCTGGCTCCAGGCCGAGAAATCGAGCGTCGCGCCGGGGGCGTCGCCTTCGACGTGCATGTCGTAGACGGCGGTGCGGGCCTCGGCGGGCAGCGCGTCCCAGACCCTGAGCGAGCGCAGCAGTTCCACCGCCGCTGGGTTCAGCGCATAGACGCGGATATCCGGGCCCGGCGCGCGGCCGTCGGCGCCGAGCAGCGCCACCGCCAGCCCCTGGCGCGCGAGCGCGAGCGCCGCGGCGAGCCCGACGGCGCCGGCGCCACGGACGAGAACATCGCAGGAAGCCATTGGCACGATTGTAGGGAGGCCCCCCGAAACCAGGCGTGACAATTGCAGATGGCCCCAGCCTTTCTTCGGAGCACCGATTGAGCGATCTCGCCTGCCGCCTCGCGGCGATCCACATCCACCCCATCAAGTCCTGCGCCGGGATCGCGGTCGACGAAGCCCTGCTCGTCGAGACCGGCCTCGAGCTGGACCGCGCCTGGATGCTGGTGGACCCCGAGGGGCGCATGGTCACGCAGCGCGTGCTGCCTCGGCTGGCGCTGGTGCAGCCGACGCTCGGCAGCGAGGAGATGCGGCTGCGCGCGCCCGGCATGCTGGCGCTGCACGTCGCGCTCGACCGGGTCGAGACACCGACCCGGGCACGGGTCTGGGACGACGAGGTCAAGGCCTACGACATGGGCGAACTCGCGGCGCAATGGTTCAGCGACTTCGCCGGCCGGCGGCTGCGCCTGGTGCGCTTCGACCCGGAGCAGCGCCGGCTCTCGGACCGGCGCTGGAGCGGCGCGGTCGAGGCCGAGAACGCGTTCAGCGACGCCTTTCCGCTGCTCGTCGTCGGCCAGGCCTCGCTCGACGACCTGAACCGCCGCCTCGGCGAGCGCGGGCAGGCGGCCGTGGGCATCGAGCGCTTCCGGCCCAACCTCGTGCTCGACGGGATCGATCCCTACGACGAAGACCAGATCGACACGCTCACGATTGCCGCCGAGGGCGCCGAGGTGAAACTCAAGCTCGTCAAGCCCTGCGTGCGCTGCACGATCCCGAGCGTCGACCCGGCCAGCGGCATCCAGGGCGACGAGCCCGGCGCCACCCTGGCCGGCTACCGCGCCGACGCGCGCATGAACGGCGGCATCACCTTCGCGATGAACGCGGTTGTGCAGGAAGGCCTGCTGTCGACGCTGCGCGTGAACCAGCGCGTGGACCTGAGCTTCGGTTTCTGAGCGCCCCACGGCCGGACTGCGCCCCTAGTGCGCCCCTAGTGCGCGCCCCAAGCGGACGCCGCGGAACCGGCTCCGCCGGGCCGCTGGCGTCGCCCCCCCGGGGGGGAGCGCCGAAGGCGCTTCGGGGGGGATCACTTGCTCGGCAGCGGAATGAACTCGGTCTCGCCCGGTACCTGGGGAAAGCGCCCCGCGGCCCAGTCGGCAGCCGCCTGGTCGATGCGCTCGCGCTGGCGCGCGACGAAGTTCCACCAGATCAGGCGTGGGCCGAGCGGCTCGCCGCCGATCAGCACCAGGCGCGCCGGGCCGCTCGCCGAGAGCATCGGCTCGGCGTCGGCGCCGATCACGACCATGCGGTTCGGCGCCTGGGCCAGGCCGTCGAGCTCGAAGCTGCCGTCGACGCCGTAAAGCGCGCGCTCGGCCGCCGGCGGCAGCGGAAACGCGTCCCCGGCTTCGAGCCGGATGTCGACGAACAGGGTCGGCGAGCGCGTGGCCACCGGGGAGCGCGCCCCGAAGGCCTCGCCCACGAGCACGCGCAGCCGCGCCCCGCCCGCTTCCAGCTCGGGAATCGCCGCCGCCTCGGTGTGGGCGAAGACGGGCTCGGCCTCTTCGTCGGCCTCGGGCAGCGCCGCCCAGAGCTGCAGGCCGTGGCTGCGCCGCACGACGCCGCGCAGATCCTCGGGCGTGCGCTCGGAATGGACGATGCCACGCCCGGCGGTCATCCAGTTGATGGCCCCCGGCTCGATGCGCTGGACCGCCCCGGTCGAGTCGCGGTGCATCATCGCGCCCTCGAACAGGTAGGTCACGGTCGCCAGGCCGATGTGCGGATGCGCCCGCACGTCGTGGTTGTCCTGCGGGCCGGCGCTGATCGGGCCGAAATGGTCGAAGAACACGAAGGGCCCGACCGCGGGGCGCTGCAGGGCGGGCAGCAGGCGGCGCACGACGAAGCCGCCGCCGAGGTCGCGTTCGTGGGGGTTCAGGACGAGAGGGGGCGCTGTCATCGGCGCAGTGTAGGAAAATCGCCGGTCCCGCGCTGTCTCGGCGCGCCGATCCCCCCCGAAAGCCTTCATGAGCCTCAAGTGCGGCATCGTGGGTCTGCCCAACGTCGGCAAGTCCACCCTCTTCAACGCCCTGACCAAGGCCGGCATCGCGGCCGAGAACTATCCGTTCTGCACCATCGAGCCCAACGTCGGCATCGTCGAGCTGCCCGACCCGCGGCTGGCCGCGCTGTCCGCGATCGTCGAACCCGAGCGCGTGGTGCCGGCGATCGTCGAGTTCGTCGACATCGCCGGGCTGGTCGCCGGGGCCAGCAAGGGCGAGGGCCTGGGCAACCAGTTCCTCAGCCACATCCGCGAGACCGACGCCATCGTCAACGTCGTGCGCTGCTTCGAGGACGAGAACGTGATCCACGTCGCCGGCAAGGTCGACCCGATCGCCGACATCGAGGTCATCCAGACCGAACTCTGCCTGGCCGACCTGGCCACCGTCGAGAAGAGCCTGAACCGCTACGTCAAGGCGGCGCGCTCGGGCAACGACAAGGAGGCGGCAGCGCTGGTCAAGGTGCTCGAGAAATGCCAGGCCGCGCTCGACCAGGCGCAGCCGGTGCGCGGCATCGATTTCAGCAAGGAAGAACTGGCGATCCTCGAGCCGCTGTGCCTGATCACCGCCAAGCCGGCGATGTTCGTTGGCAACATCGCCGAGGACGGTTTCGCCGACAACCCGCTGCTGGTGCGGCTGCAGGAGTTCGCGGCCAGGCGGGGCGCGCCGGTGGTCGCGATCTGCGCCAAGACCGAGGCCGAACTGGCCGACATGTCCGACGAGGACCGCGCGCTGTTCCTGCACGAGATGGGCCAGGACGAGCCCGGGCTGAACCGGCTGATCCGCGCTGCCTTCAAGCTGCTCGGGCTGCAGACCTACTTCACCGCGGGCGTCAAGGAAGTGCGGGCCTGGACGATCCACATCGGCGACACCGCGCCCAAGGCCGCGGGCGTGATCCACACCGATTTCGAGCGCGGCTTCATCCGCGCCCAGACCATCGCCTACGAGGATTTCGTCGCCTTCAAGGGCGAGCAAGGCGCCAAGGACGCGGGCCGCATGCGCGCCGAGGGCAAGGAATACGTGGTCAAGGATGGCGATGTGATGAACTTCCTGTTTACTCCGACATAAGCCGCTATTGACATCTACTCCTGACTTGCCAGACCATGGACATAGTGGGAGTAGGTAGCGACTGACCAAGGTGCGCGTCCCACGAGGTGGACGGCGCGTATCTATGCATCGAAGCAGACGGGGCAGGCTAGATTCAGCCCCCTTCATCGGACTTGTGGCCCACTTCGACCCGCACCTGGGTCGAAGCAGTGCTGCGTGCTCCCCGCACCGGCACTAGAGCGGTCCATGGCTCGCCTCGAACTCATCAACTTCCGGCCATGGACAACCATGGCTGGCAGTGACGGCACCGTGGTCTGGCAAATTGATGCGCAGCGAAGAGTTGCCGCCGGGCTACCTCAGATCTTTTGGTCCCACGGAGCCGGCTGGCCGGAGGTGAACCTTTGGGCGCTAGACCGGACTACCGTCGAGCGTTCCAAACCGGCAACGGTCCTTTCTGCCATGGGCCACTTAAAGGCTTATGCGGATTTCTTAGAGACGAGTGGTCTGGACTGGCGGCACTTCCCGATGCGACGCGATGAGCGTGTCCTAGACCGCTTCCGCGGACATCTGATGGAAGCGGTCGCTAGAGGCCAGCTCGCACTGAGCACCGCCTCTGTTCGCATGAACGCGGTGGTTCGGTTCTACAGATTTGCAGACCTGCATGGCCTTGTTGGCACAGCGGCCCCAATGTGGCAGGAACGCATGGTTGTCCTCCCGTTCTTCGACGCCGTCGGCTTCCAGAGAACCATGGCGCGGGTTACCACTTCGCTGAGTATTCCGAACCGCTCGCGGGTTGGAACCGCGCTCGAAGATGGACTTCATCCGCTATCGAATCAAGCAACCAGTGAGTTGCTGTCCCTTACATCTCAGGAAGCTTCGCCAGAACTCCACCTGATGCTGAGCATCGGATTCTTCACTGGCGCGAGAATTGGAACTATTGTCAGCCTTACAAAAGGATGCTTACAGACTGCAAGACAGGATCCATTGATCCCCGGATTCCTTTTGCTACCAGTGGGCCCCGGAACCAATGTCTCT